>JAFUJU010000051.1 GCA_017468055.1 Elusimicrobiaceae bacterium
AATATAATGATTTTTAAAAATAAAGTTAATTTTGTTTATTATAAATAAAATAAAAAATCATTAAAATTTAATATAAATTAAAATTGAGGTTGAAAATGATATCAAAAATAGATATATGTAATATGGCCTTAGCCCATTTAGGTCAAGAGCCTATTTCTTCCTTAAAACAGGATAATGAAAGCTCCAGAAGATGTGATTTATTTTATGAACCGGTCAAAAGAGAGGTGCTTCGTACCCATAATTGGGCCTTTGCTGCTAGCATAGCTAAACTGGCTTTATTGCCCCAAAACACCTCTTCGGAGTGGTCTTATATGTATGCTTATCCGCAAGATTGTTTATTTCTGCGGCGCGTTTTCGGAGCGGATAATAACCTGCCAAATACCGCTTTTAAAGAACTTTACCGGCAGGATATCCATTCGAGGGTCATTCTCTGCGGAGTCGCAAAAGCACAGGCTGAATATACGCGCGATGTGAAAGATGAGGGCCTGTTTGATCCTGCTTTTGTAAAAGTCTTTTCTTTGGCCTTGGCAGCTGATTTGGCGATTGCCTTGACCGGAGATGCCGCCTTAGCGCAACGGACATTGCAAAAATATACGCTGGCCTTAGATGAAGCGCGGCGCTGTAATATGACGGAAAATTTTGAAATACATTCGGGAAAAAGTGCTTTTTGGGAGGAACGTTAGTATGGTTTTGCATGCGATACAACCTAATTTTTCCGGTGGAGAGGTCAGCCCGCACCTCTATGGGAGGGTAGATGCGGCTTCATACGGTTCTTGGCTTAAAAAGGCCTCCAACTTTTTCGTCCATCCGCAAGGGGGGGCTTCCAACCGTCCGGGTACGGCTTATGTTAATACCGTCAAATATTCTCAGAAAAATTGCCGCCTGATTCCCTTTGTCCTTTCGGAAGAAGAGGCTTATGTTTTAGAGATGGGGGAGGGCTATATCCGTGTGCACGCACCGGCAGGTACTTTGTTGAAGGAGGGTGAAATTTATGAAATTACAACCCCTTATCAAGCCAAAGATTTAGATACCGTCAATTATGTGCAGTACGACAGGACTTTATTTTTAGTTCATGCGGATTATTATCCTAAAAAATTGACCCGCACGCAGGACGGTTACTTTGTATTGGAGGATATGGCTATTAAAGACGGGCCTTTCATGCTGGCTAACACAGATGAGAAGAAAAAAGTTCGGCTTTTACGTAAAACAGATACCGTAGTGTCAGACGGGGTAAAAGCATCATTATCTTTTTTGCCGATTAGCTATCCCAACTATTTCATACAGGCCTATTGGCGCGGGGAACGTTTTTATGACCCGAGCGGATTCGGTTTTAACACTTCTGAGGTGGTACAGAGCTTTAACCAAAGATACGCCTCTACAGGCTGTGTGGCCTATAATCAGGGGGGCGTATTGCGTATAGAATCCGCCCAAGAAAATGGCGGAGATTATAACGGTGCACAACTGGTTATTGAATATCGCGCGGCCCTGTTATCTGCTCCGGAATTGGTGGTTAGTCAAACTATGAGCGGCGGTTGTAATGCAGGAGAAGTCATCAGCAGTGGGGAAGAAAAGCTCTACTTAGAGGCGGACTTTGATCTTTTCCGTCCGGGGCAAGCCGGAGGGTTATTTTCTTTACATCACCGCATAGAAAGTTTTTATGAAACGGGCACATTGGGATATGAAGGAATTTCCGCCACTATAAAAACAGGTGGAGACTGGCGTTTGCGCACGAGCGGCAGCTGGTATGGAGAAATGGCTTTAGAGTCTTCGGAGGACCAAATAACATGGACGAAAGTGAAGCATTTTACCAAAGCCCAAGAAGAAGATAATATCAGTACATTGGGTACCTTGGAATTATCGGCCAAAATGCGTTACTTGCGCGTGCGTTGTTTGGGTATTTCCGGAGAAATGGGATATATCTTGCAAGCGGATGCATTTGTGCAGGAAGGAATTGTAAAGTTGGAAAGTTTTGTCTCCGCCCGCCAGATGTTGGTGTCAGTCCAACGCCAACCGGGGAATATGGACGAATGGACCCATGATTGGGCGGAGGGGTCTTTTAGTGAAGATGCCGGATTTCCGACTTGTGTTTTTTTCTATCAGGACCGCTTGGGTTTTGCCGGTACGAAAAAAGAGCCGCAAACACTTTGGTTTTCCAAAACAGCAGAGTATGAAAATTTTGGTTATCTGCGCAGTTTAGCAGATTCCGATGCGATCAGCCTCAATCTTTCCGGTAAAAAATTAAATGCTATCAATTCTGTTGCGACGGGAGCCAAACTGTTGATTTTTACAGCAGGCAGTGAATGGAGTTTGGGCTCTAGCGGTGCCTTGACCCCTTACAACATAGAAATTGCCCAAGAGGGTGAACGCGGTGCCAGCAAAGTATCTCCTTTAGTGGTGGGCAGCCGCACTTTGTATGTGCAGTCCAGAGGAAGCGTATTGCGAGATTTTTTTTATGAATACAGCAGTGACTCTTATACAGGGCGGGATTTAACCCTTCGGGCGAAGCATTTGTTTGTAAATAAAGAGATTAAAGCCTTAGCCTATCAGCAAGAGCCCGATAATTTAATTTGGTGTGTATTGAATGACGGATCCTTGCTTTCCCTTACCTATCTGTCCGAAGAAGAAATGTTTGCTTGGACTTGCCATGAAACGCAGGGAAAATTTTTGAGTGTGTGCAGTATTCCGGCCCGTGGTTACGATGAAACATGGTTTTTGATAGAACGTAACGGCCAATGTTTTGTGGAGCGTTTGTTACCCCGTATGAGCAGTCCGGCGATAGAGGACCAAATTTTTTTAGATTGTAGCATTTCTAAAAAAAGCACCCAACCCTTTACGGAAATGGGTGGATTGGCCCATTTGGAAGGGCAGTATATATCGGTACTTGCGGATGGAAACCCGCTAACGGATATACCGGTAAAAGACGGAAAAATATCGTTTGCCAAGGCAGTTTATACAGCTCATGCAGGACTTGCTTATCAAGCCTGTTTGCAGACCTTGCCGGTGGTGTTTGAAACGGCGGAAGGCTCTGTGCAGGACCGTCGGAGACGTTTGGTAAAAATAACCTTAAAAATGTTGGACAGCCGCGGCGGCCAAGCTGGGGCCGAAGGGGGAAAATTGGACGAATTACAAGGAGACCCGGCTGAAAGCTACGATGTTGCCCCTTCTTTACAAACACGGGATTTTTGCAAAATTGTATCTTCGTCCCATTCCGTTTTTCCGGCTATAGAATTTTTGCAAAAAGAGCCTTTCCCCGTCACTTTATTGGCCGTGGTTACACAATTGTGTTAAAAAACGCCCGATAAAAATCGGGCGTAAAAAGAAGAAGTTTTTTATTGAGTGATGGCAAAACTGCTGACGGTATCTAATATTTTTTCGTTTCCGAAGTTTCCCATTCCTGCCAAGAAATAAGTGTCATATCCTTTGGTGGCAATGACTAAAGAGAAGTCTAGCGGAATATTGGAATTATGGGGATAGATGGTGGCATTAAGCATTTCTGCCACAGCATCGGCTCCCACCTCTATGGGTTGCACTTGGTTCAGCACAATGCTGGCTTTGGGGGAGTTGCTCTGTTTTATCCCTTCTACCACTTTTGCCATGATTTGGTGGGCATTCTCCGGATCATCGTCTGTTTCATGTCCCAACAAATACAAAGAAATCGGTTGTTTGGAGTTGTTTTTATTGATGAACATATTGGTATCTACCCCTACCAAAAAATTCCAATCGTCTATATGTATCCAATTGCTCATAGTCGTTCCGTCATAGAGCGTAATGGCAAACCCTTGCGGATTAGTATAAAGTTTATGGCCTTCTTGCAAGGTTTTTTGAGCCTTAACGGTTTCTACAATAGGATCAAACGGTTTTACATATTGTTTGTAAATTCCGTAAGAAAAAATCCCTACTGCCAATACAACGATCCCAGCCAACACGCCGGAAATGGTAAGCGGCCAAAAGTTGCTTTTCTTCTTACACAAAATCCAGATGAGTTTGAAAATGAGAAAAAAGAGTGCGAAAGAAACCAATCCCAAGACAATCAAACAAACGGCTACAAATGACATGTTGCCCTCCTTAAAAAAGAAATACTTCTCTTCTAATGATATTAGTTTGAAGTGGCTTTGTAAAGAACATTTGTCAGAGTTGGCCCGCTGCGTGCGTTTGGAGGACCGGCAAGAAATGTGGGCGGCATACCGTTTGTCTGCTTTGGAGGTGTTGGAACACTGTTGGCAAAAATCATCTGTTTCTTTGGCATTCTTATATCGAGGAAAGGTATGTGCTGTGGCAGGAGTGGAGGCAGATAGTTTGCTGGGAGTGCGGGGGTGTGTGTGGTCTTGGACGGGAAAAGAAACGTTGCGCTGTCCAAAGGAATTTTGGAAAGTATCCCAACATGTTTTGGCATATTTTTTATCGTTATATCCGCAGTTGTATGCACTGTGCGACCGGCGTTATCTGGCGGCCCAAGGTTATTTGCAGCGTCTGGGGGCTTGCCCTCAGGCAGACGGCATACAACTGGCCGGCAAGGAAACCCGCTTTGTGTTGTACCGATTTAGCAGACCTTCAGAGGAACTGCAAAATAAATAAGGAGGAAAAAATGGGAGGAGCTTTAGGAAATTTTTTATTTACGGGGGGAGAGGTGATATCTACGGCCGCTTCCTTATTGGGGCAGTACGATCAGGAAAAAGATTATTACCGTTCTTTGGCCAAAGTAGCTGACGAGCAAGCCAAACAAGCAGAGGAAAATGCAAAGCGTAACAGTCATTCTATTTTTCAAGAAGCGGGATACCAGAGCAGGGAGCTGAACCGCAATTATTCCCAGTTGCTCGGTCAACAAAAGACCGCCTTGGCGGCCAGCGGATTGGGGGCCCGTTCGGCTACGGCTCAAAAAATTTTAAAAAACAGCCGTCTGAATGCATTAATGGATCAGGAAATGTTGGCTGAGAATATGAGCCGCTCCATTGAAGAAACCCACACGCAGGCGGCCTTGCAGGCCATGCAGTACCGCACGGAGGCGGCCCAATACCGCACAGCGGCCAAAAGGCTGCGTAGCGGCTGGTGGGGCAAAGTAAATCATGTGTTGAGCGGTTGGCTCAAAAAATAGAGGAAATTTTATGAAAATACCGGTTTATAAAAATAAAGTACCGTATCAGAGCGTTTACGCTCGAAATGTAAATCTGGCACGTCCGTTAAAAGAGGCTTCCGGCCATTCCGGCTGGTCTAAGTGGCAAGAAACCGGCGCTCTGATGCAAACGGGAGTCATAGCGCATGAATATGCCGAAAAATTTCTGAAAAAATCTAAAAAGGACGAAGAAAAAATGAATCCAGCGGGAGGGTTCTCTTCCCAAGAGCGCAGTAATTTTCAGCAGTTCTGCCAAAAAAATATTTTTCGTTCACTTTCCGGCGGACAAGAAGAATCGTCGGTAGAAAAGTTGGACGAATATGTTGCGCAACGTCCGGATCTGTTTGAAAAAGATTCCGTCTTGCCGCAGGACTACGCGGTTTTGCGTCACGCGGCGGCAGAAATACAACGCCAAAAACAAAAGCAATGGCGAAAGGAACGCTGGGCAGAGGGAGAGCAGATTTTTATAAAAACTTCTTCAGCCATTCCTACGGCTCAGGCTTTGGCCGAATATATGCAAAAGAATTTGGCCGCCGCTGAAAAAGAGGCCTTGAATGACGGAATGAATCAAGAGGAGTGGAAGAAGCTTAAGCACAAATTGCGTCAGCAGGCTATTGTGCAAAATGTGCAAACCTCTTTGCAAACGGGGGATTGGGCCCGTGCCGCGCAAACCTGCCAGCATTTTAGCCAAGATATTCCGCCGGAAACAGCCCGCGTATTAAATACCCAAATCACTTACCGCAAAGCCGCCGAACAGGTGCATGCCTTGCCGGAAGAAGTTTATGAGAAGTTGCGGAAAGAAGACGGCACTTTTTCATCTCAAAAGGCGGCCCTGTTTGTAGAAAAATTATCTGTTCCCCCATCAGAAAAAGGGATATTTGGGCAGGTTCTCTCGGCCCGTTTAGCCGCGCAAACTCGTCAGGAATTTTCACACAAAGCCGCTATTTACAAAGACTTGTATTTACAAAATTTTGATGCGGCCGAATCACGCCTTTTACAGCAAAGCAGAGGGGCTGTATCCCACATGGACGGCATACAGAAAGCCTTTTCGGCTCTTTCGGGTGCGACAGACAAACCCCATAAAGATGTG
Source organism: Elusimicrobiaceae bacterium (assembly GCA_017468055.1). GTDB lineage: Bacteria > Elusimicrobiota > Elusimicrobia > Elusimicrobiales > Elusimicrobiaceae > Avelusimicrobium. The sequence continues at coordinate 6,201 of JAFUJU010000051.1, forward strand.
TTTAATGCGCAGTATGAAAAAATTTTACTGGGCCAAGCCAACCAAACGGAGATAGAAAAACTGTTTGAAGAGAAAAAATTAAATGCTCAAGAATATGTGTTACTGCAATACAAGTTCTGCCAGCGTTGCGCCGCAGAGCAGGAGCCGGAGGAAATATTGCTATTACCGGCGGTAGAACAGCTGACCAAACGCCAAAACTACCGCGAAGCGGAAAAACAAGCCTTGAAATATATGATTTACACGGCAGGTATACAATTTCAGGATCATCTTTCCGCCGCTAAACGGGCCAGCCGGATTTTGCAGTTGCAGGAGGTGGAAAAATGACAATCAAAAACACACAAACCTATGTGATTTATCAGGCAGACGGTGCCGCCACACAGTGGGATATTCCGTTTCCTTTTTTACAAAAAGAGGATATGGAGGTGTATTTGTTGGATGAGGCAGGGAATAAAAGCCTATTAGCGGGAGACTTTGAAATTGATGAGGAAAATAAAATTTTTTACTACCCGCAACCGGATAGTGATGCCCCGCCCTTATCTTCTGACAAACGGTTATTATTACAGCGCCGCACACCGCTGTGCCAAGAGACGGAGTTTTTAGCCCAACAAAGTTTTGACCCGCTGATTTTAGAGCAAGGCTACGATAAAGCCATGATGATTGCCCAAGAATTGGCCAATGAAGTATCCCGCGCAGTTAAATTTCCGCCGCAAAGTGCGCAAACGCAAACGGATGCCGCCGCTTATTTACAGGCTTTACAACAAGCCAAACAAGATGCTGAAAAAGCCACTGCTGCCGCCAGCCAAAGTATGGACACCGCTTCCGCTGCGGCTCAAACGGCGGTAGAAGCCAGCAAAGTGGCAGGAGCGGTATTGGAAAATTTACAGCATTATGTAGCATCTGCCGAATCGGCCCGAGATACAGCCCAACAAGCCAAGCAAGAGGTATTAACGGTGCAAGAGAATATTTGGCAAGCCCGACAAGAGAGCCAAGCGGCGGCCGATTTGGCACAAGAATCGGCACAACAGGCGATGGACGTCCAAGAAAAGCTATCTTCTGCAGAGGCGGAGGCAAGGCAATCTGCTCTTACGGCACAAACTTGCGCGGAATCTGCGGCGCAAAGTGCCGCAGAAGTGCAAGAAGCTTACGAAGCTATCGGCTCCAAAGCAGATAAAGATTTGGCTAATATTCCTGCCAATTATGACTACGTGGTGGAAAGCTATCAAGACGAAACGCAATGGTATCGGCTGTATAAATCGGGGTGGCTGGAACAGGGCGGAAAAAGCAGCGGGGTTGGGAATAACCACGCAGTTACATTTCTTAAACCGTTTGCGGACACCCACTATACCATTACCGCTACGGTTACCCAAGGCGCGTATGTAACTTATGTGAACGATAGTAAAAAGACGGAAACGCAAGCCTTTTTATACCAAAACTTACCCCACTATTGGCATGCCTTCGGGAAAGGGGCCGTTTGATGAGTAAAAACATCAAAATTTTAACTCAAAAAGGTGTACGTAGGGGAATTATGAGCGAAAAAATACAAACGTGGGTGTATTTGTTAGGAGCGGCAGGCGCAGTGCTGTTTTGGGGTTTTACTGTCTATGGGTTGCCGCCGCGGGTGGACAAGCTGGAAGCGCGGGTACAACTGCATGAAGAACAGCTGAATCGTCAAGATGTAAAAATGGATATTGTAATAGATGACGTAAAAACGATCAAATCTATTTTAATGCAATTTAGACGTGACAATTAGGAGGAAGTTATGGAATGGATACAAAACAATGGAAAAGATATATTGGCCGTCATCGGGGCGGCAGTGGCTTTGGCTACAGCGGTGGTCAAGTTGACCCCTACGCCAAAGGATGATCATGTCTTGGCTAAAGTTATTAAAGTATTGTCTGCCTTGTCATTATGTAATCCGGACGGGTCTTTTAGTAAATGATATGGGGGATACTGGCAGGGCTTGTGTTGGGCATTGGTTGGGGGGTGGCATGCTACTGCTGCGGTTACCGTTGCGCGGAGAAAGATGCATTGGAAATACGGGAGAAAGAAAATGAGAAAACGGATAAAATACTGCGTGCTTATGGCGGCCTTAGCCGTGCTGAGTGCCTTGAGCGGCTGCGCAACGGGGAGCCGAAGTAATGCACCCGTGTGTCGGATTCGGTTTGATTATCAGGACGAATCCCTCTGCCAACTCAATACGCACAACCTGCGTGCTTTGCTGAGCTTTCAGCAAATCTGCCCATAAAAAAGCCGCCCCGAAAGGGCGGCTTTTTATAAAGCGGATCAGCTTACCATTTGCCGTCAGCAGAGTGACCGCTGGTAATGGCTTTACAGGTTTTTCCGATTGCAGTGGTAGAAGCAGCTTCAGCACCACAAGCAGCAGCAGAACTCGGAGCAGTGCTACCGCAGCAGCGGATAGCCTCTCCATCCGGGCTTACAGCTGTGTAGATGTTGTAAGCAGTGCTGCCAGAACGGGTAGCGGTAATCAAGAAATCCGTCGTACCCAAATCAGCTATCGTAATGGTGAAGTTTTTGGTTTGAGCATCGGCAGTAGAAGAGTTATTGTCCGGAATTTCAATATCCAATTCGTCAAACGACGTCGGCCAATCATTGGCTTGCAAGCGGTAGCGTTCGGCCGCGTGGCGAATATTGCTAGACAGGGTTACCGCTTCGGTAGAGCGGGCTTTTTCCACGGCGGTGGTGTATTGCGGCAACGCCACGGAAGACAAAATGCCGATAATGAGCACCACTACCAGCAATTCAATCAAGGTGAAACCTTTGTTCATATTATCTTCTCCTCAAAGTTAAATAGTAGCACGGGTACTACTCCTACATAGTATAGCAAAAAAATTCTAAAATACAACGGAAATTTTTTTCAATTGAAAGGAAAATTGCTACCATATACGTATGCCAGCAAAACACAGTTCCAAAAGCCTGTTAAAAAGCACTTCCTCCGCTACTAAAAAGGGGGGGAGTTTTGTTTCTTTGATAGATAAAGCCTTGTCTTGGGGGCTGGGGATTTTGTGTTTATTGGTGTCCGTTTCGTTTTATACGGGCACGTATGATACGGCCTTTGTTAAAATTACCCTTTTCCAAACGGGTGCTTTGATACTGAGTGCCTTGTGGCTCAGCCTGCTTTCCGTGGAAAAACGTTGCCCCGTTACGCGGCAAAATTTGCCGTGGGTATTGCCTTTTTTGCTTTATTTCGGGTGGAACTTTTTGGGTTATTTATTGAGCCCTTATAAATTGGCCGGATTTGATGAGTTTTTCCGCTATATTTTATATTTTTTCTTATCGTTTATCGTTTTAGACCGCTTTACGCAAGACAGTGCCAAAACTTTAACCAAATGCATTGTACTGGCGGCTTGGATATCCTGCCTGTATGGTGCGGTGCAAATTTTGGACCGTTGGTTTGTGGGTATAGATATTATGCCGTGGAGAGGGTTTTTCGGTACGCGGATTTTTTCCACCCATGCCAACCCGAACTTTTTTGCTGATTTTATCGTTTTTTCCTCTTGTATTATTATGGCGGAATATTTACGTACCCGTCAGAAACGTTTGCTGGTACTGCTTGCGGTGGCGGCGGTGGACCTATTCTTTAGTGAAAGTAAGGGCGCATGGATCGGTTTTGCCGCATCGGCAGGGTTTTTTGTCGCGGTCTATACCTATGCTCTTAGCGGTATAAAAAAGCAATTGCGCACGTTTCATGTTGCCGCGGCGGTGCTGTTGTTGGGGGCGCTGGTTTTGGCCGGCGTGTATGCCGCCAAGCGTTTTCAATCGGTCAGTTTCCGCGCTTATACGTGGGCCGGCTCTTTTGCCATGGTGCAGGATAGCCCCGTTATGGGTACAGGGGTAGGAAGTTTTAAAACCATTTATCCCGCTTACCGCAAACCGCAGATTTTTTATATTGAAAAAGCCCATAATAATGAAACCCAACATGCCGAAAATGAATATTTGGAACAGTGGGCCACCGGCGGTACGGTGGGGCTGGCCTTATTTTTGGGGCTTTTGTTTTTTGTATTGTACGGCGGGGTGCGCGGGCTGAAATCTTTGGCGCTCAGGGCACAAGGACAAAAAGAGAAGACAGATAATAAGGTATGGTGGTTGTTGGGATACAGCTCGGCATTTTTCGGTATTTTGGTGCATAGCTTTTTTGATATCAGTATCCGTTTTGTATCCACGGGGTTATTTTTTGCGGTGTTTGCCGCGTTGATTGTACGTTTGGTAATGCCCGAAGAAAAAACGGAGCCGCGTTTGCCTGCTTCTGCTCCGGCGGTGTGGCTATGGGTGGCGCGTGGGGTGTTACTGGCGGGGGTGCTGTATGTGGGCGGAAATGTGCTCTATCTCTTTGGGCAAACGGCCGCCAATGTGAGTGCTAAAGGCGCAGGCGATTGGGTGCTGAAAATTTGCGCATGGACGGTGATTTTAGGGGTTAGTTGTGCCGTGGGGGGAATGTATCTGAAAGCGGCTTTTGCGGCAAAGTGGGTGCGTGTGCCGCTGGTACTTTTGCTAAGTCTGCTGCCCGTTCAATGGGTGTTTGGCTTTTTCTTGTCGGACCATTATTACGGGATTGCGGCGGCATTTTCGGCGCGTGGGCTTTTTGATGGGGCATTGGATTTCTATCAAAAGGCCATTGAGTCCAATCCTTTTGTGCCCGGTTACCATCAATATCGGGCCTATATCTTGCGCCAAACTATGGATTTAAGCAAAACGTTCTCTTCGTTAAAAGGAGATAAAAAAGGCCCCTCTACCGATTATGACCGCGCCCTTAAAGATTTAAAATATGTAGAAAAGCATGTGCCCAACCATGCCCTGTTACATCAGGCATTGGGGGAATTTTATTATACGTATGCGGTGTATTTCAGCCAGATGTCTCAAACGGCAGAGCTGGAGTTTGAACGTATGGAGTACGGGCAAAAAGCGGTGGAAAATATGGAGCTGGCCAAAAAAAGTTTCCGTCATTCTTTGCTCTTAGACCCTGTGAATGAGGCAACTTATGTTTATTTGACCAGTATTGCCTTAATGGAAAAAAATCCTGCCCAAGCCCAAGCATGGATAGATGCTTACCGCCGCGGCCCCGAAGGTGTGACGGAACCTGAATTTTTACAGATACATAAAAAGTCAGGCCAGTTGGACAAGTTGCAAATGCGCCTGTGGCAGCCCCCCTTTAACTATTTCCCGACGAAGAAATAAAGCCTGCGTGCAAAAGTATTTTGTTTTTTGTAAAATATACAGGTAGTATGAATGTGCTTTTGTTGCCAAGATAGCTCAGCTGGTAGAGCAACCGCTTCGTAAGCGGTAGGTCGGGGGTTCGATCCCCCCTCTTGGCTTAGATTTTAAACCCGCCTTTTGGCGGGTTTTTTTGATATAAAAAACCCCCGCATAGCGCGGGGGGTTTGGTAGGGTAAAACTTATTTTTGCGGAGCGCCGCCGGTTAAGTCTTTAATGGCAGCTACGGCACCCAATACATTGCTGGCTTCATAAGGCATATAAATGACTTTATTGTCTTTGCCTTCGGTCATTTTAGAAAGCGCTTCAATGTATTTTAAGGATACTTGATAATTGGCTGGGTTGGCTTTGTCACCCACGCCGGAGGCCAAGATTTTAACGGCTTCCGCTTCGGCATTGGCTACTTTGATTTTGGCTTCAGCAATACCTTCCGCTTCCAAAATAGCCGCTTGTTTCATACCTTCGGCTTTTTTAATTTCCGCTTCGCGGATTGCTTCGGCTTTCAAAATTTGAGAGGTTTTCAACCCTTCCGCTTCCGTTACGGTAGCGCGGCGGTCGCGTTCTGCCTTCATCTGTTTTTCCATGGCTTCACGGATGGCGGTGGGGGGGATAATATCCTGCAATTCCACACGATTGACCTTCACACCCCATTTATTGGCAGCATTATCCAAGGTAACCAACAGTTTGCTGTTGATTTTTTCACGCGCGGTATAGGTTTGGTCCAAATCCAATTCACCAAAGATATTACGCAAGGTGGTCTGCGTCAATTTTTCAATAGCTGTCGGCAAAGATTCCACTTCATAAGCGGCTTTGACGGGGTCTGTGATTTGGAAGTACAAAACGGCACTGATTTCAATGGTGGCATTATCTTTGGTAATAACGCTCTGACGGGGGAAATCATATACGGTTTCGCGCATGTCAATAACGGTGCGCGCTTCCATATGAGGAATCACGCGGGTACGGCCGGTGCCGTCCACATACTCGTGGCTATTGCGCCATTCCATGATGTGCGGTTTATCCATGACGGGAATAATCCAGTTAATTCCCGGATACAAAACCCCGTGAAACTTACCAAAGCGCTCAATGATTACCACTTGCGCTTGATCTACAATGCGGATACCTTTTGCAATCAGTACGATAGCAAAAAATACGATGACCACCAGAAAAGTTGTGTACAAGTCCATATTATTTATTTTCCTCCTGTTGAATAGGTACTACAAAAAGGGTGTTGCCTTCCAGTTTTTTTACCAATACTTGGTCATTAGTTTGGGCGGTTTTGTCAAATCGGGCGCGCCAAGAATCGCCGTCTAATTGCACGCGTCCGATGCCTTCTCCGTCCGGAGCAGTGGTAACTAAGGCTGTACGGCCGATGAGAGCCTCTACATTGGTTTTAATGTGTTTACTGTTTTGGTAAAAGTGTTTAAGCGCAAGGGGACGCATGCCCACAAACAGGGCCAAAGATACAAGCGTAAAAACTGCCACCTGCCAGCCCAGCCCCAACCCTAAGAAAGAGACCAAAGCTGCCCCGAAAAGACCCACCCCAAAACAAGCGAGGGAAAAGTCCATCGTGAACATTTCACCCACGATGCATAATACACCTAAGCTTAAATAGAAATAGTATGCCACAAGACCTCCTTAAAAATGAAGTTTTAAAATGTCCATGTAACGGCGTAAGTAAGATAGGCGCCGTTCGTCGGCCAGTTTATTTAAAATAAAAATCATGTTTCCTAAAAACCGTCGTAATAAGGTGCGGGAAGAAAGAGGCGTCAGGAAAGATTCGTTCCATTCTAAATTGCGAGAATCTATATAACGGCGGCAATCGGCTGCGGTTTGGATACGGCCGTTTTCTATGGGGTCGGCAAACAGGGTTTCCTCTGTATCGTTGAAGCGCATAGATACTAGCAGCCTCCCCGCCAAATCCACGATCCCTGCTTCCAGTCCGAAACGTTCTGCGCATAACACATATAAGCAGGCCAAGCATAAGGAGGAACCGCATTTCTTTTGTAAAAATCTGCCAAAGGAAATTTCTTTGATATCTCTGGCTGTCGGCACCACTGTCAGACGTTGCGATTGAAGGAAAAAAGCACTCATGATTTTTAATAAATCTTCCGTGCCGGTGGCTTGTGCCGCTAACGGGCGCAAGGCATGAGCATACGTGTCCATATCCTGCGTTACTTCTTCCGGTTTGACGGCCGGATTGACAAAACGGGTAACGATAGAAAGTGCCTCTTCCAAAGAAGGGTTAATTTTACCGGAAAAAAGTTTGATCTCTTGGGCCAAATTTTCCCAGCATACCTCTTCCATATTATGTACCAGTGCCGCCGGTACAGAAGAATGAAAGTCTTGTTCAATAACATCATGCAATGTTTGCGGCTGCTCTTTCATAATACGGGCTAACTCCGTACGCAAAAAGACGGCCTGTTCGCCGTTTTCTTTACCGAGCAGTTCAATCAATGCTTTGATTTGATGTTTTTGTGTGATGGCCATGATTATTTTATAGCAAATTTGTATGTCTTCTGCACGTCTTATAAATCTCCCGACTTGTGTATTAAGGGGGAGAGGGTATAGGTGTCTTTAAAAAGATATAAGAGCCAGGCTAAGACAACTTCCTTACTCATAAAACAAACTTCTATTTTCTCACGATAGATTATTTATGTTCATGCTGTAAAGATGCTTTTGGACCTACAAAAGAGTTAGGCCTAAAGTCTGGAAATAATGGGTCTTTGGACTCATGTGAAGTAAATAAAAAAAATATTAAACTGAAGTATAAAGCAAGGTGAGGTTACGAATGAAATTTTTATCTTTATTTTTAAGCTTGTGTTTGGTCTTTTCTTCTCTGACTCCGGCAGTGGCCGCAGCGGGAAAAAGTGCCGATATGGAAAAATTTTCCGATGAATTCAGTAAAATGAGTCATCAACTTCAACGGGTTTCTGCTTTTATTACACAGTCCGGCGGATATTATGAGGCTTACGAGGATGTAATGTCCAAACGCAGAACTCCGCCGGAGATTGGGTTTTCTGCTCCTCAGATGCGGGCTTTAGTAAAAAACGAAAGTGAAACTTTGGTAAAAACACTTAAAAAACATGCGTGGCGCCCCGGTGGCGTAAAATTTAATCAGGCATTAGATTTTGGATTGAATATTTTGGCGACGGTAGCTTTTATGTTTGTGGCGGGGCGTGTTTCTCATTCCGTGACCGGACGTTACACCAACTGGAATGTGCGTGCCAATTACGGTCGTTTAGGTGGTTTATCTACTCTGAGTACAAAAGGGGGACACTGGTTATCCCGCTTTTTGTTGGGCGGACCGTGGAACGGATACGGACGGGTGTGGCTGCAAGATTTTGTTTTAGATTTGACCGTTTTTACGTTGGTAATGACTCCGCTGGTAAGTGCTTATGAACACTTGATGCCGCGCTTGGCTAATTTGCGATATTTGTCGGATATGAAGTTGGCTTTTAGCCAAGGGGAAGCGATGCTTTTGGCATGGAAACAATTAAACAGTCCCGAACAAGTGGAAGCGGTTTTGCTTGATTATGACGGAAGTGAAGTAGAGCCTAAAGAATTAAACCGTTTAGGTTGGCATAATGAAGCAGCCCGACAGGAACATTTGACCTTATTGTACGCTTTAAGATATTTAAACCATTATGTGGAAACTTCCCAAGACAAGTACCGCGATGAACTGGTATTGCTGGAATTGCTGAATTTGTCTTTGCCGTGGGGCAGCGAGTACGAATCTGCCAGCGGAGTGAACGTATCGGGCAACCCGGGAAGATTGTTTTATCCTTATGAAAGAGAGGATGTGATTAAAACCTTGCGCCAAGTGGAAGAGATGGAATCTTTTATCAGAAATCATGATATTGTAGGCGAGTGCCGACGCGAAATGCAACAATACGGAGAGTTTATGTACGGAGATTTTAGCCGTTGCGTAAAATGGAAATACCGACGCAAAAAACATGGAGGCATTATGGCCTAAGCCTTTAGCCAATAAAAAACCCCCGCTTTCGGCGGGGGTTTTTGTTCGGATAAAAACTATTGTAAGTCTTTTTCGTTGGCCGTGATCAAAAGTTCTACACGACGGTTTTTGGCACGTCCGGCAGCGGTAGCATTGTCCGCTACGGGGCTGGTTTCGCCATAGCCCGTGTATTGAATGCTTTTGGTTTTTAAGTTATTGGCGAGTAAATAGTCATACACAGCTTTAGCACGTTGGACGGATAACGCATTGTTTAATTCGTCAGATCCGGTAGAGTCGGTATGGCCGGCTACTACGATATTGTTTTTCGGATATTTTTTAAGTACGCGTAACAAGTCGTTTAACGTGCTGACAGAAGCCGCAGACAAGGCGGCATTGCTGCTTTCAAATAAAATTTCATTTTTCAATGTAATGACCAAGCGAATGGTTTTTCCGTTGGCATCTTTTACTTTGGTCACGTCGGCAATGGCGGCCAATTCTTTGGCTTGGGCATCGTAATAGTTCCCCAACAAACCGCCAGCGGTTGCACCGGCCAAAGCTCCGTAAATGGCCCCCTGATGGCTTTGACCACCCGTATTATTGGCAATAATAGCACCGGTAATAGCGCCCAATGCGG
>JAFUJU010000052.1 GCA_017468055.1 Elusimicrobiaceae bacterium
CCGTACCCAGGATGGGAACGATAGAACCCCATATAGACCATCTGTTACAAGAAATTACAAACTTCTGAATTTTCTTTCTCAAGTCTTCACGGGCCTCTTCATAACTGACCGTATCAGCAGCCTGCGCGTCAATATTAGGCACATTATCCGCTCCGTAATCATGGGAATTAGTATCAAGACCCGTGGTTACATTTCCACCTGAAAAGGAAATACCGCTCCCTTCCACGGGTCCTGCTAGAAACATTTCACTGGCGTCTAAGCCTGAATTGGCAAAATGAGCAGATTGTTTGGCCATGGCATACAAGGAATTAGCGTTCAGAGCTCCGCCACCTGTTCCGACATTTATATCCGGTCTGCCACCGGCAAACAAAGCCGCACGGGTAGGGGTCGGCTTTAAAGCAGATTGAACAGGTTGGCCCTCTTTTGGTTTAGCACCTGTACCGTTCCCTTGATAAGAGCCGGGTTGTAAGCCCTGTGCACCTAAATTATGACCACCGCCCGTGGAAATACCGGAAGCACCGCCCAATTTATCGCCGTTTGCTCCCCCTTGCGGGCCAGATTTTGTGGCGGCCAAGGCTTCTCCGTTCTTCCCTTCGGCTCCGGCAGCTGCATCTGCGGCGGCCTGTTGTTGTGCTTTTACATTGGCTTGCAAAGCGGCAATTTGGGCCTGAATAGCACTCATATCCCCGCCCATAGGCAAGCCCTTTTCATTAGCGCCTTGTTGTCCGGCACCTACGCCTAAACCGCTGGTATTACCGTCCATTGCATAAGCGGAAATACTTTGCTCTTGAGCCTCTACTTCCAAAATTTCGGGCTTGTTGGTTTCTTCGTTCATCAGGCGTAAGCTGTGGGAAAGCTTGGCCTGAAAGCCGGATTTTATTTCTCCGCCTTCTACAGGGGCTCCGCCCACTCCTGCATAACCGCCACCGGCACTGTGGCCCGCCACGTACACGACGTCCCCGTCATCATAAGAGGAGAAGACCGTATCCGGATTTACATCCGATGACGAACCAAGAGCAAAATATGCCCCTACGCCCGCCACCGCCACTCCGGTAGCAATGCCCAGAGTTTGCATAGCAGACAACGCCACCTTGCCCGCGTTTGCTTTTAATATGTTTTTAATAATTCTCATAATTTTGCTCCTTATTTTTTCGTTCTCTCTACGCAGGAATTTTCTGAAGGACAATCATACAGCGTGCCATCATCGCTTATAAATATTTTTCTGTCTTTAGTAAATCTTCCCGTGTGCGAAGTTCCATTTATTGTCGTGCTGTCTGGTCCCTCGTTAGAGCTCAAACTCGCACTTCCTCTCATACGCGCCCTCGTGTCTAAGTTGGCCTGCCTACTAAGACGTTGCCCCTCTCCGCCAAAATAATTATTGTCAACATCAATATATGAAGAATCCTTTATTCTCCTTGCTTCTTTTTTAGTTAAATCGATCTTCTCACCTTCTGACGCAGTAACCTTAAAAGAAGAATTGTCTCCTGCAGTAACAGTATACACTGTTGTTTCTGCTAAATCATGGTCGTATGTTGTACACGTTATTGTCTGCATATCATCGGAAAGCGTTCCCCCAAGGCTTGATGCCAATTCTCTTAGAGATGCCTCACCTGCGAGATTCATTTCTGCTACAGGTTCTGTTGATATCGGAGGAATCAATTGTTCATAACCTTCTATTTGTTGTTGCCAAGTTGCTTTTTCGGCAGCATTCCCTGCTTGCGCAACTTTAACGGCATCTTGGGCTGCACTCATACCCCAGTTAACAAGGCCTTGAGCAATTTGTTTTGCGACATCTATTAACATTTCTTCCCACCATTCCATTTCTTCTTCCTGTTGATCTTCTGCGGCAGCGTCCTGATTGGCATCTTGCAAGGCATCGCCAAGACCGCTTAAGTCAGCACTGCTGATGGGGGCATTGGTATCCAACTCCAATCCTTTGGCCGCCCCTAAATTTACCGCACCGCTGTCATCTAAGAAAGCATCACTCCCTTTTACATTACCCCCCATCATGGCTTTTTTGGCGTTTAATAATTTGTCATTCTTGAGTCCCGCTGCCGCTCTGCTGGCTTGGGCCGTTTGAATCAAGGCCGTGCGTGCATTTCCTTTGCCGGGACCGGAAGGTACAAATTTATCTTTCCCTTTTTCTTGACTGCGGAAGTTAGAAAAGTCCCCCTGAGGGCCGAACGTGCTTTTCATACCGGATCCGCTGGCACTTTTAAGACCGGCGGAATTAAGCGATCCTACCTGTGTAGGGCTGGCCGCGCCGCCCCCTCTGCTACCACCGCCACCATAATAACGGTTGGGGCGATATTCAGACCCGCTGGAAGAAGCAGATTTATCCAACTGGGCTTGTGCTTCGGCAGCATCTTCAGCTTGGCGGGCCTCTTTTTCCGCTTCGCTGTATAATCCGCTATGAGCTTTATCATTCATGTCCGGATATTTAGAAGCTAATAAATATTGTTCCGCTTCATCAGTAGAAAAGGGCATATTTGCCAAGTCATACCCGCGGGTTTCAAAATCCGTAAAATCTTCCGCATCTTGCCCTCCCATGGAAGCAATGCTGATCAATGCCACCAATGCCACTACGGCAATTCCGCCCCAAGTATAGGCTTGTTTGCGGTCCATTTTTTGTAACTTTTTCCAAGCCTCTCCCAACACATTAGCCGGACGGGGCGTTTTGCCGCCTGTCAAACCGACGGCAACGGTCTTTTTCTTTTCTTCTTGGTTATTTTGTTTGCCCGCTCTGATTTTTGGGCCTTTGTTAAACAGGTTGAACATACGTTTCACCCCTTTCTATATATAAAAATTCACTCTTGCTGACCCGTAAAAGACGTGCTTTTACGCTCAAACACAGAGTTTAAATTTCCGCGCAATACCTGCGCTTACTAGTAGTATAAACGGTTTGTAACGGTTTGTCAAGTTTTTTTCAAACTACCGTCTAAAACTAGATTTAGCGGCCTTCCGGACGGACATACGGCAATACACGCTCGTTCGGGCCTACGTATTTAATCACTTCAATTTCGCCGCCGGTCTCGCACAAAAATTCAAACCCTTTGATACAGCTAAGATCATCTTTACACAGCTGCATTTTGTCATATCTACACAGAAAATTAATGCGCGGAGGAGCGGTATTCACCGTCAGAACCACTTTCGTCCAAGTACCGGACACATCTATATTTAACTTCATGGAACGCAAACTTAAAAAACGCACCGCACCCGGATTATTAAAACCCAAATAATCTTCTACTTTTTTCTTAATGTCTTTTTGCAGGTAGCGGCGGTCCCACCGTGTTAAGTAGGCCGTAACGTGCGACTGCAGCTGATAGCGGCGCGCCGCATAAAAGCCGGCAATTTCCATTTTTTGCGAAAGCACCAACAAGCCGAAAATTTTAATAATAAATACAATGAAAATAACCAACACCGGAAACAGAAGCACCGTTTCGGTAGTAGCTTGGCCTTTGCGGGAAGAAAAAAATGTTCTCATATTCCCACCTTTACGCTGTACTTGGGCAACGGGTTCGGCCAAACACAGTTGTTGTTATTGCGCGGACACGTAACCGATATACTGTTTTGCACGTAGGGATTGTAGCGTTGCGTTAAATTAATATTAAAACGGTTCTCGGGCAAAGTATATTTTTGTTTCAATACAACACCGCGCTTTAATTGGCGCAGTCTGTTGCGGCTGGCCGGCGGCAAGTAGGCAAATTGGAAAAGTTTAGCATTTAAAGCCTCTTGCATCTTCAAATCAATAGGATAAGAACCGGAGTGCATGGTAGATCCCTGATAGTCCGCCGTTACATAGAAACGAGCCTTATCAATTTCAAAAGGGGTACTGTCTAACTCAAAACGGTCCAAGGTGGCAGCGGCCTGCTTACCACAGTCAGCCTTACGGCAATCGCGCGTATTTAAATAGTAGTTTTCACGGAACATGCGTGAGTTTTTAATCGTATCTTTATAAGAATACGTCTGAGATTGGTAAATAGATCCGGTACGCACATAAATGGTGGCATATTCTTTAATCGTGGTAAGGCCGATACCGGACGCGCCGAAAAAGTAATTATCGGCAATTTCCTTGTTGGTTAATACATAGTGATCGTCTTCCATATCTGCGGCAGATTCTTGAGGGTCTTCTTTGTTCCAGCCGGCTCTCTTTCCGTTATAGTACTGAAAGCCCCAGTTAGTGGATTCCGGTGCCGGTACTGGGTTGTTGCTGGCTCCGTCAGGACCCTGCTCATAATTGGGACCAATAGACGGAAATGCTCCCGCTGTGTAAAACACGTCAAACACCGTTACTTTCTGATCTGGATTCGGAGCCGTTGCCTTGGCAGGAAGATCAACCTTTCTCATGGTTTTCATCACCCTGTACGGGAGGGATCCGTTCACCTGAGCCAAAGCATTTAAATAACCGCTGGTGCTGGACATTTGGGAATAAGCACCACTATCCAAGGCAAACTGTTGGCGCACCTTGGTCATGGAAAGCTTGGACGTTTCAAACAACAAATATACCACCAAAATAAAAATAGGCGCAAGCATCACCGCAGGCAATAAAATCTGTGCCCGACGGCTCCGAACGGTCCCTTTTATTTGATTGATGAAGTGGTACATAATTATTTCGTCAGCATCTGACCCACAAACATAAAAAACCAACGCGCAATATCATTATGAAATGCCGTTAAGAAAGCGGAAAACACCACCAATATGCTCCCTAACATCAGCATATATTCAATGGTAGCCTGCCCACGCCGATAGCGGCGCACTAGGCGAAAAACCGCTCTCCATCTGCGCATAGTTTTATTCTTCGTCCTCGTTAAATTTCGTTCCTTCCGAAGAGATCAGCCCTTTCTCAATTGCTTTCACCACCGCTTCCGTGCGGCTGCTGACACCCAATTTATGAAAGGCACTGTTCAAATGGTTTTTAATGGTTTTCACACTGCAACCCAATTCTTTGGCCAACTCTTTATTGCTCATACCTTTGCCCAAAAGATCCATTACTTTAATTTCCGTTTTGGTTAAAGTGGCTTGGCTGGGCATACCGCCATCTCCCATACGGCGCAGACCATGCAAGAGTTTGCCCATCAGTTGTTGCGGAATCATAAGTCCTTCCGTGGTAAATGTTTTGATAGAATTGACCAATTCAGCTGCCGGCAACATTTTAGACAAGTAACCGTTGGCCCCGGCTTGAATGGCATCTAAAACGTGCGCTTCATCTTCAAAAGAAGAGAGCATAAGCACATTTACCTCAGGAGCGGCCTGACGGATTTGGCGCGTGGCGGTAATACCGTCTTGTTTCGGCAATTTAATATCCATTAAAACCACATCCGGTTTTAATTTTTTAGCCAAAGCCACCACTTCCAGCCCGTCTGCAGCTTCCCCCACTACTTCAATCCATTTCTCTCCCGTCAGGACGTCTTTGATCCCTTCGCGGAAAAGCGTTTGGTCATCAGCAATGAGAACCTTTACTTTTTTCTTTTTATTCATGTTTTTAACTCCCGTACAGTTATCAAATTAATTTCCGTTTACCGGAAGGGTAAAATTAAAGGTGGCCCCCAATCCCACACCTTGGCTTTCGGCCCAAATCCGGCCGCCATGGTTGGTAACAATATCTTTGGCGACAGACAACCCTAACCCTAACCGGCCCACGCGGGCCTTATCCCCTACTTGCGTAAAGCTGGTGAACAACGCAGGGGCCTGATCCGGCTCAATACCATCACCGGAATCCTTTACGGACACTTTAGCATTTTTTTCGTCCAGTTTGCTGACGATTACTTCAATTTTTCCGTAATCCGGTGTATGACGTACCGCATTTTCCAAAATATTGGAAATGACCTGACGGATACGTTTCTCGTCGGCAAAGATATGTATTTCCCCCCTGCTTTCAAACGTTACGTCTATATTTCTTTTTCCGGCCTTGGCTTTAAAAATTTCCGCCGTCTTTTTCATACTGGCCGTTAATTCAAACGGAGCTTTTTCAATGCGGAGTTTGCCTTTTTCAATAGCGGCCCAATCCACCAAATCTTTGATTAAATGCTCAATTTGTCCCACACTTTCGTCCATGTAGGAAATTTTTTTGCTTTGATCTTCATCGGGAACAAGCTTCTTTTTGAGCATATCAAAACTCATTTTAAGCGTCATCAAAGAGTTAGACAAGTCATGAGAAACAATAGAGAAAAATTTGGATTTCATATTGTTCAGTCTGTCCAAATCTTCATTGCGCAGTTTAAGTTGGGCCAACAGTTCCTTATTGCTTTGCTCCAAGAAAAACTTATCCAAAGCACGATTGATGGTACGCTTTAAATAATCAAAATCTACCGGCTTAATCAAAAAGTCATACACTGATTCCTTCATTGCTTCCATAATAGAGTTTAAGGAAGCATAGGCGGTAATCATCAGAATTTGGCTGTCTTGGTTAAATCCGCGTATCTTGCGGATTAAATCCAGCCCCGTTTCGTCCGGCAAATTGTAATCCATCAAAATAACATTAAAAAATTCCGACGAAACCAAGTCCAAACATTCCTGTCCGTTACCGGCTTGATAAACTTTGTATCCTTCTATCTCCAGTAAATCTGCCAATGTTTCCCGCAGGTTGTTATCATCATCTACCACTAAAATTTTCACTTGCTTATCCATACTTTGTATCCCCCGTCTTCTTATAAATTCTAAAATACATGGCGAAACAGGTACCTTTGTCAGCTTCACTATGAATAAAAAGTTTTCCTTTATGACGGTTTACGGCTTTACGGACAACCGCCAACCCCAGCCCCGTACCACGTGCTTTGGTAGTAAAGAAAGGAGAAAAAATCTTTTCTCTCAGCTCGGCCGAAATACCGGGGCCGTCGTCTTCTACATAAATACAAACTGCCGTTTTGCCCACCTGTGTTCCTACCCGCACATGGCCCCCGCCCTGCACTGCTTCACAAGCATTTGAGATCACATTACGCAAGGCCTGTTTGATTTCTTCGGCATCTATTTTCAGGCGTGCATTCTCAGGATCCAATTCTTCAGTAATGCGCACTTCAAAACTGGTGGGAAAAGAAGCTACGATTTCATGAATATAGCTATTTAAATCCACCAATGTTAAAATCAAATCACGGCTGCGGGCATAACCTAACACTTCGCTGATAATACTATTAGCCTGTTTAATTTCCGCATCAATAATAGCAAATTGCTTTACCAATTTCGGATCTGTGGGCGGCTCTATCGTTTTAATCAGGCGGGCAGCATTACTAATCACAGCTAACGGATTTCTGATTTCATGGCTGATAATAGAGGCCATCTGTCCAATAGCTGCCAAACGTTCTTTACGCACCAATTCTTCGGTAGCCACTTTCAGTTCTTCCGTTCGTTCCTGCACCCGCTCTTCCAAGTCTTTGTTCATCAAAGCCAGTTCTTTTTGTGCTTGAATGATTACGTTTCTGCGCTCAGTTAACACTTCGGCCATATGCAGAAAAACACGTACCAACTCTCCAATCTCATTGCTGGGAATAATCAAATCTTTTTCCGTAGGAACATAATCCCGTTCTCTCTCATACTTTACGGCCACTTCTTTTAAACGTTTTACCGGGCGCACAATCGGACGAATAACCAAGTAAGACACCAAAATAACAAAAATAGCCATTACCAGCAAAATGCCTAACATATCCCATATTGAATGGAAAGTGCTTTCTAAAAACAACTTAACAATTGTGTTTTCTGGTTGTTGTACATAGACCGTCCAATTTAAAAGAGGCACCTTGGCTTGACTGGCTAATACACTCTCGTCATTAGAAAGTTTTATCTTGGCTCCTTCCCTTCCATGTAAAGATTGGGCCAGTTCCCGCATCTCATTTTGAAGACGCTTATCTGCCTCCAGTGCAAGTCCCTTCTCTGCGTCGGTGTAAGAAATCACATTGCCATCAGCACTTACTACGGTGGCAAACATATCTTTAGGATAAATTTTTTCTAAAGAAAGCCCCAAGCTACTCAAATTCATCTCTGTCAGCAACACTCCGGTCACCTGACTGGAATTTTTCTTTTCCCGTATAGGGAAAGCCATAAGCACATACAGCTGTCCGTCCGCCCGATGAATAGACCCCACATAATCCTTCCCATCTTGTACACAAGAACGCAAGATATTAGGTAACTCCGTAGCATAAAAAAGCCGACCGGCTTTTTCACTGGAATAAAACAATTGGCGCCCGTTACTGTTTAATACAGAAATATGAGAAATAGACGGATTTTCTTTCCTTAAATATTCAATATCTTCTTTGTTGATGTGATGATGACCGGTAAAATCATTATGAAGATCTGTAAATACAGAGAAAAACTGGGCATACCGGCTCACTTCTTCCGATAAGACGGAAGCTATTTGTCCGGCTACCGTACGTTGTTTATCCAAAATTTCACTTTGCAAAACGCGGCTATCCACACGCAAAACGTGCCAAGCAATCAAGATAACCGGCACTACGGAGACCACGCTCAAAGCTAAAATGGCTTTAGGAAATAAGCCGCTTGTTTTTCTTTTCATCGTTTCTTTTTGGTTAAAACTAAAAATCCTGAAAACGGGGGCCCAGATTTTATCTTAAGCCCCCGTCTAAACTATAGTACAAACTTAGGTTTAGCAGCTTCCGGCGGGAACAGCCTGACCGCCGCGCTGGTTACGGGAAGGATTTAAAAATTCCAACCCTTGTTTTTTGGATACGGAGCCAAAATCTAATACTTCTTTTCCTTCCCACAAGAAAGAAGGCGAAGCATTAACGCCGTACTCTTGGGTGTAAGCAGCTTCCGCTTTCAACAATTCCACCCCTTCCGTATCAAATTTTTTTGTGATTTTTTTCACATTGATCCCCGCTTCTTCCATCGCTTTATCCCAGCGGCTGGAGCGGTAATCTTTGTTGCGGATTTCCAGATATTTCCAAAATTTGGTCGGATAATATTTGGCAATTAAGAGCTGGCGAATATTTTCTTCCCATTCTGCAGAGCCATGCAAACTTTGGAAGCCTGCTTTTTCATCATAATTGACAATATAGCGCAATTTAACGGTTTTATCCGCCGGAATTTGACCGGCTTTCTGGGCTTCAATCACCAAATTTTCCGCCATAGCCCCATACGGGCATTGGGACATAACAAAAATTTCCAATACTCCCGGTTGGGCTACTTTATTTTCATGCACACCGGTACGGGTAACGTGCTGAAAAATAAAATAATCATCATTTTCCGTCACATAGCCCATTGCCAAATATTGGGCTAATTTTTCACGGGCTTGCGGGGTTTTTTTCAATAAATAAACCGGCAAAAAGCTCATATCTACATTGGCCAAAGCTGGGTCCGCTTTTGCTTGGGTGGAAGTAACGGTCGTCACGCTTTCTTCTCCACCTATAAACTTGGCAATATTGGCCGATACTTGCGGATCATGCTTGCCGGAGTCATATTGCGCTGATTCTAACACCGTAAATTCCACCACTGTTTTGGCCGGTGCTTTAGCGGCTGTTTTCGCCTTTTTAGCTTTGGGCGCAGCAAAAGACGGCACCGTCAGCAAAACTGCTAACAAACTGATTAAAATCTTTTTCATACAGTTAGCCTCTTTATTCTTTGTCTTCCAAGACTACACGGACACCGCGAATACCGATACCGCACAAGAGGTTATACACTCCTAAAAATACCACGGTATAGACCAAAAATAACAACGTGTTTAAAATGGCCGTCATAATCATGCTCATCAAGAAAGATACGGTAAAAGAGGAATCCGGCCCGAACATACCTAAAATACCGCTGACTAACATGATGACAAATACTGCCACCGGAAACACGGAAAAAAGAACATTCATAATACCAATTTTTCTAATTTCTACTTTCATACTCTCTCCTAAGGGAAACCCCTTTTATTTCATTATAAAGATTTTTCTGGCTCTAAGACAAGTAATGCACGGTTCTTACCGGCATCATCGGGCAATTGCACGGCTTTTACCGTACATTTCACGTTTTTATTTTCTACCGTACCGCGCAACACTTTGGTCGGGTTCTCTAAGGCTTCACCCACCACTTGAATAATGCTTTGTTGGCGTCCGTCAAAAATATCTAACAAATGCACCGGCCCTTGCTTATTGATGTTCAACTCAAAGTTTGTGTATAAAATATTGTTATTCTCATCAATTACCAAAGCTCTTGAACCTCGGGGAACGGTAACGGCTAAAATGGTTTTCCACCATTTTTGCTCTTTTTCCAAAGACATAATCTCTACATTTTGAAGGCCCTTAATCTCTTCCTTGATTTTAGTTAACAGAGCCGTGATAGAGTCAGCCACTTCTCCAATCTCATCGGAACGGGACTCAAAGGGCAACTCCAAGCGGTTTAAGGAGACCGCATCTATACTGTCTTTTAAGGTTTCCATCGGACGGATAATTTTAAGCAACAAGAATAAATACAATACACCACCGATTAGAAGCAACATAATGAATGCACCCACGGCGTAACGTATCATGGATTGGCGAATCAAAGCTTTTGCTCCGGCACGGGATACCGTTACATTTACCACCCCCGCTACCACATTGTCCTTTGCCAACAACGGAATGGCCATATCATAATAATTTCCATCATCAAACATAATGGACTTAATGGACCGAGAACGAATGGCTTGAGGCACCACCGGTGTATCAAAAACAACTTCATTATTATAGTCGCTGTAAGACATTTTTAAAAACTGCGTATCTTCATGCCAACGGATAGACCCGTCGTCGTTCAAATACACTAAGTTTTTAATACGGTCATCATTTCTCTTCCACGCTTTCATTTGTTCCGCTTCCGGAAAAGAAGCATCCTGACGGGGACGTGCCGATAAACTGGACACTAAG
This sequence comes from Elusimicrobiaceae bacterium, assembly GCA_017468055.1. Classification (GTDB taxonomy): domain Bacteria; phylum Elusimicrobiota; class Elusimicrobia; order Elusimicrobiales; family Elusimicrobiaceae; genus Avelusimicrobium. Next base: position 10,827 of record JAFUJU010000052.1, read on the forward strand.
AGGGGCGCACGGAAGCGTACCATTTCCGCCATTTCATTCTGCAACTTTTTGTCAAACACAAACGTGAACATGTGGTAATAAAACATACCACCCATCAATGCGGCATACAGAGAAACCAAAACAAACCACAAAGTCCATTTAGATGTTAATTTCATAAGCGCTCTCTTACCGGATACCGGTCAATTCCTCCACCTTACGCAAGCCCAAATCAGCATCCGTATTGCCCGGATCTAACTGTTTAGCCACAATCCAAGCCTGACGTGCTCTTTCATAATCGTCTTGGTTAAAAGCGTCCAACCCTTCAATATATTTCTGACGGGAGGCTTCGCTGGCTTCCGCAGAAACACGAGTGGCCGCACCGCCGATACCGGACGTTGTATTATTGGCATCCGGCCCTAACACAGCACCGCTGGCACCGGGAGTCAAAGGAGTCAAACCGTCTCCTTCCACCATGACGGTTTCCACCTCTTCTTCAGCGGCGGCGGCTTCTTCTTCAGCTGCTTTAGCCGCTGCTTCTTCAGCCTTACGCTGTTCTTCTTCGGCCGCTCTGCGGATGGCTTCCTGCTTCCGTCTTAAAGCATCTTCTTTGGCATTGCGGGCATTCTTAATTAAACGGTCCATTTCGGCAGCGTCAGCTCCCCATTTTTTGGCATTGTTCCAATAACTGATGGCCGTATCAAATTTTTGGCTCTTATAAGAGCGGTTTCCGGCTGTATAATAGCCTTGGGCAATTTCATCTTTCAACTGGCTCATATACTTCTGTACCCGTTGATCGCCCGGTTGGATTTTTGTAATTCTTTCAAATACAGCATACGACTCTAAAAATTGCCCTTTATTATAGTAGTCCATGGCTTGTTCCATAGCTTCTTTTACCTGTTGTTTGCGCAATAAGTTTTCTGTCTGGGCAATTTTATTTACTAAGGTTGGGTCATCCTTGCGGATCAACAAAGCATTGTACCAGTTGTCCAGTGCGGTCTGGTAATCCATTTTTTCATGCGCCACATTTCCGCGGCGGGTGTACTCTTGGGCAATATCCTTATCAATGCGGTTCTTCCAAGCAGTAGCCTTGGAATTGTAGGGTTGAATGGTTAAAATCTCGTCTAATTTTTCATTGGCTTCTACCAAGCGGCCGGATTCATACATACGGTTAGCTTCCTGAAATTTAGCTTCAATTACTTCCGATTCGGAAATAGTGCCGTAAGCTCCCATGTGGCTGGCTTGTTTGGCCAAGGTAGAGGCTTGGGTAAAGTTCGGGTCAATGCTTAAAATGGTTTGAGCCATTTCTTGGGCACGTTGATAATCCCCGCGGCGGTACAAAGTGTAGGCATTTTCATACACTTGCCGTAACATATAATTTTGTACCCGTTGTTTTTCCAATTGAACGGTAGAGAGGTATTGTTTCTTTTCTTCTACATCGTTCAAAGTACCTAAAGATACTTTGTTTAAGTCTAGCATCATGCCTTCCTCTTTTCCGTATTGACGGATCTGATTAGGTTGGCGCAACGGAGCCGCAACAATTCCTGCGGCAACTGATAAAAGCAGCAAACTCAATAGATGTTTTTTCATAATATATCCTCTCTAAAAACCAAGTCCCTGTGAAAGCAGGCCTTTGATCATCGGCGATAAAATTAAAATAAAAATCGTCGGGAAAATAAAAACAAACAAAGGAAACAACATTTTCGTAGATGCCTGAGCAGCCAGTTTTTCTGCACGGCTCATACGGCGGCTACGCAAGTCGGAAGAGAAGTTTCTTAACAGCTCCACCAAACTTGTACCTAATTCATCGGATTGAATAATTAACCCTACCAAAGAGCGCACCTCTTGTACACCTGTGCGGTTGGCAAAGCGCTCCAAAGCTTCACGGCGGGAATAACCCAATTTGATTTCATTGAGTGTTTTTTCCAGCTCTTCTTCCAAAATTGTTTTCTTTTTGGCAATGTTAATAATTCTTTCAAAAGCCGTCAAATAATCCAAACCGGATTCAATAATCAAGGCGGCCAAATCTACCGTGGTAGAAAAGTTGCCCAAAATTTCGGCTTGTCTTTTTTGGATACGGCTCTTAAAAACTAAATCCGGCAAATAGAAACCCAAAGGAATAAACAAAATACCCCAAATGGTTTGAAACATCAGGATAATAGCGGCCGGCAACACCATAGCAAAAATAATTTTATAGTCCAGAATATCTACCGGTTGCGGCTGGTCCGGGCTGCCCAACTGCATATGTATCTCTTCCAAGGGTTTTTCCAGATGAAAAACGTTTAAACAAAAAACAGCCAAGCGGTCTTTCCACTTGTTTTCCGGTTGCAACCGTGAAAAACTGGAGGAAGACTTAAAACGTTGGGCGGTAACATCTACAATTTTATTATCCTCTCCTTTGGATATGAAGAAATTCATCACCGCAAAAAAGACGGCACCGGTACCAATCAGCAAAATAATGAATAATAATAAAGATAATCCGTCCATAATTATACCTTAACCTCTCCGAGTTTTTGAATCAGTTTCATACCGATCATAATCCAGACGAAACATCCAAACAGAACAAATAAACCTACCGGCGTAGTATAGAAAGCCAACATCTCTTCTGGACGGAACATAAACATAACCCCTAACATAATTACCGGCATAATACCCACAACCATCGCCTGAATTTTCTGTTGGGCCGTCATAGCGTCCAGTTTTTCTTCCAATTTACTTTCTTCGCGGATATTCTCTACCAAACGGGAGAAAATGACCGTCAGGTTACCACCCACTTGACGCTGGATAATAATAGCCTTGATGATATAAGAAAGCATACGGCTTTCCACACGGTCGTCCAATCCTTCTAATGCTTTTTCAAAGGGGGTTCCCAATTGATAGTTTTTGACCACCAGACCAAATTCATCCGCTATTGGCGGTTGCAAATCATGCGACACCAACTCAAATCCTTGCACAATGTCCATACCGGAGCGCAAAGAGTTAGAAAGTAAAATTAAAGAATCCATCAACTGGGCATTAATTTTTCTTCCGCGGCTCTTTTTCAATTTATCCAACACAATGGCCGGCATCTGAATGCCCAAATAAGCGCCTACAGCCAATACAATAAAAAACATGAAAACCCCGCCAAATCCGCCAACGGAAAGCCCCATGAGCAAACCCATCAAAGCAAAGACACCCACCGTACCAAAGACGATATACTTTACATCAATGGTTAAAAACTGACGGTTAAAATCTTCGGCCCAAGTCATGCTTTTTTCACGGTAACGGTCCCAAGCGTCCAAAACGCTCTCTCTCTTAGCAGATAGCAGAGTATACACCGCTAACCCCGCTAACACAGACCCCAATAATAACAAAAGAAAAGCAAACAAACGGTCCCCTTCCGAATCCAAATAGATTTCTCCTTTCGGATGCTCCATCGGAATCGGAGAAGCAAAAAACTCACGCCACAATTGATTGGCCAATATGACCACTGCCGATACGGATTTGCGGTATTTATCTTCTTTTTGGGAGGCAGGACTGGTAAAAGATTCCACCGTGCTATAAAACTCACGGTTCATAAATTCCAACGTAGCCAACATAGCACGGGCACGCCCTTGCATACTGTCTTTCATGTTATAAACTGTTTGACCGCGCACCAACTCTTTGTTCAAACGGTCCAGGTGAGAGACCAAGCGAATACGGTTTCCCACATATCCGCGGGAAAGCTGCTCCAAAACAACGGGTTGACTAGGGTCTAAAGCATTGTTGGCACGATCCAAATAAGAGTAAATGGCCGCAAACGTGCGGAACCACAACGTCGCTTCACTCAATGTACCTTCGCCGGGAATATATACCACTTTCATCTCTTCCATTCTGGCTAACTCTTTGGCAAACCAGTCCGGCATTTTGATGGTTTTACCTTTGAGGGCATCACCGCAAGAGCTCGGATATTGGTACACTTTTTGCTCTGCAGGCTTATTCACATCAAAAAAGCCTGCCATTACCTGCATTTTAAACCGGGCACATTCTATCTTTTTTTTATCACTTGCATCTAATGCACGCGCAAAAAGCCCTTGGGGCAGACAAATCCCCAAGAGAAAGAAAGTAACGATTAAAAATACAGTTTTTTTCATGTAAAGTTCCTATAATGCCGGCGGAGCAGGCGGGAGGTTTAAACTGGAAAGAATTGGGTTCCCCTCTTCGTCCAATTTAATGGCTCCTTTCTTAAATACCTCTTCCGGCACAGGCACACCTTTGGCCTGGAAATCGCTATAAAAAGTAGGCAAATTGCCCGTCGGAGCAAACAGGCCCTGCACTTTTCCGTTTTCGTCCACTCCGGTTTGTACATAACGGAATAAATCCGTAGATTGGATTTGTCCGTCTTTTTGTCCGTGCATTTCCGTGATATACGTTACTTTTCTGGAACCGTCAGAAAAACGGGACAATTGTACAATCATGTTCACAGCGGAAGAGATCATCTCCCGAATGGCGAAAATAGGCAAATCCGCCCCCGTTTGCATACACATGGCTTCCAGACGGGATAAACCGTCCCGAGGGGTGTTGGCGTGAATGGTGGTCAGAGATCCTTCGTGACCGGTGTTCATCGCTTGCAACATGTCCAAGGCTTCGCCACCGCGGCACTCCCCTACTACAATGCGGTCCGGACGCATACGCAAACAGATTTTAACTAAATCTTGAATGGTAATAGCACCTTTTCCTTCCACGTTGGGAGGACGGCTTTCCAAAGATACCCAGTGCGGCTGCTGCAAACGCAACTCTGCCGTATCTTCTACGGTAATAATACGTTCATTATCGGAAATATAACCGGACAATGCGTTCAAGAAAGTCGTTTTACCGGTACCGGTACCGCCACAAACAATAATATTTTTGCGGATTCTGACACATTTCTCCAAAAATTCCATACATTCGGGGCTAATTGTACCGAAGCGGAAATAATCAGCCGGACCGAACGGTTTTTGGGAGAAACGGCGAATAGTAAGCGTAGGACCGGAAACTGCCAACGGAGAAATGATAGCGTTGACACGGGATCCGTCTTTCAAACGGGCGTCCACCAAAGGTACGGATTCGTCAATACGGCGGCCCAACGGAGAAACAATACGCTTAATAACCTGTACTACCTGTTCATTATTTCTAAATTTATATTTGGTTAAGGTCAATTTACCTTTTTGTTCAATAAAGATCTTATCAAAGGCATTGACCATGATTTCTGTGACGCTGGCATCCCTCATTAAATTTTCCAAGGGACCCAAGCCCAAAATTTCGTCTAATAATTCCGAAGCAAAGCGCGTTCTTTGTTCGCGGGAGAATTGCAAATTCGGCTGTTTTTGCAAAATATCATCTACAATCGCCGCCACACGCTTACGGGTTTGGGCACTGGCAGAGCTTTCGTCACTGATCACAATACGCTCAATTTCCAACGTGCGCACCACATCTTTGTGCACTTTTTGTTTTAAATCGTCCCAGAAAGAAAGTTTGGTTTTACCGGCCTCGCCTTCTTCTTCTACCACCACGTGGCTTTCCTGAGCCTGCCCGTCAGCCATACCACCGCCAAAGACAGGATTCCAAATTTCCTTGGCAGCTTGGGTGAATTCTTCGTCACTGACGGAGGCCGTCCAATCTTTCGGGGCAGGGGTTAAATCGCGGATTTTGGCTAAAACCAAACGCAACCCTTTAATCCATTCGGATTGAGGATTGGCAATAATTTCCACTTCTTTGCGGTTGGACGTAGCCATAATGCTTTCGTCCCACGGCAAAAATACGTCAATATCGCGGCCCATGGAGTTATAAAATTTTTCCACTTCTTCATAGGCAATAGAGCCGGGCATATCATACTGGTTACAAATTACACTCACCCGTTCCATGGGATAGCGTTGCTCTTTGTAATCATTAAAAAGCTGTACCGTAGAGTTCAAGTGGGTACGGGTGGCATTGGAGACCCAAAATACTTTGTCGGCTATATCAAAAGAAAAAGCCTGCATCGGAAAACTGGAGTCTACATCCAAAAAGATATCAAACGTCTGAGAGAGACGCGACAAAATGGGAATTAAAATTTTAGGGCTGATGGAAGCCACTTGCGCGCGCGTGTTTCCCAAAGGAAGAACCCCCACCCCCCATTGAGACATGGAAACTTTACCACGCAATAAACCACCCACCACGGCAATATTGGTATTGCCTAACGTGCGCAAAATATCAGCCACACTGACGGGTTTTTTAATATCTAAATAAAAACTATGTTCTTGGCGTGCCAACGGATCCAGCGGCACAATCAATACCGGCCGTTTCTGAATGCCGGCCCACCCCAATGCTAAATTGAGGGTGAGCGTCGTCTTACCAGCCCCTTCTTTAGGGCTGCTGAGCGCAATAATTTTGGCTTCATGTCTGGGGGTTTCAAGTTCAGCCATAGATTTTATTATTCCACCACTTCAACAGTAATAAACAGGAAGAGAGATCTTTGCTCTTCGGTCACATCTTTGTATTTGAACAAAAGACCAATCAACGGAATGCGGCCCAAAAAAGGTACGCGGTTTTCACTTACGTTGCGGTAGCTGCTTTTCAAACCGCCGATCACCAATGTTTCACCGCTGTTAAGCTCCACATGGGTTTCCACATCACGGTTGGTGAAAGAAGGGGCCGTCGCCGTACCGACAGACACCGTACGAGAATAGTCCACCGTAGAGACGGACAGTTGTACCTGCAAATCAATAATATTTCCTCTTTCCGGAATGATGGTGGGCAAAACATTGAGCAAAATACCATACTCTTCCAATTGAGAACCTACGCCTTGATTATTTACCACCGGTATAGGCACTTTACCACCGACCGTAATCTTGGCCGCATTGCCGGAGGCCGTTACGATTTTGGGATTAGAAAGCACTTGCGCGCGGCCTTCCGTTTCGGACAAACGCAAACGGGTAATTACCGCCGTTTTACGTTCAAATTCGCCTAAGGACAAAATACCCGGAATATTGGCCTCTTCAAAGTCAAAGATTTGGTTCCATTCAAATCCTTTCGCTGAGGTCATCGTTCCACCGATTTCCACCACGTCGGCACTCACCGCCACCAAACGTGTCTTCTTGGCAAATGCTGTCGGGCAGGCCAAGGCAAGTAACAAAACCAACAAAGTAATTTTAGCAGTAGATTTCATATCGTTTTTCCTTATTGGAATAATTTTTCAAAGGTGGCAATTTCCATGACGTACTGAGCCACGTCACCATGGGAACGCAAGATGACGGACAGCGTTCCTTCGTCTTTGGCCAAAGCCAAATACTGTGCATCTTTCGGAGAGAGGGCCAAACTCAACGCGCTCTGATCCGTATAGGCGGCGGCATCTTCCTCGGAGTTGCGCAAAGCAGCCATAGCTTTGGCATCTAAGCCTTGCCCCAAGTTAGAGCCTACACCCAATACTTTAATATTTTGCAACAAGGTCACCGTTACTTTCTGACGGGCACCGCTTTTCATCATGGCTTCAAAAGTAAGCAATACGTCCACGTTGTCATCAGGCTTAATCATGCTGGCTACGTTAGAATCTACCGTAATGATAAAGCCTCTCATCTGTACAGGGATTTTACTGGACAAACCGGCCTCCGGAGAAAGAGAGGTCACGGCATATTTAGAAATCTGGTTTCCTTTGGGAATTTGTACACGGGCAATGGCATTATCGATTTTGGCAAAGTCCGCGTCCGTCGTGTAAATAAAAGCATCTTTTTGTACATATGCCGCCGGCATTTGCACACGTTTTAAATACTCACGTTTAATCACTTCACGCTCTTTAATATCGCGCGTAGGCACTAAAACTGTTTTAAGAGTTTTAGAGGTATTTAATTTCTTTTGGGCATTGTTCACAATGGCCCCATACACCAAGGCGGCCACCAATGCCAAAGCTAACGGCAATAACATTCCTTTTTTCATTTTTTCTCCTTACACTAAATCCCAATTTTTATTAAAGCAAATTTTTATCTGTATCGGCTACTTTTTAGGGTCAGAACTGGCATACATTTTTTCCACCGGCATACGGGTGGTGGCATATATCTTGCGTATTCCTTCACTTTTCGGGTCACTGGCTAAGAGCCAACTTGTCCCCGGAAAAACCAATTCTATCGGATAAATCACCGTTACCACAATATCTTCGTGACGGTGAGCCGAATACATCGGGTCCGCGCCCGTTGATTCTACTTTTACACCTACGGAAATTCTGTCTGCATCCGCGCCAAATACTTTCAGTTTGGCAGCATTAATTTTGTTTCTGGCTGTACCGGAGTTTGCTTTACCGCTAGGTCTGTTAGTGGCTACCAAAGCCCCGATACGGGCAAATTCATAGGAAGCGTGATTTGCAATAATTGTGTGATAGGCAATGTTTCCGTATTCTAAGATAAAGAATATCATCAACATTAACACAGGCAGAATAAGCATCAATTCCACCGTTATTTGCCCTTCACGCTCCCTACGAAAAAGTTTCATGCGTTTATGCCGCCTGATTATTCAGCAGAGCTTACGCCGCCGATAATTTTTTGTTTCACGCTTTCAAAAACTTTCGGCATCATGTCTTTCACCAAAGTACCTACCAAAAGGGCAATACCTACTACCACGCCCAACATGATGATGTATTCAATGGTGTTTTGGCCTTCTTGTTTTTTAACACAATTAAAAGCAGCTTTTTTCACGGCTTCTAATTTGGTTTGCATTGCGATGATAAACTTCATAGACTCCTCCTGATTTTTTAAAACTAATTATTATTTGCGTCGTATACCGACAAAATGAGTTTAGCCCCTTGGTCAAACTGTTGGGGAACCAAGTTGGAGTACAACGCATAAAACGCCATAAATGCTCCAAACAAGGCCCCCGCCGTAATTACATATTCAATAGCGGTCTGTCCTTTCCGGTTTTTGCAAATAGATCTGACTTTGCTCACCTTTTTCATACTTTTTTCAAACCACTCCCTACTAAGGTCTGTTAAAACTGTACAGCTACGGCAATCTGTTGAGACGTGCCCAAGGCTCCAAACGGCGTAACAGCATAGTCAATACTGGCCCCATAGCCAAACAACTCTGAGCTATAAATACCAAAACCAAAGGAAATTTTGGAAGTAGAATCCAAGCCCAAGCTCTTTAAATTTTCACTATCGCTATAACCGGTGCTTTCGCGATCATACCAGCCCACACGCAAGTCAAAACGGGCTACTTGCAACATATCTTCCGGAATGTGTACTTCTAAACCAATGCCCAAACGGCCCTCATCATCACGATATTTCATATATTCGCTGGAAACGGTCCAATATTTGGTATTGATATCACCGCCTACACGCCAACCGCGCGGCATTTCTTCTTTATCGCCAATGTTTACAATCGCACCGCCCAGTCCCAGCCATTTCCACGGGCGGGCCTTGGCCCCTACGTCAAAACCGACGTTGGTGTAGCGGTAAGTATCCAATTTTTCATTGATATACTTGGCCGTCGCACCGATTTGCAAACCTTGGTTAAAGAAACCGCGAGCCAAAGAAAGGCTGCCCACAAAGTTCTGCACCGGTTTACCGATTTCCGGTTGTTGATAACCATAGTCATCGCGATAGTCAAAGCCGTCCATATCCATGTAGTTAAACGTTACACCGATAATGGTTTTGCCCATCGGTTGCAAATAGGCTAAGGTACGGGCTTTGTAGCCTTGCAGATAATCTAAATAAGAAAACTGGATTTCCCGTGTAGTGGCCGAAGCAGCACCCGCCGGATTCCAGAACAACGCTTCCGGACCGTCGGCTACGGAAACATAAGCATTACCTAAAGCCTGTGCACGAGGAGAGCCTGCGTCAATTTTCAAAAACGCACTGGCACTGGTGCCGGCGTCGGCGTAGGTATCTGCCAAGGCGGCCGGAGCCGCCAAAGCGAAAGTCAAACATGTGAGTAAAACTTTATATTTCATATTCATAAATTACCTGCAGTTTATCTTGGGATTAATATTTTTACTACTTTTTGGCAGTGTTGTCTGCCGTTTTGCGCCCTAAAATCTACTAAGCCAAAGTACACGCCCCGGGCCACTTTCTTCCCGTGGTCGTTCGTCTTATCCCAGAAGCATCTTAACGCCGCATTGCGTACGTTCTTCATCCCTCCGGTATATTGCGTCGTACTGACCGTGTTGTCCGGCTCTACTTCCATGCTCGTACCCATCGTTACACTGTAATTATTCGCATCTACACATGTATAACCCCCTTCTCTTACTAAGTCTCCTGCTAAGTTATACATCTTGATGCTCATCGTCCCCGGTACCGGCAGCTTCGTCACTTCCAAGGTCCCTGTACTACTCTTGAACGGGTTGGGATAGAAGAACACCGTCTTTTCCCAATCTTCACAGACAAACTGTCCGTCCCCTATCGCTACCGTCGCATGGTGTAAATTCACATACTGATACGTGTCCGCTACGTAGTTGATCTTCGGATCCAAACTCCCGGCTGCATCACTGCCGCTCGTGATCTCTCCCGTGATCGTGTCTATGTCGGCACTGTTCAGCGCCGTCACAAACCTAAACGGATACGTCCCGTCAGGTACGTCCTGCTGCGCATAGTCCGTCCCGTCCCATAACTCTTCTATCAATGTCGTTGACGGACGGATCCCTACGATCGTCTTCACCAATACATCTCGGATGTCCGTTACTTCCTTCCCAGTCGCAGGATCGCGCAACGTCCCTTTCTGATAGTCATAAATCGTCGTCCCAGGTTTGAAAATCTGGATCGCCACTTTCATCGGTACTGAGATCTGATACGAGATCTTCATGTCCGTCCCGCGTTGGCTGATCGCATAAGACTCCGTCTCAGGCAAGTCAAATACTTTCAACAGATCCACATTTAACGTCAACTGTTTCACCGTCGCCTGATACAACCCTTCGTCCGGATAGTTCTTCGCCGTTAACCGTATCTCATAGTTCCCGTTGCGTACGTACTTGCCATTATTATCCGTACCGTCCCAATAGATCTTGCGTATTATGTTCGGATCAAAGTTCGGCGTGTTCACAATCGTCATCGTGCTTAAATATTTACACACCTCTCCGGCTTTGGCACTATATACGTTCGTCCCGTCCGCCATCGCCGTGCCTTGCGTCGTACATAATCCGTCTTCCAACGCTACTACCGCTACTTCCACCGTCGCCGCACGACTAATCGCAAAATTGATCTCATACGGAGGTACAAATACCGGACCTGAGGACGTGTTAAATAATTGCGGTGCATTCGGATATACCGCTACCGTACCGTCCAAAAAGTACACCGGACCGCGCGTTATGTTTACTCTATGTACCACTTTGTCTGTGGCATATAAGCCCGTCTGCTGCGTTACATTTTCTTTGCTCCGCTCCGGATCCCCGGTAAAAGAGTCATAATACAAACTCACCGGCTCTTCCGTTTGCGCACTAATGTAGAACGGATATACCCCGTCAGGTACCATCTCATAATCACACGTCTTTACATCGATAGGATAAGACCCTCCTGCCGGATTGTCACACCCTTTCGTAGGATTATAAAAATACTGCGCATCCCATTCTTCCGTGATCTTTACCCCTTCCCCCGCTTTTAATGCACTGCGGTTGAATGTCTTGATCGGTTGCAAGCGTACGTCTAAGCTCTGTTTCGCTCCTTCTTCATATTGATACGCCGCAGACCCTATGTCTCCAGGATAGTTCGTAAAGCTTAAATCATTTACATAGATACATTTCGGGTTCGTGCTCGGATCTACCGCTCCTTCATTCGGATCTCCGGTTATAAAAAATACTCTACTGTCATCTACTTTGTTACACACCCGCGGCGGCCAATGACCTACTACTCCATTGCTGCCTATGTCCTGCGCCACCGGGATCACTACGTCTTTATTGTAGATGTTCACCTGCACGTTCATCGCTTTGGATAAGTAATAGTTAATCGTCGCTCGGGCATCACTGTCCCCATATACGTCCGTCGCACTTACATCTACCACCCGGTATAAGTCCACCGGGAACAATGCACTCGCCTGCGTACGAACACTCTTCGGAAACATCGGATCTTCCGTCTCTACCACAAACATATACGTCCCAGGACCTACCATCCGCCCTTGGTCATCGCGCCCGTCCCACGTCAACGTGTTCATCTGCTGCGCTACATTGGTGTTCCCACCTTCTTGCGTCAATGTCTTTACAATCAGACCTGCACTGTTCTTGACATACGCATTTACCGTAGCTTCACGCGCTATGCTGTATTTAAAAATAAATGGATCTAACCCATACGCCGTCGGACTGCTGCCTATCGTGGAATAACTCACCGGCTGAATCGTTATGTCCACTACCCCACGCTCCACAGGCAATATGCCCGTGTAGTACTTTAACGTCTTTACACCCGTGTAGCTCCGGCCAGATTTGTCTGTATATGGGTCTGTATAAGGGATTTCTGCCCATAATACATATACGTAATCCCCGTCCGGTAACGGTGCCCCATTAGCAAAAGTAATCGTTTGGGCAGAGGTTAGTTCATCCCCTGTCAACGGATTCTTGGCTCCCACCGGATAGGGAATTGCACATCCATTCTGTTTGTCACTGTGGCATAAACCGTCCCATTTGTCCGGATAGCTCGCCGCACGGCCCCGCTCTTGCTCACTGTGATACACTAATACCCCGCTACCATTTACGACCTTCGGCTCTGTACCTGTCTGCGCAGAACCGTCCGTTTCTGTGCTCTCAAACCTCGTCCCAGGACTGTATACTTCAAAATACACCTTAGAGGCTTCCGTCGGTACGTACCTCACCATCGCATACGCCGTGGATTGTTTGTTCAATCCCATCACCTGTATGTCCGTCAACTTCAGCGGATCTACACTAATCTGACGGGTTACCGCTCTGGATAAGTCCGTCCCTCTAAATTCATCCTGACTCTTGGCTTGGATACTCACCAAATAGTTGTTCGCCGGTAACAAGCGGCCACTGTCATCGCGACCATCCCAAGATTCACTCTCTACTAACAACTTATCACTGTCACTACC
>JAFUJU010000053.1 GCA_017468055.1 Elusimicrobiaceae bacterium
ACCACCAACTGCTTGGCTCCTATCGCCAAAGTATTGCATGATAAATGGGGCATTAAAGATGGTTTGATGACCACCGTACACGCCACCACCGCTACCCAAAAAACCGTTGACGGCGTTTCCATGAAAGATTGGAGAGGCGGTCGTGCCGCTGCCGGTAACATCATTCCGTCCTCTACCGGTGCTGCCAAAGCCGTAGGTAAAGTCATTCCGTCCTTGAACGGCAAATTGACCGGTATGTCTATGCGCGTACCCACCTTGGACGTGTCCGTGGTGGACTTGACCGTAAACCTTGAAAAACCGGCCAAATATGATGAAATTTGCAAAGCCATGAAAGAAGCTGCTGACGGCGAACTCAAAGGCATTTTGGGTTACACCGAAGATGCGGTCGTATCTTCTGACTTCTTGGGTTGCCCCTTGACCTCTATCTTTGATGCCAAGGCCGGTATCCAATTGACAGATACTTTCGTAAAAGTCGTATCTTGGTACGATAACGAAATCGGCTATTCCAACAAAGTGTTAGACTTGATCAAACACATGGCTTCTGTCAACAAATAATAATCTGTACAAGCAAAGGCGGCTTGCAAAAGCCGCCTTTGTTTTATCTGAACTAATTTAGGGGTAAAAAAATGAATTTTGACAGCATTAAAAAAGTGCAAGATGTAGATTTGAAAGACAAAAAAGTCTTGGTACGTGTAGATTATAACGTGCCTTTAAAAGACGGAAAAGTAGACAACAACAAACGTATTGTTGCTACGGAAAAAACCATTAAATATTTATTAGAAAATAATTGCCGCATCGTTTTGTGCGCCCACTTGGGCCGCCCCAAAGGCAAAGCTGTGCCCGAATTTAGCTTGGCCCCTGTAGCCGAAGAAGTACAAAGAGTTTTTGGCGTACCTGTGCATTTCGCTAAAGACTGCGTCGGTCCGGAAGCCGATAAAGTAGTGGAAAGCGCCAAAAACGGAGAAATTGTCCTCTTGGAAAACTTGCGCTACCACCCCGAAGAAGAAAAGAATGATGCCGAATTTGCCAAACAGTTGGCCAAACACGGTGAAATTTTCGTTCAAGAAGCTTTCGGTACGGTACACCGTGCCCACGCCTCCACCAGCGCCATTACCGACTATTTGCCGGGTGCGATGGGATTTTTGGTACAAAAAGAAGTGGAATTTTTGGGTAAAACTTTGGCCAATCCGGCCCGCCCGTTTGCAGCCGTCATTGGCGGTGCCAAAGTATCTGACAAAATTATGCTTTTAAATAACTTGTTAGACAAGGTCAATGTCTTGATCATCGGCGGTGGTATGGCCTATACTTTCCTCAAAGCCAAAGGCATGGAAGTAGGCAAATCCTTGTTAGATGAAACCAAGATTGAAGAAGCCAAACAAGTTATGGCCAAAGCCGAAGCTAAAGGCGTCAAAATGTTGATGCCGGTGGACTTCCGCATTTCCAAAGAATTCTCCGAAACGGCTGAAGCCATTGTTTCCGACACCATTCCGGCCGATATGGAAGGGTTGGACATTGGTCCGAAAACTGAAAAATTGTTTGCTGATGAACTGATGAACTGCAAAACTATTTTCTGGAACGGCCCCATGGGTGTGTTTGAATTCCCGAATTTTGCTAAAGGTAGCTTTGCCATTGCCCAAGCTATGATTGATGCCACCAAAGCCGGTGCCGTATCTATCATTGGCGGCGGCGACAGCGTAAACGTCATTAAAAAAGGCAAATTCAACCAAGCCGAATTCTCTCACGTTTCCACCGGTGGCGGTGCCAGCATGGAATTTGTGGAAGGGAAAGAATTGCCGGGTTTAGTAGCTTTAGCGAAATAAACACGGAAAATTCTTTTAGATAACTTCTAAAAATTAAACTCCCCGATTTAAAAATCGGGGAGTTTAATTTTTATCACCAAGTATTCTTCTATTTAACTGTGGTTCTAAAATTAATTAACAACAGGCACAATTTTCATCTACCGGTAAATTTAGCACTTTGGCGACATCAAAATTAGGATATCCCTCTCCGGTACATTCAGCAGACTCAGAACGAACTTTAAAACTCCCATCATCATAAATACACATACAAACATCATGCTTTTTGAACAAAGCATTTACCACAACATCTTCGGTTGATAAACCACCGCGATCAACACAATAAGTAAGATTTTCTGTATAAAAACAACCTCCACCCTCTGTTTCCCCCACATTTATACTCAAATTATCTGAAGAAGCACATGTTTTGTTAGTATTCCTGTCAATTCTCCCATTTTCCAGTTCACACAATTTCACCGCTTCGGAAATGGTTTTTAAATTGGTAAAAGCTTCCGCCATGCGGGCTTTAAATACCGCTTTGGTATATTGTGGAAGGGCCACCGAAGACAATATACCGATAATTAACACTACTACCAATAGTTCTATCAAAGTAAAACCTCTTTTCATTTTTCTCTCCTTTTAAACGTATTTAAAACCCACCAAACAGCCTTTTAAATTTGGCTATCCGGAAAGACCCAAAAATTGTATCAAAAAAAAAAAAATCGGTCAAGTCTTTAAACAAAACAGTCAAAAAAGGCAAACAAATTCAACAAAAATTGCTATAATAATGGGGTATTATTTACAGGAGATGAAAAACTTATGCAAACTTTGTTGTTGATCATTCACTTTTTTGCTTGTATTCTTTTAATTTTGCTCGTTTTGTTACAAAGTGGAAAAGGCTCTGCCGCCGGCATTTTCGGTGCTTCCGGTGCGGATAATATCTTCGCCAGCCCGACAGCTTTTAATGCTATTAACAAATTGACCGCCGCTTTGGCCGTTACTTTGTTTTGCACTTCTATTTTATTGACAGTAGCCTACAACCGCAAATCTTCCAGCTCTGTATTGGATAAAGTGAATTTGCCTGCCCCGACGGCTCCTGCCAATCCGGCTAAATAAAATTTGACT
>JAFUJU010000054.1 GCA_017468055.1 Elusimicrobiaceae bacterium
CAATCTCATCAGCGCGGGTTCTATGACCTTGGCGTTGCCGTTTTGTCTGGAAAAAGGCTTTTCTGTGGATATGTATGGCTATCTTATGTCCGTATGTACGGCGGCATATTTGGTTGGCGCTGTGTTACTGGGTGCATTAAAGCTAAGCCCCAAAACCCGCTTTTGGGTTATGGCGATAGGCTTTTCCTGCTCGGAAGTATTTTTAGGCTTTGCCTATTTGTCTAATCAATTCCTGCCCCTGTGCGTTTTTGCATTTATTGGCTTTATCCTAAATTGCGTAGGAAACACCGTTTTCAATGCCTCTTTAATGCTGGCGCTGCCGGAAGAAAATCGAGGCGCGATTTTGGGCTTTATCCAATCCGCTTCCGTTGGCGGATCGGCGCTTTCTGCGGTGATTTACGGACTGCTGGGCGATGTATTCCCGCTGTATTTGGTGTGTACCGCCGGCTGTGTGCTCTCCCTTGCGCCAATGCTCTACCTGTGTTTCCACCCGAGAACGAAGGAATTTATCCTGGATCATTAAAATTAAAAATGCAGATACTCTCCCGGGTATCTGCATTTTTTATTGAATTACCGAAATCTATATGATAACATAACCAAAAAGGAATTTTGCGAGGTAACCCTATGAAAATCGCAATTATCGGCTACAGTGGCTCCGGAAAATCCACATTAGCCAGAAAGCTTGCCGAAAAATATCACATTTATGTTCTCCATTTTGATGCGGTGCACTTTAAGCCCAATTGGGAGATTCGCAGCGACGTGGTAAAAAAGAAAATGACCCAGGTATTTATGGACATTCACGATTCCTGGGTCATTGACGGCAACTATTCTAAATTGTATTTTGACCGCCGTATGGAAGAAGCGGACGAGATCATTTTGCTTCAGTTTAACCGCTTTTCCTGCTTCTACCGGGCTTGGCGACGGTCGAAGGTTTATGCCGATAAAACCCGCCCGGATATGGGCGATGGGTGCAAAGAGAAATTCGACTTGGAATTTATGAAATGGATCCTTTGGAAAGGCCGCACAAAGGAAACAAAAGAGCGCTACCGGAGCGTGGTCAAAAGCTATCCGCAGAAAGTAACTGTCATCAAAAACCAAAAACAGTTGGATAGGTATATTCAATCGGTTGCGGTGGAGTAATTATGGTTGAATATTGTATATTTTTGTGATAAACTTGTAAAAAGTATGTAAAAGGAGCGCTTCTTATGAAAAACCTAAAGAAAATCATAACTCTGTTTTTATTGGTATCTATCCTGTTGTCCTTTGCCGGATGTGGCAATCTGTTCAGCAGGGATGGTCTGTCTTGGGACGGTTCTTATTACCAGCTTACGGACAAGGACGGCGTTGTTGTCCGCATTCCCTTGGGTGTTTCATTAAATGAGTTTTCAAAATCAAAGGGAAAAATTACATTTTGGGATTCCATATTTAACATAACGCTTCAAGCTCCCGTTACCTCCTCGCCTTTGGCGGCACCTCTTAGCCTTTCTAAAGGCGGCGCGGTTACCCGGGGGGGCGCTGTATCTAAATCCGGCGCAATGACCAGAACGGATACGGAAGGAGATGTGGTAATTGAAGGCG
>JAFUJU010000055.1 GCA_017468055.1 Elusimicrobiaceae bacterium
TGGTGCCGCTTTTGCGGTTTATTTTTATTCTGCTTTTTACGTTCCATTTGGATAAGTTTGATTATAACTTTTGGGGTAAAATAGCCGAAAGCGGCAAAAGTTTGGGCGGATTAGGTACCCAGTTAAAGAGCACGATGTTAGTAACCCTGTGGGCATTTATCGGTATAGAAGGGGCGGTGGTAATGTCCAATCGAGCACGCAGCCAGTCTGACGTCAGTAAAGCAACGTTGCTGGGTTTCTTGGGTTGTTTGGTGATTTACATCGGGCTTTCTGTATTGCCGTTTGGTTTCTTGAGCCAAGCTGAAATTGCCGCCGTGGCGAATCCTTCTACTGCCGGCGTATTGGAAAAAGTGGTAGGCCCTTGGGGGGCATGGCTCATGAACATCGGGCTTTTAATAGCGGTGCTTTCCTCGTGGTTGGCATGGACGATGATTACCGCCGAAATCCCGCAAGCGGCGGCCCAAAACGGCACCTTTCCCAAGCAGTTTGCGCGGGAGAACGAAAACGGTGCCCCGTCGGTATCTTTGTGGGTAACCAGCATTCTGATGCAACTGGCCATTTTAATGGTCTATTTCTCTAATGATGCGTGGAATACCATGCTTTCTATTACAGGGGTCATGGTGTTGCCGGCGTATATTTTCAGCACCGCCTATTTATGGAAATTGACGGAAGACGGAGAATATGCCCAACTGGCCAAAAAAGACCGAGCCGGAGCCTTGTTTACCGCGACGGCGGGTACTTTGTACGGATTGTGGTTGGTGTATGCGGCAGGGCTTAAATATCTGTTCTTGGCCGTTATCTTTCTGGCTTTGGGTATTCCGGTCTTTATTTGGGCACGCAAGCAACAACAAGACGGAAAAGCCGTTTTTAGCGGCAAAGGCGAAAAAGCATTTATGGTGCTGTTGGTGTTGTGTGCGCTGACAGCTGTTTATGTTTTTTCCAGAGGACTAGTAAGTTTGTAGTATCTGCCACACTCAAAAACCCCGCTTAGGCGGGGTTTTTTATATCATAGCTTTATACTTCCGGCGGGGTTTGGTTTTGATCTTCGTATTTTTTCATTTCTTGCACAATTCCTGCCGTTAGTACAGCAGTAGTAATGGCAAATAGTACCAGTCCCAATGCCACGGTTACGGCGGCCAGTGCTTTGCCTATGTATGTGACGGGATAAATATCTCCATATCCGATAGTTGTAAAAGTAACCACCGACCACCATAGCGCGTCCGTAATATTTTTAAATACCAAGGGTTGTGCGGCATGCTCCACCCGAAAAATCATAAAAGAACTCCATACCCACAGCATTAAAATAAAAGCTCCGCAAATCATTAATTCGGATTTCTTCTCTGTAATGACATTATTCATCAGCTGAATAGCATTAGTATAGCGCATGAGCATCAAAATACGGAATACGCGTAACGTACGTAAAAATCCGGCTCCTAAAATGAAAAACGGTGAAATAGCAAAAAAATCTATCAACATGAGCGGGGTAAACATATATTTCAAGCGGCCCTTGATCGGGTGCGCGTAGCGGGGGTCTTCGCTGCAGGTCCATAAACGCAACAAGTATTCCGCTAAAAAAATAAGGCTTATCCATAAATCTAAATGCAGGACTGCGCGCATCCAGCGCGGATTTGTGCCTACACTTTCTATTACGTCCACCGGTACACTCAATAAAATAAGCAGAATAATAAATCCGTTCAGTACATAGGCCACTTTACTCCGGTAGCGGAATTGAAGCGTATGATAAATATAACGTTTTATTTTGTGCATAATTCCCCCCTTTCTTTTACTACATCAAAAGGGACTGGCACGGGCAAGCATAAAAAAAGATTATTCCTGAGGAGCGTTTTCTTCTGAAAAGTGAATCGTGGCCGCGAGGTTTCGCTCTTTGCAAAAATCCAAAATTTCTTGGCGCAGTTTGTGCCAATAATCCATCTTTTTTTCGTGATAAATTAAGTCGTACAGTTCCTGCACGTCCGGCTGCTGTTGGGTAATGTACAAAAGTACGCGCGGCAGGGCTGTATAGCTGAGTTTTAAGTTTTCAAAAGAGAAAGAGTCCGTAAATCCTTCCGCCGCCTCCAATATGGCTTTCCAATCGGAAAGCTCGGGAAAAATAGGGGCTACGTGTACCCATGTGCGGATACCGTTTTCGTGTAAGGTTTTTAATGCATATAAACGAGATAATACCGATGAGGCACAAGGCTCTATTTGTTGACGGAAAACGTCATCGGTGGTGTTAAGCGAAAATCCTACCGTTACGTGCGGGATTTGTTGGAGAATGTCTATATCACGCAGGACCAAGTCTGACTTGGTTAAAATGGTAATATTGGCCCCGCTAAAGCGCAGTTTTTCCAATAGTTGACGGGTAAGGCAGTACTTTTCTTCCAACGGATTATAGCAATCAGTGACAGAGCTTAAAAATACGTTTTTATTCTGCAAGTAGACGGGTTTAACGGCGGTACTACGTATTTTGACATCCGTAAAAGTGCCCCACTCTTCGTCGTGGCTGCTAAATCTTTTCATAAACTCGGCATAGCAATAGATACACCGGTGCGGGCAGCCGACGTAAGGGTTGATGACATAGTCGTATCCGGGCAGTTTGGAAGGGTTGATATAGCCTTTGGCGACGATTTCTTTAATCTTGATGTTGTTCATAAGCGCCTGATATTTTATATTATAGCAGGTATGGAAGAAGCGATAAAACTGATTAAAAATGCCCAAAGCGGCGTTGTCTTTACCGGAGCAGGGGTTTCTGTGGAAAGTGGCATTCCCCCGTTCACGGGTGCGGGCGGCTTGTGGAACAAGTATGACCCCAAATTTATAGAGTTGGATTTTTTCTACCAAAACCCCCAACGCAGTTGGGAAGAAATGAAAAAAATATTTTTTACCTGTATGGACGAGGCACGGCCTAACAAAGCGCATGAAGTTATTGCCACGTTGGAAAAAAAGAAAAAATTTCAGGGAGTTATTACTCAAAATATAGACGGATTGCACCAAAAAGCCGGCAGTAAAAATGTACAAGAGTTTCATGGTACGATACACAGAATGCATTGTATTTCTTGTGGACGCAGATATGAAACGAAAGATATACTTTTAGATACGCTTCCCCCCACCTGCTTTTGCGGCGGAGTGTTAAAGCCGGATTTTGTGTTTTACGGGGAAGGTATTAACCCTTTGGTATATAGTGAAGCGGAAAGCATGGCTATTTCGGCTGATGTGATGATTATTGTGGGAACGGCAGGCCAAGTGATGCCTGCTTGCAGTTTGCCTCTTTTGGCTAAGCAATATGGTACACGGATTATAGAGGTTAATTTGCAACCGTCGGCTTATACGGACGGGGTGAGTGATTTTTACTTTGAGCAAAAAGCGACGGAGTTTTTTGCTGAACTTGAAAAACATTTATAAGGTTCTTTGTTCGTCGAAAAAGCGTGTCAGCTCTTGACACGTTTTTTTTTTTTGCTACAATTTTGGGGTTGCAGTCGGATCCAAGTTGGAAAGGGCTTTTGTCGGGCCTTAAAGCCGTTTGAAAGGAGAGAAAAATGAAAAGAGGTTTTACGTTGATAGAATTGTTGGTAGTGGTGTTAATTATCGGTATTTTGTCCGCAGTGGCACTTCCGCAATATAATAAAGCTGTGGCAAAGTCCCACTTTGCTGAAGCTTTTATAAATCTAAAAACTTATGCGGAAGCAGTCAAATTATGTGAGTTAGAAACAGGAACAAAGGTAGAGGATTCTTCAAGTAATTTTTGTGCTCACTTCACCAATTTATCGGTATCTGGTGAATTAGAAAATAATTTTAGCATGGAGGCTAAAGGAAAATATTTTAAATTTTCACTAGGAGATTCCAGTGGTAACAATCCAACCGTAAAAGCTGAAGCACAATATAAAAAAGCCGATGTTTGTATTTGTATACA
The DNA here is from genome assembly GCA_017468055.1 of Elusimicrobiaceae bacterium. GTDB lineage: Bacteria > Elusimicrobiota > Elusimicrobia > Elusimicrobiales > Elusimicrobiaceae > Avelusimicrobium. Next base: position 3,911 of record JAFUJU010000055.1, read on the forward strand.
TGAGGATGGAAGTTTTTCGGGATCTCAAAACCATGATGGTTGTGGAGAACCAGAAATAACTTATGACTTATTGAAAGTTTTAGGAGTAAGAGAGGATAATAATTGTAATTGTTGTTAGTAATATAAACCCCCGTTTTAAACGGGGGTTTTAGGTTAAATCTTTTCCATCTCTGTTTTTACGGTTTCTTCCGTTTCGCGCATGGCTTGCAACGTCAAGTCTAAGAGTTTATCCAGCTCCCAGCCCAGCATTTCGGCTCCTTGTTTTATGACGTCGCGCGAACAACCGGCGGCGAATTTTTTATCCTTAAATTTCTTTTTCAAGCTGGCAAGCTCCATATCTTGTGTGCTTTTAGACGGGCGCATACGTGCGGCCGCCCCGATAAGTCCCGTCAGCTCATCACAGGCGAAAAGTACTTTTTCCATTTCATGTTCGGGTTTTACTTCGCTGCCCATGCCATACGCATGAGAACAAACCGCGTGCACCAGCTCAGCCTCGGCACCGATTTCAGCCAGCAATTCGGGTGCTTTTTGACAATGTTCGTTGGGGAATTTTTCAAAATCCAAATCGTGCAGGAGTCCGCACATGGCCCAAAAATCGGCCTCTTGTCCGTGGCCTAAATGTTCGGCAAACCAACGCATCACCCCCTATACCGTAAAACTATGCAATAGATGAAAAGGCTCCTGATTATATTTTTTTAGTAATTCCAATGCTTGCGGGCGGGAAATGAGAGTGTTCGGCACAAAAAACTCCTAAAAGTAATAAAATTAGACAAAAAAAAGCGCCTGCCGAATGCAGGCGCTGAAATTTAGCGTTTGCTGGGCAGTACAAAGAATACCAAGAGTACGATCGGTCCCAAAATCGGCAGTAAGGTTAGTAACATCCACCAACCGCTTCTACCGGTATCATGCAAGCGGCGCACCGCAATGGCCAAGCTAGGTAAAAACAATCCCAAGCTGATTAAAATATAGACAATATTGAATAAGGTGCCAATGGCACTATCCATGCCGGAAAGCAAGGACAAGATAATGCTTAACAGAAAGTTGAAAAGCACATACAACCAGTATTGTTTGCGGGTAGCGCAACCGGCAAAATCCACATAGTGTTTTTTGATAACGTCAATAAAATAAGTTTGTATAACGTTCATAATTTCTCCTTTTTTAAAACTACTACCAATAGTGTAGCATTTTCCTAAAATCTTTCAAAAGAATTTTTGGGTTATTTATAAAAATGGCTAAATTCTTTTAATGCCTCCGACAGGGCTTTTGCACTGACAGGCGCAGGAGACGGGGAATAATTTTCATCATAATTTTCTATGGCGCCGTAATTATTTAAGACAGAAATTTTATTTCCCTCGCGTATGGCTTTGTTGGTGTAGCTGAGTATCAACGTCCATGGGCGCGGGGTAGCGTCCAACAGGTCATATCCCATGCCGTAATCCTCAATAGGGTTTTCACAGCCAAACACCTGACGCAAAAGGGTAGGCACTACATCATAGTGGGAAGTGCGGTAGTTGAGCACTTTTCCTTCTCTGTTCGGCCACCAAATGATGAGCGGTACGTGGGTTTGATATTTGGCAAAATTGCTGTTATGCCCCCAGAAATTTTGGCGGGTATCATTGAGTTCTTGTCCGTGGTCCCCTGTTAAAACAATGAGGGTGTTTTGGTCTAAGCCGCGTTTTTTAAGCTCGGCAAAGACATCTGCCAACAAAGAGTCCATATAGTGTACGGAGTTTTTGTAGCGGTTGAGGTAGGGGGCCGGATCTGTATTTTTGCTTAAAGTCAGGTAATTGATTTCTTCCGCTTGCGGTAAGAACGGCGTTTCGGCATCGGGGCGGAAATCAAAACCATGGGCCGAATCATAAAATAAGAAACCGAAGAAAGGACGGCTTGTATCGCGCCGGTCCAAAAATTGCAAAAACTCTTTTTGTGCATCTTCGTCCCGTTGCCATTTCGTTTTTCCGTTGGAGGAAACGCGCAGATTGTCTATATGAGAAAATACGTTTTGGCTAAATTCGGGGCTATTGATACGGGCACTGGCATAAATGCCAAACTCATAACCGTTTTTGTCCAGCTCCTGCATCAGTACGGGGCGGATTTTGTTAGCGGTTACTGTTTCCCAATAGGGGTGCGGCATGGAGTAAAAGAGAGAGAATACCCCCGCTTCGGTTGCGTTTCCGCCGGAAAGATGCTGGGTAAAATACAGGGCATTTGATGCATTTTTATAAGCGGCAAAAGTATGGGGCATAATCTCAGGTGTAAAGGCATCGGCGCGCCATGCGTCTATGAGAATAAACAAAATATTGGGTTTTTCCTGCGTTTTGCAAGAGAGCGGTGCCAACGGATAATTCAGCGTGCCTTTGCGCGGGGTTTCATACGGTTGGCTCTTAGGTTCAAAGCCCATTTTGCGCAAACGGCGGTTCATGCTTAACGGTTGGGCCCAAGGCAGGTAAGGCACTTGGGAAAGTACCGACGGAACGAGCATGAATTTTCCCCATGCATACATGCCGTTGTAACCTGCAAATAGCAAAAAGCAGAGCGTAGCAATGACAGCTATTTTTTTGCCGCTTAAGTTGATTTTACCGGCCAATTTTGCAAGGGCCCATGTGCCAGCCAACAGGCCCATGACGGCGGCCGCCAAAATGAAATATGTACTGGGCGGAAATACAAAAATTTCCCGTCCGGCAGGGCCAAAGAAAAGCTGCAGCATAGCCAAACTGATGTGAAAGCGGTATTGGGAATAAACCAAAATATCCACACATAAAATCAGGTTAAAAATACTGCCTAAGATAACGGACGTCCAAAAGGCAGTTTTGCTTCCGAGGCTTCGTGCCAAAGCAAGTAACGCAAAAAGCCCGATGGCAAACATAAAGCTGTTTCCCAAAATAAACAAGGCGGTAAAAGTTCCTCCCGTCACAGACGGATAAAACCCGCTGACAAAAAAATAGGCCAAAGACAGCACACTCCACAAGAGCATCTCCAGCAAACAGAAAGCAAAAATATTTTTAATCTTCATACTCTTATTATACCAGTTTGACAAGAGTCTCTGCGCAGCTGGTAAAGCGTGCAAACTATATACAGATAATTGCGGAAAAATATAAAATATAGCTTATGGAAAAAGAACAACAAGAACAGAAAACCAAAACTTCTTTGATGCAGGAGCTGAAAATCATTTTTTCTTCTTCTCGTGCGTTTTGGCTGATTAATATGGTGAACTTTGCCGATGGGATAGCTTACTTCGGCATTTTGACCTTGATGACGCTCTTTTTAGGCGGCAGTGTGGGCATGAGCGACGGATTAACCGGTGTGAGCGTTTCCACATTCACGGGGTTGGTAACCCTGTTTATGTTCGGCGGCGGTTTTGTGTCGGATAAGTACGGCGTGCGCAAAGCTTTAACAATTGCTTTAAGCCTCTTATTTGGAGGGCGGATCCTGCTGAGTTTAGCCGCATTGCCGGCCGGTTTTGGCCTTGAATGGCTGGGGTATGTGATGGCTTGGGTAGCCATTTTTTTAATGGCTTTAGGCTCGGGCATTTTGCAACCTGCTTTGTATGCAGGGGCCAAAGAATATACCAATCCCAAAGTTTCCGCCATTGCGTTTAGTTTTATCTATGCATTTATGAACTTGGGCATTGTGTTTGGTAACTTCGCTTCTCCCTTTATCCGTACCGATGAGCCCTTTATCGCGGGTATTCACGGCTTAGGCTGGGGCATTATGGGTGTCTTTTTGACTTGTACGGCCATTACGGGAGTGGTGCTTCTTTTGCATATTTCCCTGTTTAGCAAAAAAGTGGAACAAGAATGCCGCGTGGCTGTGGTGAATGAAGAAGAAAACCAAAATAAAACGTGGAAACAAAGACTTTCCGAAATGCCTTTTCGGGATATGCGCTTTATGTGGTTTATCTTTATTTTACTGCCGGTGCAGACCTTGTTTGCGCATCAGTTTTTGACGATGCCGGACTATATTTTCCGCGTTTTTCCGGCGGAAGTGGCGGCAAAGTTTGAATGGATTAATGGTATTAATCCGTTTATCATTGTAATTTTTGTGCCTTTAATTGCCATGCTTACACGCAATGTAAGTGTGTTCAAGATGCTGATCATCGGTACCAGCGTTTCTGCCGCAACGACGTTTTTACTCATCGGACAGCAGCCTTCTTTGGCGATGTTAATCTCCTACGTGATTATTTTCTCTTTGGGAGAGGCGGCCTGGTCCTCGCGTTTTTACGAATATGTGGGTGATTTGGCCCCTGTCGGACAAGTGGGTGCTTATATGGGTCTGGCGGGGCTTCCGTGGTTCTTGGCTAAATTTACTACAGGGCTTTATTCCGGCTCTATGCTCTCTCACTTTGTGCCGAAAGAGGGCGCCCAAGACCCCGGAACGATGTGGCTGATTTATGCCATTATTGCGTGTGTAACACCCGTCGGGTTAATACTGACGCGCAAGTGGATTGAAAACGGCATTCAAAAGAAAGCGCAGTAAAAGTTTCTAAAATTAAAAAGGCCCCGCTTTGGCGGGGCTTTTTTTGTATAAAGTTAACTATCTTTGGACGCGGCCGGAGCCGTCGCCTTGAGCTAATTTTTGTACCTCATCCACACTGACTAAGTTATAGTCACCCTCAATGCTGTGTTTTAAACAGCTGGCGGCTACAGCAAACTCAATGGTATCTTGTGCGGAAAAATCCTGCAGGCAGGCATAAATCAGCCCACCGCCGAAGGAGTCCCCTCCCCCTACACGATCCACAATATGTACATTATATTGTTTGCTGAAATAATATTCTTTTCCATCATAGAGCATAGCTGCCCATTTGTTATCGTTAGCAGAGATGGAGGTGCGCAAGGTAATAGCTACTTTTTGAAAGCCAAAACGCTCGGCCAGTTTTTGCGCCACTTCTTTGTATCCTTCATGATTGACTTGACCGCTGGTGACATCGGTACCGGTGGCATGAATGCCAAAAACATCGGCGGCGTCTTCTTCATTGGCAATACATACATCTACGTATTTGCAAAGCTCTGCCATTACTTGGCCGGCTTTTTCTTTACTCCAGAGTTTTTTGCGGTAGTTTAAATCACAGCTTACCGTAATACCACGTGCTTTGGCCGCTTTGACGGCTTGCAGGGTAATGGCGGCCACGTTATCGCCCAA
>JAFUJU010000056.1 GCA_017468055.1 Elusimicrobiaceae bacterium
AAACCCCAACCTAAGCCGCAACCTAAAAAAAGAACAACTTACAAAGCCCTGCTCTCCGGAGGAACAGTGCAGGATCAAATGTATATGCCGCGGGTAACTAAAAGCAAGTTTCTGCCTGTACAGCCTACAAATAAAAAAGAAAACTAATTCTTTTTTCCTCTCTTTAAATTTTGAAAATTAAGTTATAGTATAAGTAAGAGGTAATGATGAACTTTTTTTCTCTTACTTTGGCCGGATTATTTCTATTGGCTTTACAAATTACCGTCACGGTGCATATTATTCTGCATAAAGAAGATGTGCCCAGTGCTATCGGTTGGACCGGACTGGTATGGCTGACCCCCATATTGGGAAGCATTGTTTATATTATATTGGGTATTAACCGCGTCCGCCGTAAAGCTATGCGTCTGCACAACCGCGGAGCCAATATTTTTACTGTTTCCGGCAAAACTCCTCAAGAAATAGAAAAGGCCCTGCCCCCCTCTTGGTGGCAGCTTTTACAACTAGGCTACAAAACACACCCGCAACATTTCTCTTTGGGCAACTCTATTCGTCCGCTTGTGAATGGAGATGAGGCCTACCCGCGTATGTGCCAAGCCATTTCTGCCGCACAAAAAGAAGTATTAATCGCCAGTTATATTTTTAATAATGATGCGGCCGGAGAGCTTTTTATACCTGTCTTACGCCAAGCCGCTCAAAACGGGGCCAAAGTGCGCATACTGGTGGATGGAGTCGGCCTGAATTACAGCCGCCCAACCATACAACGTGCCTTACACGGTATCAAAGGAATAGAATTTTCTGTTTTTCTTCCCAATAAAACCCCCGTCAATTTACCCTTTGTCAATTTAAGAAATCATCGCAAAATGATGATTATAGATGGCAAAACGGCCTTTTTTGGCGGCATGAATATCTCTGCCGGCAACCTATTACAACAAAACCCGAAAGAACCTATCCAAGACATCACTTTTGAAATACAAGGGCCGGTGATTGATCAAATTTCACGGGTTTTTGAAGAAGATTGGATCTTTTCCGGAAAAAAATCTTTCCTGCCGCAATCTTCTCATCAAAAACCCTCCGACCCACCGGCAGGCCCCAGCGCAGCGCGCTTGATTCCGGACGGACCCGATGCAGACTATGGCAAAATAGAACGCCTATGTTTGGGGGCTTTAGCTTGCGCTCAAAAGAGTGCCACTATCGTGACCCCGTATTTCTTACCGGAAAATAATATTTTATCCGCCTTGGAAACGGCCGCCTTACGCGGTGTGAAGATAGAGATTATTTTGCCGCAAAAAAGTAATATTTTTGGTATGGATTGGGCCATGCAGGCCAATTTTGGCAGACTCTTGAAAAAAGGAGTGAAAATATACCGTACCCCACCGCCTTTTGATCATAGTAAGTTGTTTATGATAGATGAAACGTGGGTTTTTTTCGGCTCTGCTAATTGGGATGTGCGCAGCTTCAAGTTAAACTTTGAAAGCAACTTAGAATGCTTTGATCCGCACCTGGCCAAACAACTACACCATCTTGTGGAGCAGAAAAAGAAACAAGCCGTTTGCGTTGATAAAGAAATTTACCATCCACTATCTCTGTGGAACACACTGAGAAACAATGCTTTTCGCTTACTGACGCCCTATTATTAACCCTTTGTCAAACAGGCGCAACGGCTACTAATATGGTAAAATATAAATAATATGAACGATAATAAAGCTCTTGGGTTTAAAAGACAAGCCCTTCAAAAAGTAATTGAGGCCTTTGACAAAGGCACTTTGGAGACGGCCGCGTACCGTATCCCGCACGATGTAGTGCCGCGTAATGCCAATTTGGACGTGCGTTGCTGTGTATATAAAGAACGTGCCGTATTCCGCGCACGCACATTGGCCGCTTTGGGCTTTGCTATTGAACAAGATGACGAAGCTACCTCTTTAAATGAATATGCCAAACAAGCCCTGCTACGTAAAGATATTCCTGAAAAGCCGCTTACGGTATTGGATATTGCCTGTAAAGGCTGTGTAAAGGCTCGCCACATTGTTACTGAAGCGTGCCAAGGTTGTTTGGCGCGTGCCTGCCAAACGGCATGCAAATTCGGTGCCATTTCCGTGGTAAACGGAAAAAGCCGCATTGACCCCGATAAATGCAAAAACTGCGGTCAGTGTAAAGCTGCTTGTCCGTACAATGCTATTACCTATGTTCCCGTTCCGTGCGAACAAGCTTGTCCGGTAGATGCCATTAGAAAAGGGCCGGACGGTTTTGCTCAAATTGATTTTGAAAAATGTATCTCTTGCGGTCAATGTATGGGGGCCTGTCCGTTCGGTGCCATTATGGAACGCAGCCAACTGATTGATATTTTAAGCTCTATCAAAAGCAAACGCAAAGTATGTGCCATGATTGCACCGTCTATTGTGGGTCAGTTTAACTGCTCTTTGCCCCAGCTGATGACCGCTATTAAAAAAGCCGGTTTTGATAAAGTAACCGAAGTAGCCGAAGGGGCCGATATTACCACTGCCAACGAAGCGCGCGAACTTATTGAACGTTTGGAAGGTGGGGCCAAGTTTATGACCACGTCTTGCTGTGCCGCATGGGTACAGGCTGTTAAGAAACATTTGCCGGCTCTTAAAGAGTTTGTATCTCACACTCGCACTCCGGGCTCCTATACTGCTGAAATTGAAAAAAGAAACGGGTTTACCACTGTTTTTGTAGGCCCGTGTGTGTCTAAACGCGTAGAAGGCATGGAAGACCCCAACATGGATTATGTGATGACTTATGAAGAACTGGGGGCGCTGTTTGATGCCAGAGGCATTAATCCGGCCGAATGCGAAGAAACCCCGCTAGACCCCAAAATTTCCGGTGAAGCTCGTTACTACGGCGTAACCGGCGGTGTGGCCCAAGCGGTGGAAAATGCCTTGGCAGGCCAACGTCCGTTTAAGAAAATGGCTATCAACGGTTTGGATAAAAAAGCGATGCTGATGTTGCAAGCGTATGCCAAAGGCGTGGGCGATTTCCAACTGTTGGAAGTAATGAGCTGTAAGGGCGGCTGTATCGGCGGACCTTGCACCATTGCTACCCAAGCCAAAGTCATCAACCCGATTAAAAACCTAGTGGCTGAAAGCCCTAAAGTAAAACCGGCCTTTGATGACGACAAGAAAGAAGAAAAATAAAATTTTCTTTTAAACAAAAACCCCCGCTTTTGGCGGGGGTTTTATTTTAATTAAAGTTCGTATCCTATATAATTACCCCAATCTCTTTTTTCTACTCCGCCCAAAGATTTGCACACTTTATGTCCGGTACTTGCCTGAGCATGACTTTTAGTAACGGAACAATATCTTTTTCCGGATTCATCGCCCGCATGTTGCCCAAAAATAATATAAGTCAGCGGCCCCCCTCCATCAGCAAAAACTCTATTTCCTTCATTAGATATTTCGTAAAAAATTTTCCCACATTTATAACGAGATCCTACCCCTTCCACCGAATTACATCCAGCCGGTAACGATATAGATAAATCGTCAAAAGAAGTGGCATAGGCTCCAGTTTCCAAATAATGGACTTCTTGAGCGTCTGATATCCCTTTTACTACCGGGATTAAAGTGGAAAAACGGCTTTTCATCACCGCTGTTTGATATTGCGGCAAAGCCACAGCTGACAAAATACCAATGATTAGTACAACAACTAATAATTCTATCAACGTAAAACCTTTTTTCATTTTTCTCTCCTTTTAAACGGCTTTAAGACCCGACAAACGACTTTTAAAACTCGGGTCTGACTGCAACGCTGAAATTGTAGCAAAAAAAAAAAACGTGTCAAGAGGTAGCGCACTTCCCCATCGGGAAACGACCAACAAACAAAATGTCATGCAGTTTGCAACCAATGAAAAATATATAGAAAATCGCTTGCCCGCAAAAAGACAAACAACCGAAGAAGTTTTTACTTATATATAAAAAATACCCCACCTTTCGGTGGGGTATTGTAAAACCTTTCCTGCAAGTTCCAAAACAAACGATTAACGTTTGGAGAATTGGAAGCGTTTGCGGGCACCCGGTTGACCAGGTTTCTTTCTTTCGACCATTCTGGGATCGCGGGTCAAGTAACCGGCTTTCTTAACGGTCTTTTTCAATTCTTCGCTGATTTCAGCGATAGAACGGGCAATGGCGTGGCGCAAAGCACCGGCTTGAGAAGAAATACCGCCGCCCTGCACTTTGGCAGTAACGTCGTATTCTTTTTCAAGGCTCGTAACCACGAGCGGGGCTTTTACGGTAGCCTGAAATTTTTCGTGACCTTTAAAGTAGTCAGCCAAGGCTTTGGCGTTTACAGTGATAACACCGGTACCTTTTACCAATCTGGCTTGCGCAACGGAAGTTTTGCGGCGGCCGGTTTTGATTTCTTTGGTATTGTTCATAAAAATCTATTCCTCTTATTTGGCAAATCTGCCGGCAAATTCATGCTCTTCGCCAGTGAAAAGGCGGAGGCGTTTCATGCGCGGAGCGCGCAAGCGGTTGACGTCCAACATACGTTTGACGGCCAATTCCAATACTTTGGTGGAATCCTTTTCAAACTGACGTTTGAGCGGGGTTTCTTTGGCACCTTTAGCATAGCCGGAGTGGGAGAAATAAATTTTTTCTTCCATTTTGTTACCGGTCACTTTGATTTTATTGGTGTTGGTAACAACTACAAAATCACCACAATCCATGTGAGGGGTGAAGGTTCTTTTGTGTTTACCCATCAAGAGCACGGCTATACGGGTAGCCAATCTGCCCAGGGTTTGACCCGTAGCATCAATGTGATGCCAGGCACGGGTGGTTTCTACTTCCTTGACGGAAGGTAAAAAAGTTTTCGTCATAAGTTTCTGTTTACCTTTTGTTATTAAAGCGCAGCGGAGTGGTGGCCACTGCATGTTAATGACTCGTGGTTTCCTAGATATTATAGCAAAACAAAAAGCTCTTGTATAGGGAAATTTAAAAAATAAGAGAGGCAAAGAGGTCTTTAATATCGGCTAATTTCTCCATACGGACAAATTTTCCGCGCACTTCTGCCGCATTAGGAAAACCGCGCAACCAATACCCTGCTGTTTTTTTACTGCGGCCTACGCCTATTTTTTCACCGTAGTGGGCAATATTTTCCTCTATTAGGGCCAAATAAATCTCCGCACGGCGCCGATTATCCAAAGGGTGCGCTTTTTCACCCGCCAATTCTTGAGCAATATCGCGGAAAATATACGGGTTACCCACTGCCGCACGCCCGATTAAAAGGCCGGCACAACCCGCATCAAAAAATTGTTTGGCTTTTTCAGCACTGTCTATTCCGCCATTTCCCAATACAGGGATTTTGACACTCGCACATACTTTTGCCAAAGCGTCCAAATCCGGCTCCCCTGCGTGTACGTCTTCCGCCGCGCGTGCATGCATGAGCACCGCGCAGGCACCCTCACTTTCTGCGATGCGGGCAATCTCGTCCCCCAATAGTTTACCGCGCTTTAAAGAAATCCGCGTCTTTAACGTAACGGGTACTTTTACCGCTTTCACCGCCGCTGCCACCAAACGACCCAAAAAGACGGGGTCCTTCATCAGTACACACCCCGCTCCGGCACGGTTGATTTTTTTAACGGGACACCCGGCATTGATATCTATGATATCGGCTCCGCGTGCTTCAGCCGCGCGAGCAGCCTCGGCAATGGTTTGTTCATCAGAGCCAAAAATTTGCATAGAGACGGGTTTTTCGCGCTCGCTGATAGAAAGCATACGCAAACTGCGCGGATTCTCGTAATGTAAAGCATGGGCAGATACCATTTCCGCACATACAATTCCAGCCCCACCGCGCAAACACAAGGCCCGAAAGGGCCCGTCGGTAATCCCCGCCATGGGGGCCAACCACAAATTATTGGGAGCCGTAAAAGAACCAATAGATAAAGAACGCACTAAATTTTTCATTTTACGGCTCTCCAGCGGTTTAAAATATGGGCTTTTTCTGTATTTTTTCCGGCTAAACACAAGCGAAGCACAGTACGCATTTCTACTTGTGTGTTTTTAAACTCCAAAGAATCAATAAATCCGTCATGCCCGGCTCCGCCCGAAAGCATATAATCCGTTACCGCCACTCGGTATGTGTTTTTAAGAGAAATCGGATTTCCCTTAACCCAAGCTCCCACAATTCTCTTTCCGGGTAAAGCAGACGAAGAGTAACGCACTTGTAAGCCGGATATTTGCGCAAAATGCCCCGTGGTATTTAACCCCTCTTCTAAGGCATTTAACAGAGAATCGCCTTTCATCGTCAACAAGGTTACATGATCTGCGTAAGGATATAACTGGTACAAGTCATACTGGGTTACCGTACCCGCAGGCATATCTTTGCGCAAAGAGTCTGCATTTACAATAGCTACATCCGTCTTAGCCCATTTACGCAAACAATCCGCCGCCCAATTACCCAGAGAAGATTCCCCTTCCAAATTTCCCGTCAACACTTCTTCCAATTTTCCGACAGGGCGGTCCATTTGATTGCGGGCGGTGCGCCGCACCTCCTCCGTCAACTCCGCCACATAACTATCCATACCAAAATCCCTGCGGTACAACACGATATCTTGAAACTTAACTTTGGTTAATTCTTTATTTTTATTCAAAAATAAACCTACTTGCGCCACACTGTCTAGCTTGGACCCTGGATATACAATCAACGTTTTTCCTATTTGGTGGCTCTCGGCCCCCTCACGACCCAAGTTGGAGCTGATAATCACATCTATCCCCGACACTTCTTCAGCCAAAACGGCATCCGTCAGCGCATCTTGTTCATTGCTGGCCCCCAAGGCACTCAACAGCACAATTACTTGTGCTCCTTTTTCTTTTAGCAAAGCTACGCTGTGGCGGGCTGCCTCTATTTCATCGGAAATTTTAAGCCCGCCCAAACGCTGTTTTCCGCGTAATGATTTTTGCGGTACTAAACCAAAAATTCCTATTTTTATACCCTGTACGTCTTCCATCAGCCAACTACGCACTCCGGCAGGGATTTTTCCGCTAGATAAAGCAACATTGCTTAAGATAAAAGGCGCAGAGGAACCTTTGATAATATGGCTTAAAGACCCCCACCCGTAGACTAAGTCTTTCTCCGTAAACAAACGGCCGGAATAGGGAAGAGAAGAGGAAACATTGTTAAAATAATCCCCTTTTGTTAAATTACCTTCCGGCGTTTGGGAAAACCAATTTCCGCCATCCAGCAACACAAAAGGGGTAGTTTGCTTATCCAAAAAAGATTTCAACACTGCCAATCCGCCTATTTCTTCATTTCCGTATAAAGGCTCCGGTCTGGACCAAAAAACACCTTCAATATCTGACGTAAAAAACAAATTTACGTCTGCTTGTTGTTGTTCGGCACAAGCTCCTAAACATAAAAGAAATAAGCAAAGCAGTTTTCTCATTATTCTACTTCTACAATACGGCCGGTTTCTAGCGCTTTTACAGGGGAATATTTTTTAATTCCATCTTCCAAAATAGTGCGCACATTACCCGTTCCGACCCGTTCTTTTAACGCATTATCAATCCGGTTAAAAGGCCACCCTTCACTACCGCCGAAAGCAATATATTCGTTGGTAGCCAAGGTATATTTTTTACGGTTTTGCACCGGCTCTCCGTTAACATAAATTTTTAAGTCTTTCACTTTTCCTTTTTTATTGCGGTACGTAACCGTCATACCGGAGTACGTGAATAAACTGCGCGGCAACAAAGATTTTTTAACCAAATATTTCAAAAATCTACCGGACACCGTCATTTTGGTGATTTCATTTTCAAAAGGATGCATATCTACTGTTTCGCGTTTAGTGATGATTCCTTTTTCCATATCTATACGAGTACCGCCGTTGTTATGCACAAAGATTTCCGTCCCCGCATAGGCACGGCCCAAATCTGCAATCCAGTTATTCAGCGGGCCGTCTTTATGGGAGGGATTGGCAGAAACACGGCTTACTTTTTCCGCCGCCTCTCCGAATACTTCGTCCATACCCGGCTCTTTCAAGGATTCCGCAAAGGCGGCTATTTCTTCATCTTGGCCTATTTGTTCCACAATTAAAGGGATAATTTCCGATTTAGCGGAAACAAATTTACCAGTTTTATCATCGGTTTCAACGGTGACTTTGCTCACTTGCTGATAATAATTTCCACTCTCTACAAACAATACCCCGTTAATATAGTGGTTTTGGACAATATGGTGCGCATGGCCGCCAAAAACAATATTCACTTGTCCTCCAAATTTTTCGGCAATTTGGCTGATATAAGCCTGCGTTCCGTGCTCTTCATCCACCAAAGCATCATGCGCAATAACCACCACCACATCTGCCTCTTGTACCGCTTTTTCTTTCAGGGCTTTTTCTAAAGCAGGCAAAGGAGGGGTAAAAAGGTATTTTTTGCTTTTATTGGTGGGGTTGGTATTAGCCAAACCAATGACAGCCACGTCCACATCATCTACCTCAAAAATTTGATAAGGCCGAACCCCTTGAGGATATTTTCCGCTTTCTTTTTCAAAAAAGTTAGCCGCCAGTATCTCAAAATCTGCTCTTTGCAAAATAGGGGCAACCCCTTTATCTTTAAAATCAAACTCATGGTTTCCGATGGTAGCAGCATGAAAACCCAATTCGTTCATCAAATCAACACTTTTTAATCCTTTGGAGTTTTTGGCTTCTGCCGTTCCGTTGGAAAAATCACCCGAGTCCAACAATAAATAGTCTTCCGGCCCTTCATCTATCAACGCCGCCAATGTGGCCGCACCGCCTACCCCTGCTTTGGGATAATAAAAACCATGCATATCGCTGGTGTGGTAAATCACCGTGGTTTTGGCAAACAATCCCACCGCGGCAAAAGACAAAAGCAATACCAGAAACAATTTCTTCATGTTTTCTCCTAAAAATTCGTCATAAACCGTCTATTTTATCCTAACAAAAACAAAACACCCGCTTCAAGAGCGGGTGTTCTGACAAATAGCCATTTATTTCTCTATAATCCGGCCACTGGACGGAGCAGAAACCATACCTTTACGCAAAGCCTCTTCTATTAGAATGCGAATTGTTTTTTCTTTTAAGGTTTGTTTTTCGGGCACTCTATCAAATCTTTTGCGGGCTAGATAGGAATTGGTAGCCAAAGAGTACTTTTTGTGATTTTGAACAGGTTTTCCGTTCACATAAATCTTTAAATTTTTTACTTTTCCGTTTTTGTTCTTATATTCTACCGTCAAACCGGAAAAACTAAGCAAATTGCGCGGAAGAAGAGAATTTTTGACCAAACTTTTCAAAAATCGCCCGTCCACTTGTAGGCGAACCACCTGATCATCAAACGGAAACATATCCATAACATGACGGCGGGTAACAGCTCCGGCCTCCAAAGGCACACGCACTCCGCCCACATTTCCCACAAAGATATCCGTTTGTGCATATTCCCTCCCTAAATCCGCCACCCAGTTATCGGCAGGGGTATCTTTGTGTTTTTTGGTTTGTGTCTTCAAAGAAAGCGTAGTCTGGAGGAGGCCTAATACTTCATCCACCTCTGTTTCTCTTAGTTCTTCCGCCATTTTTTCTATGGTCGGATCTTTTCCTAATTTATTTTGGTATAAAGGAATAAATTTTGAAACTGCTTTTACAAACCGGCCCGTTTTATCATCGGTTTCTATTTCAATTTTGGAAACATATTTCAAATGATATCCGCTTTCCACAAACAATACTTTGCCCACATATTCGTTTTGAAACACTTTGTGTGCATGACCGCCCAGTACAACATGCACCTGTCCAGCAAATTTCCGCCCTATTTCTCCCATATAAAAAGGTTTTTCCGGCCGATCATCCGCCAGGGAATCATGTGCCAGCACTACCACCGCATGGGCTTCTTGCACCTCTTTTTGATCCAAAGCTTTTTTCAGTGAGTCTAACGGCTTAGCAAAAACAAAATGCTGGCTGGGTTTCGTCGGGTTACGGTTGGCCAAACCGATCACTGCTATTTTTACTCCCTCTACATCAAATATTTGATACGGACGGACATTTTTGGGATATAAAAAAGAATTTTTTTCAAAAAAATTAGCTGCCAAAATGGAAAATTTAGCCTGAGATAACATCTTTTTTAAAGCATCGTCCCCATAAGCAAATTCATGATTTCCCAACGTAGCCGCCTGATATCCAACAGCGTTCATCAACTCAACAGCTTTCAGCCCTTTGGAATTTTTGGTCTCTATTGTTCCTTCCGCAAAATCTCCGCTATCCAGCAATAAATAAGGAACTTTTTCTTGCTTCAACAAAGCAGAAAGCACCGCAAAGCCGCCCTGTCCGTTTTTGGGATAGAAAAAACCATGTGTGTCACTGGTATGGTAAATAACCGTGGTTTTGGCCATGACCACAGACGAAAACAAACACAAACACAATAAAAATATAATTTTTTTCATAAATTTCTCTTAAAAAACCCCGCATAAACGGGGCTTTCAATTAAGACAAGCGGGAAAAAGGCGATATTTTACGTAGATTTTCTATAATACCCGGCATGACTTCCAGTACTTTATCTATTTCTGCTTCGGTGGTTTGTTCCGAAAGAGAAAAACGCACCGAACCGTGGGCAAATTTAAAATCCACCCCCATAGCGCGCAACACATGTGAGGGCTCTAAGGAGCCGGACGTACAGGCAGAGCCGGAAGAGGCACAAATACCATACTCGTTCAGGTGCATCAAAATGGCTTCTCCTTCCACATAGCCAAAGCTGATATTAACGGTATTAGGGACGCGATTATCCGGGTCTCCGTTGAGCTTAGTATCAGCAATAGAAGAGAGCAAACCGTCCTGCAATTTATTTCTCAAAGCAGCTATACGGACCAAAGACCCGTCTGACACTCTTTTTTGAGCCAGTTCTGCCGCTACTCCCAATCCTACTATATAAGGGATATTTTCCGTACCGCCGCGGCGGCCTTTTTCCTGATGCCCCCCCATCATAAATTCCGTAAAGCGGGTACCGCGTTTGACATACAGGGCCCCTACCCCTTTGGGGGCATGGAATTTATGACCGGATAAAGAAAGCATATCTATTTGCGTTTCCTGCACATTTACAGGCATTTTACCGATGACTTGCACTGCATCGGTATGAAATAAAGCGCCGTGTTCTTTGGCCAAAGCGGCAATTTCAGCAATGGGGAACACCGTACCCGTTTCACTATTGGCCCACATCACAGATACCAAAGCGGTGTTCGCATCCAAAGCGGCTTTGTATTGGTTCATGTCAAAGCGGCCATATGGGTCTACACCGATATAATCTACTTTGTATCCTTGGCTTTCTAAGAATTTATAAGGATGCATCACCGCCGGATGCTCTACTTTGGAAGTGATAATGTGTTTTTTCTGCGGATAACTGCGTACAGCGGAAAAAATAGCAGCATTGTCACTTTCCGTAGCACAAGAGGTAAAAATAATTTCGTCCGGATAAACCGCCCCGATTAATGCCGCCACTTTAGCACGCGCTTCGTCCATAGCTTTATGCGCTTCGGCCGCCATGGGGTACATGCTGGAGGCATTGCCGTATTTTTCCGTAAATACGGTTTCATAGCTTCTGCTACTGCAGGAAGCACTTGCGTGGTGGCATTATTATCCAGATAAATGTTTTTCACGTTAAATCCCTTACGCTTTTTCTACCGTTAAAGCTACATCTATTTTTTCTTTTAACGTTTTTTCAATAAACCCTTTCAACGTGGCATCTGCAGCCAAACAACCGCTGCACATACCCAGCAAACGCACTTTCACGGTAAATCCTTCCACGTCTATCAACTCCACATTTCCGCCGTCCATATTTAGCTGCGGGCGGACGTCTTCTTCTAACACTTTTTCAATGCGTTTGATTTTTTCCACAATGGTCAAATCGGTAAATGCTTTTTCAGCAGAAGATGCTGTTTGCGGCACGGCACAAGAATTCACTTTATCCAAAATCTTTTGGATTTCTCCTTTACAGCGTCCGCACGCACCACCGGCTTTAGTAAAGTAAGTAACGTCTTCTACCGTGGTCAAGTGATTGGTACGAATTGCTTTGATAATAGCTTCTTCGGATACATTAAAACAATGACAAACGATATTTTCCGATTCTTGTTCAAACACCACCGGTTTACCGCCTTGGCGGTAGCTTTGCACCGCCGCTTCCAAAGCTTCCATACCCATGACGGAGCAGTGCATTTTTTCAGCCGGCAGAGAGCCCAACTCATCAGCGATATCCTGGTTGGTAATTTTAGCCGCTTCGGTCAAAGTTTTTCCTTTAATCATTTCCGTTAATACGGAAGAAGAAGCAATCGCGCTGGCGCAACCGAAAGTTTCAAATTTAGCATCTTCAATTACTTCGGTTTCTTTATTTACTCTCAAAGTTAATTTCAAAGCATCGCCGCAAACCAAACTGCCCACTTGGCCGGTAGCATCGGCATTTTCAATAGCCCCCACATTGCGCGGGTGGCGGAAATGTTCCATTACTTTATCTGTATAATCCCACATAAAAACTCCTCTCTTGCCTACATTATATCATTTTGCACCTATTCTAACGAGCGCTTAAATGTACTATATGCCTTTGGCGTGTAGTCTTTAATATTTGCTAGAATGACCTACAGAGATGAAAATACGCAAAATAGTGCTTGTATGTAACCCTTCCCAACCATTGGCGGAACAATTGGCCCGTCAGTTGGCGGATTTTTTGCATCAAAAAGGGCTACAAAGCGAAATTTTAAACGATTACCGCCTTTTGCCGCAAATCCCGCAAGCAGATTTATGTATCAGCTTGGGTGGCGACGGCACCGCCCTGCGTTGTGCCCGTCAAACGGCCCCCTTATCCATACCTCTTCTGGCCATTAATTGCGGCAGCTTGGGCTTCTTATCTGCTTGTGAAGCACAAGAAGCACAACACTATTTAGAACAGGTTTTAGCCGGAAATTTTCACATCACCCAACGTGTACTCTTGCAAGGAAAAATCTTGCGCCACAATACACCTGCCGAAGAAAATTTACTGGCTTTTAACGATTGTGTCATCAAAACCACCGATCCGTTGGCCTTCTCTCTACGCGCCGATTGGAACGGGAAAGAGCTGAAACATTTTTACGGGGACGGAGTGATTATTTCCACCCCGTCAGGATCTACCGCTTACTCTTTAGCCGCGGGGGGACCGATTCTCGCACCGGATTTAGACGCTTGGGTTATTACACCCATTTGTCCGCACAGCTTAACCGAAAGGCCCATTATTTTACGGGCGGACGGACAACTGAACTTTGAGCCTTTATTTAGAAACCAAGAAGAAAAAGTGGCCGTCAGTTTTGACGGGCAACACAGCTATCTATTGCAACCCTCGGAAAAGGTTTGCTTGCAAAGATACCCCCATAAAGCCCAACTGATCGGACCTGTACCTTTTGATTTCTTTGGCCGCCTACGCCGCAAACTGGAATGGGGGAAACGCAATGCTTAAGAAACTTTCCGTCAAAAATTTTGCCGTTATTTCTCAGGTAGAATTTACCCCAAAATCCGGACTTAATGTTTTTACCGGAGAAACAGGGGCCGGAAAGTCCGTTGCCATTGCGGCTCTTGGTTTTGCGCTGGGGGAAAGAGCGTCTGCTTCTTTCATTAAAGACGGTGCTGACAAACTGGAAGTGCAAGCTGAATTTGACACCCACAACATTCCATTACCTCTTTTGAAAAAATATGCCGTAGAAGGAGACCGCCTGCTCTTTACGCGCACCTTGGACAGAAAAGGCAAAGGAAAGGCTTTCTTAAACAAACGCCCCGTTCCGGTGGCCGCCTTGGCGGAAATAGGTAAAACCTTGGTAGATTTTCACGGACAGCACGAACATCAAAGTTTGCTTCAACCAGAAGTACAATTGTTCATGTTGGATTCTTTTGCCCACCTGCTGGATTTGCGCCAAAAAACGCAAGCTGCGTGGAAAAAATGGACAGACGCCCAAGCCAAACTGGCCGCCGCCCAACTGAGCGAACAGGAAAAACAACGTCAATTAGATTTGTGTCTTTTTCAATTAAAAGAAATAGAGAACATAGCTCCCAAAGCAGGTGAAGATGTGGAGCTGGATCAAAAACTTCCCCAACTTAAATATGCCGGAAAATTGTTAGAGTCTGCGGCAGAGGCATACCGTTGTTTGTACGAAGATGAAACTTCCGCCACTTCTCTCTTGGGCCGCGCTATACGCCACGTACAGGACATGGCCGAAAAAGATGAAAGTTTGGAACCGGTGCTAGACTCTTTGACTCAAGCAGAAACCTTAGTTTCCGATGCTTGCGCCGAAATCAGCGATTACCGCGACGGTTTGGATGCAGACCCGCAAACATTAGACACTCTGCTTACCCGTCATGAAAAATTAAAACGTTTGAAACTAAAATACGGCCCCGAATTGGCCGACGTTCTGCAAACCGCCCAAGAAATGAAAGACCAAATAGAGCGTTTGCAAAATTCACAATTGGTAGAAAAAGAACTACAAGACGAAGTAGAAAAAAGCAGAAAAATTTTGGAAGAATATTGTGAAGAATTGCATGAAAAACGTTACTTGGCTGCACAGAAATTGGCCGAACTGCTTAAAAAAGAAATTACACCCTTGGGTTTTGAAGGACTTCTCTTTGAAATAGCCGTAGAAATGGACGCCGAAAACCCCACCCAAACAGGGGCCGACCGTGTAGAATTTTTATTCTCCCCCAATCCGGGGCAAGCCCTGCGCCCACTTCACCAAACAGCCTCCGGCGGGGAACTTTCCCGCGTGATGCTGGGGCTTAAAACCGTTTTAGCCGGAGAAGTGCCCACCATGATTTTTGATGAAGTGGACACAGGTATCGGCGGGCGGACCGCCACTTTGGTGGGGCAAAAATTGCACACGGTTGCGCAAGGGCGGCAAGTGCTGTGTGTAACTCACTTGGCCACGGTAGCTGCTTGTGCCGATGCACATTTTCACATAGAAAAAGTGACCGATGGAAAAAAGACGGACGTTTCTTTGCGTGCTTTAACAGAAGAAGAAATTGCACCGGAAATAGCCCGTATGCTGGGAGCCTTATCTGAAAATGACACCGCCGCGCTTTCCCATGCCAAACAAATGTTGAAAACGGCACATAGCAAATAACCCTTTAAAATACGTTTTTTTGGTCCGCGTTTTGATACAATATAAAGTGACAACGGCAGTGGGGGTTTCCCTGCCGGACTTTAAATAAAGGAGAAATATTATGGCTTGCAAATGCAAATTCTTGCCGCATAACTGGTTCTGCTTGAAAGGTTTGTACTGGATCTTTGTATCCTTGTTCTACTTGACCATCGCTTATGCTATTTACATCGTAGTCTTGATGAGCACCACCCCGATGTTGACAGGTGCGGCTTATTGGGAAAGCTTGTTCAACTTCTTGATCAATGCCTTCAGCATTATGTTGGGCTTTATCACGGTAGCGAAGTTAATCAAAGCTGTGGCTAAAATCAAAAAAGCCGTAGCTCCCTGCTGCTGCGAAGCTCACAAAGAAGAAGTAGTGGTTGTTTCCAGCCAAGACAAATAATTTATCAAAGGGCGGCGTGATAAACGCCGCCTTTTTTTGCCAATATGCCGGAGTTGTCATGAAAAAAGTCCTCACCTTATTTTTATCCCTTTTTATTTTTTCCTTTTCTTTTGCCGAAACTATTAAACTTAAAGACGGTACCTTTTTAAGCGGTTCCATTGTTTCTCAAACGGAATACACGCTCAATTTAAATACCTCTTACGGCCCCGTAGTCCTCAATCAACGTGAAGTGGAGGCCATTCTGCCGGACAAGCACCGCATCTTTTTAAAAGGCGGTTCCCAGTTAGTCGGAGTGATTATAGATTTAGACGAATTTAATATGAAACTCCAAACCGAGGAAGGCACCGTAAACATTGATATGCCTCAAATTGTATCTGTAGAAGTGTACGATTATGAGCAAGGCTCCGCCGCCCAACAAACCATTGCCCAAAAACAAGCCGAACAACAAGCAGCTCTAGCTAAAGAAGCCCAACGTCAAGCGGCATTGACTGCTTCTTCCTCCTCTTCTGTTGCGGCAGCTGCCCCTGTACAAGCAGCCGGCGGTCTTACCTTTGATTCCGATATTGAAAAAGTATTTGACGTGAAAAAAGCAGAAGTAGTCAACGGACAAGTGCAAACCGTCCAAGAAATTTCCGCCGCCGAAATCCGCGCACAACGTGCGGCACAAATGACGGAAGAAGAGGCTTTTTTGAAAGGGGTTTCCCCCGTTAAAACGGAAGAAAAAATTCAACAAACCGCCGAAGCGGCCCGCAGCGGAAAACTGGAAAAAATCAAAAAGGCAGAAGCCAAAAAAGCCAAACGCCCCAAAGACGCCAACAGCGATAAATATTTTGCCATTACTGTCGGCGCACAGACCGGAGACTTGCAATTAGACAATTCCAAACGGGCCGGCTTTGAAACTGCCAAGCCTTATGATGTGGGGGGTACAGCCGTACGCGCAGAAGCCACCTTCTTATGGCGTTTAAAAAGCAGTAATTTATGGTTGGGGCCTGCTTTGGCCATTGCCAATATTCCCAATGCTTCTTTTGAAGATTTGGATCCTGCTATTGAACAAGCCAATGCAAATGCCTCTGCTGCCGGATCTGCCTTGCCTTATCCGCCCGATTCTGACAGAGACGTCACTACCAGCGGACAGATGATTGATATTATGGCTAAGGCTAATTACTATTTTAATCCCGATGATCTATTTTCTTTTTACTTAACCGGAACTGCCGGATACAGAATGTTATCTCTTAATTATCGCGGAGTGATAGAATCTACCTCTATTAATTCCAACGGTTTTGTGGGTGCTATAGGTGCCGGTGTGGAAAGCCACATTGATGATTTAATGTTAGGGTTAGAAGTACAAGAATTTTTCAGTCCCTATTCCGGAGAATTTAAAGATTCCGACAGTGCAAACACTGTTATTTCAGCCAAAATCAGTTGGAAATTTTAATGAACATTTTAATTTTGCCCAACAGTTTTAAAGGATCTTTAAGCGCGCGCCAAACGGCGCGCGTTTTAAGCACTGCCCTGGGTAAAAGACATACGGTCAAAAGTTTTCCTTTATCAGACGGAGGAGACGGCTTTATTGATTTATACAAAGCACTTTTCCCTTCCGCCCAAACCGTCCGTTTGCGCGCCTGTAACGCCTTTGGCCGCAACGTTTCCGCTTCTTATTTATGGCTGCCCTCTTCTCACACAGCCGTGATAGAAACGGCACGCATTTGCGGACTGGGCAAAGCCCAAAAAAAAGAATTGGACCCTTTGTATGCCACTTCCTTTGGAGTGGGAGAGGCTATTTTGCACGCCATACAAAAAGGAGCCAAAAAAATTTACATTGGTCTGGGCGGTGTGGCCTGTAATGACGGCGGAGCCGGAATTGCACAAGCACTCGGCGCCGAATTTCAGGATAAAAACGGAAATAAAATTTCCACGGGGGCCTATCCGCTTTTGCACCTGCAACAAATTGAATTGTCCCCTTTAAAAAAGAAAATCAGAAACACCCGCATTTACGCCGTGGCCGATGTAATCAATCCTATGCTCGGAGTAAAAGGATCGGCCCGTATTTTCGGCCCGCAAAAAGGAGCCACGCCTAAACAAGTGGAAATGTTGGAACGGGCACTATCGGTCTATGCGCGCGTGGTGAAAAAAACCACCCAAAAAGATATTGCCCACACACCCTCCACCGCCGCGGCAGGTGCTTTATGCGCGGGACTTTACGGATTGCTGGACGCGCAAATTATTTTAGGGTCTGATTTTCTGCAAAAGCATTTGCCGTTGAATAAATGGGGCAAATGGGCGGATTTAATTATCACGACCGAAGGCAAATTAGATGAGCAAACCTTGTTTGGCAAAGCACCCACTGCCGCACTCGGTGCTGCCGCCAAATACCAAAAACCGATTTTATTTATCTGTGGATTATACGAAGAAAAGGCCGTACGAAAAATCTCAAAAATTCTGCCGCTTACCTTGGCTTGTTTAACTGATTTTGCCAAAAATCAACAAGATGCCATGCTCCATTGCGCCCGTTACTTGCGCCAAGCCGTCAAAAACTTTTAAGCCAAAATTTGTGCAATGTCTTGCGCTTGCTCTGCCACAAAAGCAGGGCGGAAAGAGAGCAGCTCTTCTCTAGCGCGAAAACCCCATGTTACCGCACACGCTTCTACCCCCGCATTACGGGCCGTCATCATATCTACATCAGAATCTCCGACGTACAAAGTTTCTTGTGCGGAAGTTTGAGTTAAGGTGAGAATTTCTTTTACAAACAGCGGATCCGGTTTAACGGGCAGCCCCTCCCGTTGCCCCAGCACAGCTGAAAAATGAATTTGCGGAAAATAATATTTAGCTAATTTTTCGGTAGCACTTTGATATTTATTAGAAGCAATCGCCAAAAGAAAACCGCTGTTTTGTAAATGTTCCAAAAGAGACACAATACCGTCATAGGGACGGGTCAAATCTGCATTATGGGCGTCATAATACGGCACAAACAGGGCCCTTACTTTAGCCACATTTTCTGTTGTGCGTGCCTGTACCGGTAAGGCGCGCTCAAAAAGTTTATTAATACCGCTGCCTACAAAACGGTAATAGGCTTTTTCTTCATGAACGGGAAAGCCCAACTGATGCAAGGCCTGATTGGTGGCTTGCGCCAAATCTGCAATGGTATCCAAAAGAGTGCCGTCCAAATCAAAAATAACCAACTTTTTCTTCATAAATACTTTTGGAAAAACTCCGCCAATTTTTGCTTATATTCAAAGCCGCCTTCTTCCGCACATTTGTTATGGCGGGCATTGGGCACAATCCAAATTTGTTTAGGCTGGCCGGCCTTTCTGTAAAGTTTTTTGGCTTGGGCCGCTGGTACTAAATTGTCACAAGCACCGTGAATGATAAAAAGCGGCTTGGGGGAGATTTTAGACACATTGTAGCGGGGGCTAAAATGCTCCGGATTGGCATTGAGTTCACGGCGGATATAATGCAAAACAATGGGAATTAACGGCAAATAGGGCACTCTGTTATGTACCCAGGCCCAACGTGTAACCACCCGACGAAATGAATAATAAGAGGCTTCTGCCACTACACAATCCACCGCCGGATTTTGAGCCCCCTCACAAATAGCCACCATACCCCCCATAGATAAACCATAAATGCCTATTTTTTCAGAAGCCTGCGGATAATTTTCTTTTAAGAACTTAATAGCAGCCTGCAAGTCACGGATTTCCAAATATCCGATAGAGCTTGTATTTCCGCCGCTTTCCCCCAGTGCCCGAAAATCAAAATACATCAAGTTATATCCCAAATCATGCATGAAATAAGTATTTTTAAAAATATCACCGCGGTTCATGCCCCAACCGTGCATAAAGATAATCGTTTTATTAGATCCTTCACGGGCAATAAACCAACCGCGTAAACGGATACCGTCCTCTGTAATAAAAGAAATTTTTTCATAAGCCAATTTATACTGATCCGGCCAAACGTCCAGCGGCTTACGTTTGTAACGCGGATGTAAAATCCACTTGGCCACATAAATACAAGTCCACACGGTAAGCAGTATTAAAAAAATCAAAGAAAATAAAACAATCAATATAATATTGGTCATAGAAAAATTGTATAAAAATTATTTGTTTGCATATAGTACCTGGCGGAAAGCATCAGGCAAATTATTCAAAAGGTCCCCAGCCAGCACACAACGGTCCGTTAGCTTTTTAGCGGCCAAATCCCCACACAAACCGTGTAAATAAACACCGCAAGCGGCAGCTTTTAACGCGCTTGCATTATTAAATCCTTCCGCCGTTCCTATCTGCGCCCACAATCCTGCAATCATACCTGCCAACACATCCCCGCTTCCTCCCTTAGCCAAAGCAGGACCGCCGGTTGTATTGATATATGTTTTTTTGCCATCGGTTATTACGGTTTCAAAACCTTTCAACAGACAAACTCCGCCCGTTTTTTGGCTCAACTCTTTGGCATACAAAATACGTTGCTTTTTTTCTTCGGAAATTGGTTTTTGGACCAAGCGTCTCATTTCCGCAGGGTGCGGAGTACAAATACTGGGCATCTTTAAATAGGAAAAATCTTTTTCCTTTGCCAACGCATTTAAAGCCTCGGCATCTATGACACAGGGAAGAGAACATTGATGTAAAAATTGAAGAAGAAAAGCATGATCTGCAAATCCGGGGCCAAGCAAAATAAGCGAAGGAGAAAAGGTGGCTATAAAATCCTCAAGTTTAAGCAAGGCTGTTTTTGACAACAAACCTTTTCTTTCCGGTAAGGGAACGGTAAGCATTTCAGGCAAAGCCGCCGCGGCGATACATTGGCAACTTTTTGGAAGAGCTAACGCCGTTATACCGGCCCCTACCCGCAATGTCGCACGCGCACACAGGACGGCCGCACCGCTCATTTTCTCTGAGCCGGCTATAACCAACACCCTCCCGAAAACGCCCTTGTGGGATCTTTTCGCACGCGCAGGCAAAAAAGATTTTATTAAAGCGCGGCTGAGGAGCATTCTTCCCCCTACTCTACGGTTACACTTTTAGCCAAGTTACGCGGGCGGTCAATATCGCGGCCTAAGCGTTTGGCTACCCAATACGCAAAAAATTGAAGAGCAATCACATCCAGCACCGGTTGCAAATATTCTCCGGCTTGTGGCACAATGATTTGTTTATCAGAAACACAAGCCGCCTCTTCTTTTCCATCAGGCGTTGTTAAAGCAATCACAAAAGCTCCGCGGGCACGGCACTCCTGACAAGCAGAGAGCATTTTGTCAAATAAATGATTTTTGGGCATCAAAACAATAACAGGTGTTCCTTTATCTATAATGGAAATAGGGCCGTGCTTAATTTCCCCTGCAGCAAATCCTTCAGCAGAAACATAAGAAATCTCTTTAAGTTTTAAGGCCCCTTCCAACGCGATGGGATAATCCACATTACGTCCTAAGAAAATAAAGCGGTCTGATTTATATACTTTCTTTGTTAAATGACGCACATCATATTCTATCTTTAGGGTTTCTGTCACAGCCTTGGGCATAGCTAATAACTCTTTATAGAGTTTGTTAAACACCTTTTGGCTAATATTGCCGGAAGCATGCCCTAAGAAAACGGCTAAAGCATATAAAGATATAATTTGGCTGGTAAAGGCTTTGGTGGAAGCTACGCTGATTTCAGGTCCGCAATGTGTAAAAAATACGCTGTTGCAAGCACGTGTCAAACCAGAGCCTAACACATTACAAATAGCTAAACGCTTAAAGCCTAACTCTTGCGCTTTTTTAACGGCTCCCAAAGTGTCCGCCGTTTCTCCCGATTGGCTGACCGCCACACACAAGGTATCCTTGGCAGGAGGAATGGTGCGATATTTAAATTCGCTGGCTAAATCTACCGAAGCGGTTACTCCGGCAAAATTTTCTAAATAATACTTGCCGAGCATCGCCGCATGGTATGCTGTACCGCAAGCCACCAAATAAACATTTTTGATTTTGCGTAAATCTTCCGTTTTCAGGCCTAAAATACGGCCAAAATCTTCTTTAGCCGTGCGTAAAGTATCTTCTATTCCTTGGGGCTGCTCATAAATTTCTTTGAGCATGAAATGTTTATAACCGCCTTTTTCGGCTGTTTGTTGATCCCAAGAAACTTTGGTAGATTTAACCTTGGTTTCTTTTCCGTCCATGCCATAAAGTTTTACTTCTTGGGGAGTCAAAACAACGGTTTGGCCGTCTTCCAAAAAAAGTACTTTATTGGTATATTTCAGAAAAGCAGGAACATCAGAAGCTAAAAAATTTTCTTTTTTGCCCAAACCTACGGTTAGCGGACTTTGGTTTTTAACGCCTATAATCTGTTGCGGAGTACGTGCCCACATAACCCCGTAAGCAAAGGCACCGTGCAACTCATTATTTGTCTTCATAACGGCACGGAACAAACGATCTTCATCATTAGCCCCGCGCACATGTTTTAAGTTTTCTTCAATTAAATGTGCGATAACTTCTGTGTCTGTTTCGCTTTGAAAGTTATGACCGAGTGTCTGTAATTTTTCTTTTAAAAGAAGAAAGTTTTCAATAATCCCGTTATGCACCACCACAATTTCGCCGCTGCAATCCGTATGTGGGTGGGAATTCTCTTCACTGGGTTTGCCATGAGTAGCCCAACGGGTATGACCAATACCGCAATGGCCGTTCGGTGAGGCCAGTAAAGCGGCTTTTTCCAGCTCAGCCACTTTTCCTACAGATCTCACACGCTTAACTTGGCCTTCTTGCACCACGGCAATCCCGGCAGAATCGTATCCGCGGTACTCTAATTTTTTTAGACCTTCAATTAAAAAAGGAACACAATTTTTAGAGCCTACGTATCCAATAATTCCGCACATACGTCCTCCTTACAGCAGTTCTTTCATGGCACAAACGGCATTCGGCAGCCCTGCCAACACGGCACGGGAAATAATAGAAAAACCGATATTCATACAGCTTACTCCGCACAAATCCGCCACCGGAAGCACATTTTCATAATCAAGACCATGTCCGGCATGTACTTCTAATCCCAGCTCTTTTGCCAACAAAGAGGCCAAAGCCAAATCACGCAAAAGTTTTGCTTGTTCTTTTTTATTTTTGGCTTCGCTATAGTCACGAGTACAAAGCTCCACAATGTCAGCTCCGCACTTGGCAGCCGCACGGATAGACTGGGCTGTAGGATCTACAAACAAGCTCACTCTGATGCCTTTTTGTTGCAAAGCCTCCGTCATTTGACGGATACGGGTAAAATTTTTAGGAGTGAACTTAAGACCGCCCGTGGTAGTTACTTCATTGGGCAGCTCCGGTACGATACACACAGAACCCGGTTTGTGTTTTAGAGCCATTTTTTGCATTTTTAAAGAAGAGTTGCACTCCAAATGGATATACTTGCGGTAAGACTTACACAAACGGGCCAAATCTTTCTCATTCATATGTCGCTCATCACCGCGGACATGTATAACAATATAGTCTGCCCCTACGCACAAGCAAAGCTCGGCCGCGGAAAGCGGATCCGGATAAGAAGCCCGGCGCGCTTGGCGAATGGTGGCCACATGATCAATATTAACACCCAATTGTAAAGCCATTATTTTTCCTCCGTTTTGGAGCGGTAAAGGTTTTCCGCCTCTTGCGCTAACTGAGAAACTAAAGATGCATCTTCTCCTTCTACTAAAATGCGCAGTTTAGGCTCCGTACCGCTATAACGTACAAAAATACGACCTTTTTCGCTAAGGCGGTTTTCTAATTTTTGAATTTCATCCATAAATCCGGGCAAGGATTCCAGCGGTTTTTTTTCTTTTACCATAATAGCCCGCAATTCACAGGGATATTTTTGCCAACGTAACGCAAACTCACTCATGGAAAGACCGGACTTTTTAGCCAATTGCAAAAACTGCAAAGCAGACAAAATACCGTCACCGGTGTTAGAATAGGCCGGAAAAATAATATGTCCGGAGGTTTCTCCCCCAACGGCCAGCCCTTCTTTCTCCAATGCCTGAGAAACATATTTGTCTCCCACCGGAGTCAGTACCATATTTACGCCATGATCTTTCAAATAATTAATACAACCCAAGTTGGTCATTACGGTCATCACGGCTTTATTATGTGGCAATTTTCCTTGTTCTTTTAACGCTAAAGCAGCGGCTGAAATAATATATTCTCCGTCCAATTGGCGGCCTTGTTCGTCAGAAGCAATCACACGGTCAGCATCGCCGTCAAAGCTAAAGCCCGCATAGGCTTGCTCTGCCTTAACCAACGTGCGCATTTTGGAAGTATGCAAAGCTCCTACTCCCTCATTAATTTGCGCTCCGTTGTTTTGATCCGCCATGAGTACAACTTGCATACCCAAAGATTCAAAAACTTCGGGTGCAATTTTATACGCAGCACCGTTGGCACAATCCAACACCACTTTCGTTCCTTTTAACAAAGAAGCATCCACGGTAGCTTTTAAGAAATTTTTATACCCTTCCACTAACTCTTTCGCCTCGCGGTAAGAACCGATAGGTTGGGAATTTTCTTTTGTACTTTCAATAGCGGTTTCTATTTTTTCTTCCAATTCTTCCGGAAGTTTGGTACCTTTATTAGAGAAAAATTTAATGCCGTTAAATTCAGCCGGATTATGGCTGGCAGAAATAACCACCCCACAGATAGAACCTGTTTGTTTGACGGCCTCCGCCACGGAAGGCGTAGGCGAAATACCCATATCCAACACATCTGCTCCGGCGGCACGAATTCCTTTGGAAAGTGCTTCTAAAATAGAGGGGCCGGATAAACGTGTATCCCTGGCAATAATGACTTGTTTTTTTAGTTTTTCAGAACCTGCCCAAGCCAGCAATTCCTTCAATGCACAGAAACCTAATTTCTCAATAAAATCATCTGTCAACGGGAACTCTCCCGCCACGGCACGTACGCCGTCTGTTCCAAAATACTTAGTCATATTTTTCCTTTTTACAAAGGCAATGCCTCTTTTTAATAAAATGGGCCCGCAAAATTGCGGGCACTAATTAAAACAATTCAGCCTGTTGCGGATTTTGCTGAGAAGATTCTTCCTTTTTCTCCTCTTGTGGTTGCTCTTCCTTTTTTTCGGGTGCTAATCCTAAGATTTCATCTATCTCCGCCGCTTCTACCACTTCTTTCTCCAACAGCCTTTCTACCAATGTGTCAAACTGCGCACGGTGGGAAGTAATAATCTCTTTGGCACGGGCATAAGCACCTTGCAACGTGTCCGAGATTTCTGCATCAATACGGCGGGCCAAATCTTCGGAATATTGGCGATGACGGGACAAATCTCTCCCTAAAAACACTTCTCCCTCTTCGCCGCCCGGCAATGCGATAGGTCCAATCTTTTCACTCATGCCGAGCTCCATAATCATTTTACGAGCATAAGCGGTAGCTTTGTTTAAGTCGTCGCTGGCACCGGAGGTTATTTCACCAAATACAATTTCTTCCGATACACGACCGGCGAGCAAAATACAAATCCGGTCTAAAATTTCCGACTTACTGGTCAAAAATTTATCTTCTAGCGGCAATTGCAACGTATAACCCAGGGCTTGCCCTCTGGGGATAATGGTTACTTTATGCACCGGGTCAGAGTGATGGGTCAGGCGGGCCACCACCGTATGGCCCACTTCATGCGCGGCAATAATTTTTCTTTCTTTGGCTGAAATAATACGGCTCTTTTTCTGCGGACCGGCAATCACACGTTCTACGGCTTCGTCCATATCGGCATTATCCACAGCTTCTTTATCTGCGCGTGCAGCCAAAATAGCCGCCTCATTAATCACATTAGCCAAGTCTGCTCCTACAAAGCCGGGAGTTCCCTTCGCAATATTTTTCAGATCCACTTCCGGTGCTAATTTCACTTTTTTGGCATGAACTTTTAAAATTTCTTCACGTCCTTTTAAGTCCGGAGCCGGCACAGATACATGACGGTCAAAGCGGCCGGGACGGATTAAGGCGGGGTCCAACACGTCAGGACGATTCGTAGAGGCCATTAAGATAATCCCTTGTTTGCTTTCAAAGCCGTCCAACTCAATCAGCAATTGGTTTAAGGTTTGTTCGCGTTCGTCGTGTCCGCCGCCGATACCGGCAAAACGTCTGCGTCCGACAGCATCTAATTCGTCAATAAAAATAATAGCAGGGGAATTTTTCTTTGCTTGGTCAAACAAATCACGTACACGCGCCGCACCGACCCCCACAAACATTTCCACAAATTCAGAAGCAGAAGCGCTGAAAAAAGCCACACCAGCCTCTCCGGCTACAGCTTTAGCGAGCAAGGTTTTTCCTGTTCCGGGGGCCCCGTACAAAAGCACCCCTTTGGGCAATTTTCCGCCAATTTTATGGAATTTTTTCGGGTTTTTCAAAAATTTGATAATGTCTTGCAGTTCTTCCTTAGCTTCTTCCACACCGGCCACATCTTTAAAGGTGATGTTTTGTTTGGAAGGGTCCTGCATTTTGGCTTTACTGCGGGCAAAATTCATGGCACTTTTGCCATCGTTTCTTTGCGGACGAATAAAAACAAACCACCAAAGACCGATCAACAAAAAGATCCACAACACGTTAAACAAAATATTGCTTACCCAGCTGCTGTCTGCCTGTGCCTTAAAGCCGATGTTTTTGGCCGTTAATTCACGCACCAAATCCGGGTCTTCCATACGTACCGTTTTAAAACGGCTTTCTTTTCCTGTTGCTTCTTTAAGCGTACCGGTAATCACGGTAGGAGCAACCGTTAAATCAGATACTTCCGCCGAAGCTACTTTTTGCTTAAAGTCAGAATAATTTAATTCTTTGGTCTGCGTGCCGGGGCGGTTGAAAAAGAAAACCGCAATGGCAAAAATAGCCACCCACACCAAAATTTGGTTGAGCGATATAATACGGCGATTATTTTTTTGCTTATTCATTATTTTTTAAATACTCCAATATATGGTAAGTTACGGTAGAGCTCATCATAATCTAACCCATAACCGATAACAAATTCATTCTCAATTTGGAAACCGATGTATTTCGGGTGGACTTCCACTTTGCGGTTAGCCGGTTTATCTAGCAAACAACAAATCTCAATGCTGGCAGCCCCACGGCTTTGTAAATTTTTCATCAGATAATCCAACGTAAGACCGGTATCCACAATATCTTCCACAATCACTACATGGCGGCCTTTGATGCTTTCGCGCAAGTCCAGCATGGTGCGCACTTCGCCGGTAGAGCTGGTGCCACTGTAAGAAGAAAGACACATAAAATCCATCGTACAGTCCACACTCACTTCGCGCAATAAATCCGCATAAAACATAATGCAACCGCGCAAAATGCCCACAAAAAGAGGTTGTTTCCCTCTATAATCGGCAGAAATTTCTCTGCCCATTTCGGCAATTCTTTCGGCCAACTGTTCTTTTGAAAACAAAATACGTTGTAAAACGGGTGTATCAGACATATTTCCTCCAATAGAAAATATATATTTAAAGCATACCTTTTTTAAAGGAGTCTGTGAAGAGGGAAAATATAAAAAATCTTTTTTGTTATTTTGTTTTTATGCAAAATTCACAAATTACTTTATGAATAAATCAAAAAAAGAAACCCGATACTTTGTGTATCGGGTTTTGCACAACAATAGTTCCTCAAAAAAGCCATTACCGCCCAAACAGTTTGGCAATATCAGCAATAGGCAAGCTGGCCACACAAGGGCGGCCGTGCGGGCAATGCATACCGTCTTTGCACTTCTTCATATTTTCCAAAAGGCCTTCTGCCTCTGCGGCGGAAATTTGATCGTGGGCTTTGATGGCTTTTTTACATGCCAAGAGTGCCACCATACTGCGTTTTAAGCTGTCGCTGGATTTATCAGGATCTCCTACTATTTCCGATAAAGATTCTATAAAATGCTTCATATCATCTTCTTTAAAGCGAAGCATAGAGGGTACTGTATGCACCAGCACCGTTCTGGCTGAAAAGCGCGATATTTCAAATCCGGCCGTCTTGAGCCAAGGCGCCCAACTCATCAGACTTTCGGCATTACTGGGAGCCACATCTACATGAATGGGAAATATCAGCTCTTGCAATGGCATTTGATGTTTGTCAAAAGCGGCTAAATAATGCTCATAAAGCACGCGTTCTTGGGCGGCATGTTGGTCTATTAAAATAAGTCCGTCCGGATTTTCAAAAACCAAGTAAGTCCTTTGCAGTTGTCCTAAGTAATGATACGGCCCATGCCACCAAGAGGGGCTCTCTTCTTCCTGTTTGACAGAAGTTTCCGCCGCAGGCTCGCATACCGGAGGAGTAGGCACCTGATAAGGAACGGGGTCTTCCGTTTCCCGTAACGTGAACGTATTTTTTACTGTTAAATCTTTTTTCTCTTGAGGTGCGTTTAATGGTTCCTCAGAAGCAAATTCAAACATACCGGCCGAAGCCGCAGGAGCAGGCGTTACCGTGGGCAAAGGATCCATCTTTTCCTCTGTATTTTTGACGGAGGTATCCACTACTTTCATTTGCACCGGAGCGGCCGAACCAAATATCGTTTCTGCCACAGCTTCCAAGACCGCATTAAAAACATGGCGCTCTTCAGCAAAGCGGATATCTCTTTTTTGTGGGTGAATATTCACATCAAAAGAGGCAGGATCCGTATCCATATAAACGATAAATGCCGGATGCCGGTCTTTGGGACGAACGTTTTGCAGTGCCTTATAAACAGCCTGTTGAACCGTTTTGCTCTCTACCGGACGTTTGTTCACAAAAATAAATTGCAAGTCCCGTGTAGCTACCAACTTATCCGGCGGCGTAATAAAAATTTTAAGTCCCAACGACTCAAAGCTTTTATACACCAGCGAAGCCCCCACCGACGGACCCAAAATTTCTTGAGCCCGCGCCAAAACGGCATTTTCATTGGATCCTTCTTGGGCAGGCAAGCGATACACTTCCCGTCCGGAGCTTATCACCGTGTACCCTACTTTTAGATTGGCCAACGCACTTTCTTCCACCACTTTCAACAGACAGGCGCGCTCATAAGAGGCACTCTTTAAAAATTTCAAACGGGCCGGCACATTAAAAAATAAATCAGCTATTTCTACCGTGGTTCCCCGTATGGCCGGAGCGGGTGTTTGGGCCAGTACTTTACCGCCTTCCACTTCCAAGCGGGCTCCCTCTCCCCCTTCAGTACAACTGCTAATGCGCATTTTTGATACAGCCGCCACCGAGTAGAGGGCTTCCCCCCGAAAACCAAAGGTTCTTAATTGATTCAAATCTTCAAAACTGGAAATTTTACTGGTGGCATGACGTAAAACGCTAGTCGCCAAATCGGCCGGATTCATACCGCAACCGTCATCATTGATTCGGATCAGTTCCCGTCCGCCACCTTCTATGTCCACATGAATAGCGCGGGCACCGGCATCTACGGCATTTTCCAGCAATTCTTTTAATACTCCCGCCGGCCGTTCTATCACTTCTCCGGCTGCTATTTGTCCGGCAGTTTTCTCATCTAATACGCGGATCTTATTCATTTTCTACCCTCTTTTTCCATTCCGCAATCAGTTGCAAAGCCCCCATCGGAGTTAACTTATCCGGATCGGTCATTTTGATTTCCTGTACAATGGGGGCAGAAAATAAATCTTGTACCGGATTTTTTTCTTTGGCGGAAATGCGAGTACCCTTTTTGGCTTCCAAATCTTTGAGCACTTTTCGGGCGCGAATTGTGACAGCGGCCGGCAAACCGGCAATTTCCGCCACATGAATCCCGTAGGATTGGTCAGCCGCCCCCGGCAAAATCTGATATAAAAATGCCAGTTTGCTTTGTCCCATAGAGTCCTTATATTCCTTGGCTTCTACATGGAAATTTTTGATACTGGGATATTTGTTTTCCAAGTCCACCAGCTCAAAATAATGGGTGGCAAACAACACTTTCGCTCCGCCGCGCGGTTTATATAAATATTCTACAATAGACCATGCAATAGAAATGCCGTCAAAAGTAGAAGTGCCGCGGCCTACTTCGTCCAATAAAATCAAACTGCGTGATGTTTGGGAAGACAAAATATGAGCTGTTTCATTCATTTCCACCATAAAAGTGGAGTTTCCGCGTTGTAAAGCATCATGCGCACCGATGCGGGTCATGATTTTATCCACAATCCCCACCACTGCTTCTTGCGCCGGCACAAAACTACCCATTTGCGCCATGATAACCAGCAGAGCGGTTTGTTTTAAAAAAACACTTTTACCGCCCATATTCGGACCGGTAATCAGCATAAGCTGTGTGTTTAAGCCATCGATATCCAAGTGGTTCGGTACAAAAGAACCTGCCGGTAATAAAGACTCTACAATCGGGTGTCTGCCGTTTTTGTAAGACAGCCCCGTCCCTTCGTTGACTACAGGACGGACATAGTGATATTTCATGGCGGCTAAGGCTAAAGAAAGATAAACGTCCAACTCTGCGGCCGTTTGTGCAAATTCTTTCATCGGTCCCATCTGACCGGCGGCCACTTTACGCACCGCATCAAAGAGTCCGCTCTCTAAACGCAAAATGCGGCTGTCTGCGTTTAGGATTTTATTTTCCAAATCTTTTAATTCTTCCGTAATAAAACGTTCGGCATTCGTAAGCGTCTGGCGGCGGGTATAATTGTACGGTACTTTTTCTATGTGGGATTTGGTCACCTCAAAGTAATAACCATATACGGAGTTGTACCCTGCCTTCATATTGGTAATGCCGGTTTTCTCCCGCTCCCGTTGACACAGCTCTTCCAAGGCTTTTCCGCTTCCGGTACGGAGATTGCGCAATTCGTCTAATTCCGCATTATATCCGGCACGGATAATGTTTCCGTCTCCAATACGAAGAGGTGGCTCTTCTTGGATGGCTTCATACAGTAACTTGGCCAATTCTTGTGCTGCAGGATAGATAACGTCAAAACGTTCTTTAATTTGGGGAGTGATGGTTTGACCGTATTTTTCCAACCACCGGAACAGCGGTTCGCTGTTGAGCAAAGATTGCCTAAGCCCGCCCAAGTCCCGCGGGGAGGCATTCCCTGCCGCAACGCGGGTCATAATGCGTTCTACGTCAGAAATATTTTGCAAAATAGAGGCCAAAGCCCCCAATGCTTCCTGATTTTTCATCAACCCTTCCACGCTGTCTTGACGGCGTTCTATTTCTTCCACCGATAAAGAAGGGTGCAAAATCCACTCTTTTAATTTGCGGCTGCCAAAGGAAGTTTTGGTGTGATCCAACAAAGCCCACAAACTCCCCGTCCGGCCGCCCTCTTGGCTTTTAACCAACTCTAAAGAATTGACGGCATTTTCATCAATTTGCAAAGATTCGCCAAGCTCCCTATAAACGGGGATTAGCGTATCTTTTATACCGGGCTCCGTGGAAGACACATAGGCCAACACTTGCAAAGCACAGCTTAATGCCAGCTCTCGTCCGGTCCATTTTTCCAATACCGCCCAATGCTCCGGTAGCGAAAAATCTCCATTAAAAGCAGGCACTTCCGTTAAAGGGAGTTGCGCCGGAAGAACAATTTTGTTTTGCAAAACTTTTAAGGTGTCTGCATCCGCCGCAATTTCGGCCGGATTTACGGAAGCCAAAGCCCCTGCCAAAGCCGTAAAATGAGGGTCTTCTAAATTTTGTGTGGTCCAAAACTGCCCCGTAGATACTTCCACACAAGCCAATCCCCAGCTGTTTCTTTCTATTTTCAAACACACCAAAAAATTAGATTGGTGCGCCTCCAGCATATTATCTTCCATGACCGTTCCCGGAGTAATAACGCGAATGACTTTACGTTCAAACAATTTACTCTTACTGTCTGCAGAAGTGCTGACTTGCTCACAAATACCTATCTTTTTTCCGGCTTTCAGCAAGCGGCCTATGTATGTGGCGGCGGCATGAAAAGGAATACCGCACATGGGAATGCCGTGGCGTTGGGTAAGGGTTAAACTTAAAATAGCACTAACTTCGCGGGCTTGTTCGTCAAACATTTCATAAAAAT
Organism: Elusimicrobiaceae bacterium; assembly: GCA_017468055.1. Lineage (GTDB taxonomy): Bacteria > Elusimicrobiota > Elusimicrobia > Elusimicrobiales > Elusimicrobiaceae > Avelusimicrobium. The sequence continues at coordinate 31,415 of JAFUJU010000056.1, forward strand.
CACCTAAACGGAAAAACAAAATAATGCCCGGATAGCGGCTTTTTATCTCATAATACTGCTTCATTAAAGGGGTGTTATAACTGTTTTGCATAAGGCTATTTTAGCAATTTTAAGGCGAGGTTTGTTTTTTTTAATCTTTATATAAGTGTTTACGTCTTCTCTATACAGATGAACATCTCTTCCGTCGTAAAAAGAGAAAAATATTAGAAAATTACTAATAGAATCAGACTAAACAATGAAAAACTTTCCACGAAGAATGAAATCTAATTTTTGCAAAAAAATGACAAGCCCTGCTTTTTTTTGTTATAATAATTATATTCAAAGATCGCTTTGACCCAGCTGCGGAAGTTGCGCAGCGTTTTTAATCCATTTGTTCGGTAGGGTGGCTGAGTGGTCAAAAGCAACGGTCTGTAAAACCGTCGGGCTACGCCCTACATAGGTTCGAATCCTATCCCTACCAAAATTTAAAACCGCCTCATAAAGGGGCGGTTTTTAATTTGCATATAAGGAGCAACACCAACTGCTTGGTGTTGCGAGGATTCGAAAGACGGAGCGATGTTTTTGTTTGAGCCCCCAAAAAAGGGGCGAAAGGCAAAAACCGCGAGTCCGGCCTGCAGGCGTTTTGGGTCAACAAAACGACCGGAAGGCGAATCCGGGTGAAAATTTAAAACCGCCTCATAAAGAGGCGGTTTTAGTTTATGATTCTACAATCAGAAATTTCTTAAAAACTTCCGTCAAAACTGCTAATCCATTCTTTCAAATTTTCATCTTGGATGTGCATCCGCAGTACGCTCAAAGGGCGTCCGTCTCTGTGTAAAAAGTTTCCGTTTTGATACTCTATCCAATAATAATGATTTAACGGTTGAAAAACAGATTCTGCCAAAGAAGGGTTCACCTTTTCCAAATCTTTCCATGCAGCATATAAATCCGCTAAGGCCGCTTCCGCCACCGGAAAAAATTCTTCTTCCGGCCGATTAGTCATTAACACTTTTAACAAACGATCATGCTCCATGATTAATTGGTCCATCGCCTCCAAGGAGGCCTCATCTTTTCGTTTAATACTTTTGCGTAACTTGTCCATTTCTTTTTCGGCACAACGAGTTTCTTTCAGTGTTTGCGTTTTGCGGTATTGGTCCGCCTGATTAAAAAAAGCAGTAACCAGCGCTCTTTCTTTATCTTTTTGCATCTGCATTCTACGTTCTTCTACAGACTCTTCTGGCTCTTCGGGATTTACAAAAATAACTCCATCATATTCCTGTGCAAAAGTAAAGACAGGAAAAAGCAAAAAAACAAATAATAAATATTTTTTTAAGTTCATATGTTGTCCTTTTCGGGGGGCAGGCGTAACTGCCCCGTTTACGTAAAGTCCGCAAAAAAAGATACGATAACAGTATAACTTTTTTTATAAAGCATCTTTCATTGTTCCTACTAGATCTAACATAGGACGTTTGGCTTCTCCTCCGCCTTGAGCAAAATCAGCTCTTCCTCCGGCACGACCGTTTAAATCAGCCGCTATCATTTTGGCCACGGTTACCGCATCCGTGTTAGGCAATTTGCCCGCCATTTTAACCACAAAAGAACGTTTACCGTCTTTATCACAGCTGACAATGACCAAGGCTTGCGTATGTTTTTGGGCAATGGTATCGGCAATATTGCGCAATTCTTTCGGCTCAGCTCCTTCGGCATTACGCAGTACCAAGGTAGTACCGTTTTTCATGGTAAATGCTGTCTCATTTACACCACCGGCAGCCAAGGTCTTTTCTCTGAACTGGGTAAAGCGTTTTTTCACTTCTTTCAGTTCGTCCATAATGGCATTAACGCGGCTAAAAACATCTTTCGCCGGCACAACCAAACGGCTTGCCAACTCATCGGCTTGTTTATTGACGTTTTTCAGATAATCCAATGCCGCATATCCGGCTACCCCCTCTATACGGCGCACACCGGCAGAAACAGAACCTTCTTTCAATACCAGCACCGTCATTACTTCGGCCGTATTCTTCACGTGCGTTCCGCCGCAAAGCTCCAAACTGTATTTAGCTTGAGGATTTTCAAAACTTCCACCCATAAGCACAAAACGGGCAGGATCGGCATACGTTTCTCCCAGCAGGGTGACCGCGCCCAATCTCTCCGCATCGGCCAAAGGTCGTTCCTGACAATACACCGGCAAGGCCGCCTCTGCCGCGGCATTGGCAATCTGCCAAGCACGGTTCAGCTCTTCTGCGGTCGGGGTTTTGGAAAGCGTATAGTCAAAACGGAAGCGTTCCGGTGATACAAAAGAGCCGCTCTGATGCACGCCGTTTCCAAACACTTGGCGCAAAGCGGCATTTACCAAGTGAATAGCACTATGATTAGCCATGCAACGTTTGCGCAAAGATTCGTTCACGCTCAACTCTACCGTTTCCCCTACGTTTAACGTTCCTTTCACTTTGTGTAGAAATACTTTTCCGAGCGGCTTTTGGGTATCGGAAATTTGGGCTACTTCTTTTCCGTCTTTTAACACGGTTCCCACATCGCCCACCTGACCGCCGGATTCGGCATAGAAAGAGGTTTTATCAAAAACCCCATAACCTGATCCGTCTAAAGCATCTACAAACTCAAATTGTTCATTAAGCAACGCCAGCACCTTGGCTTGCGTTTGCAGGTGGTCATATCCCACAAATACCGTTGCGGGGTAACCGTTTTCCACTTTTTGCATGATAACGGCTTTTTCTTTGGAAAATTCATCTGCATAAGAACGGCTCTTTGCTTGGGCGGCTTCTTTGGCTTTTTCGTAACCGGTTTCATCTACCGTTACACCTTTGGCAGAAGCGATTTCTTTGGTCAGCTCTAACGGAAAGCCATAGGTTTCATGCAAATGGAAAGCCTCTTCCCCGCCAAGTGTTTTACCGCAAGAAGCGAGCAAAGACGCCAGCTTCTCTTCTCCGGTTACCAAGGTTTTCAAGAAAGTACTTTCTTCCTGTTTCAGCACGTCTTGAATATGTTGTGCGTTTTTATCAATTTCAGGATATAACCCTTCAAAAATAGATTGCACTACCGGAACCAACGTATACAAATAAGGCTTTTCGTTCCCCATGAGCTTAGCATAGCGGGCCGCACGGCGAATTAAACGGCGCAGGATATAACCGCGCCCTTCATTAGCCGGCAAAATACCTTCCGCAATCAGTAAAGAAGAGCTGCGCACATGGTCTGCAATAATGCGCAAGGCGGAAATTTCTTCTTTTGTTTCGCCTTTAATGGCTAAATCTTTTTTGGCTTGAGCGGTAAGCGGAGTAAACAAATCCGTTTCAAATACGTTACGTGCCTTTTGCATGGCCATGCACAAACGCTCCAGCCCCATACCCGTATCAATATTTTTATGCGGGAGCGGGTTCAAAGTGCCGTCTTCCTGACGGTCAAACTGGGTAAAGACCAAGTTCCAAATCTCTACATAGCGCCCGCAGTTGCACGTAATATCACAGTGCGGATTTTGGCAGCCTTTATCCCCAAAATCATAATAAATTTCAGAACACGGACCGCACGGACCGGTGGGCCCCATGGTCCAAAAGTTATCGGCTTCGCCCAATTCAAAAATACGCTCTGCCGGTACATATTTCAGCCAGGCATTATACGCCTCTTCATCACGCGGAGCAATGCCGCCTTTGTAAATACTGACAGATAACTTTTCAGCAGGAATTTGCAACACTTGCGTTAAATATTCCCATGCCCAGGCAATCGCTTCATTCTTAAAATAATCACCGAATGAAAAATTACCCAACATTTCAAAGAAGGTCAAATGTCTTTCCGTAAATCCCACACTATCAATGTCCGTGGTGCGCACGCATTTTTGGCAAGTAGTAGCATTTTTTAAGGATTTATCAATGCCCAAAAAATTCGCCTTAAATTGCACCATTCCGGCAGAGGTAAAGAGCAAGGTCGGATCCGAGTGAGGAATCAAGGAGCTGGAGGGTTTAACGGGCAACCCCTTGGAATTAAAAAATTGTAAAAAACCATTTCTGATTTCGGTGCTTTTCATAGAATTGAAGTCCTGTAATTGGTTGATTGATTATGAATATATATAAATATTATATCAAATAGCCTATAGGGAATCTTCGCAGATATGGCGGAATTTATTATAATGAGGTATGCATAAAATTATCGGATATTTCTTGTTGTTGGTGGGACTGGCCACTTTATTTTTCTCTTTCACGGGCATGTATCAAACTTTTGTGAACAAAAAGCCCGTTGTGCAAGTGATGCAATTAAAACCTTTGCACCTAAACACCCAATACGGCCCCATACAAATGGATGCTACCGCCGTCAATCAAATTTTAAATTTATCCCTGTTTTCGCTTTTTATGATTTTTTTGACGGGCCTCGGAGCCAAAGTGGCGGGCATCGGTAATAATCTACTTAAAACCGAACGCATTTGTGAAACATTAAAAGAAATGTCCCCCACCCAAATCGCCCAAAAACAAAAAGATATTCAACAGCTATGAAAACCCTCATCATCATTAACCCGCTCAGCGGCGGCAAGCGGCGGGAACTGGCTGATCTGGAAAAAGCAGCCCTTATCAATTTTCCGCACGCAGACGGCGTATTTACCAAATATGCCGCTCATGCTACGGAGCTAGCTGCCAAAGCCGTAAAAGAAGGGTACGAAAATATCATCGTAGCCGGCGGGGACGGTACCATTAATGAAACCGCTAAAGCCTTGGTAGGCACGCAAACGGCATTGGGCATTATCCCCAAAGGATCTGGCAATGGACTGGCCAGAGAAATCGGCATGCCACTGATGTATGAACAAGCGTGGGTAGCTTTACAAAAAGCAACACCCGTAGCTTGTGATGTAGGCGTGGCTAACGGAGAATATTTTTTCAATCTGGCAGGGGTAGGCATTGAGGCTCAAATCGCCAAAGATTTTGCCGAATACGGCAAAACGGGCAAACGTGGCATGTGGCCCTATTTCAAACTGGGGGCTAAAGCTGTTTTTTCTTATCAGCCCAAAACATTGCGCGTGCGTTATAACGGAAAAGATGAAATCATGACCCCGCTTACCTTGGTCTTTGCCAACGGAACACAATACGGAAGCAATTTCAATATTGCCCCCCGTGCCGACTTAACAGACGGACAGTTTGATATGGTAGAAGTATCCAATGTAAGCAAATGGAAGCTGGCCTTGGCCGCGCCAACTTTTTTTAACAAAACCTTCCGGCCGTTTGAAATAAGCCAAACCCACAAAACGCCTGAAGCAATCATCAATTATGAGGGCGAAATTGTATATCATTTGGACGGTGAGCCAAAAGTCACACAAAACGAATTGAAAATTTCTATGCTTTCCAAAGCATTAAAATTACTTATTCCGCATAAATTTTAATATGGCAAAAAGAAGAAAATACACCAAAAAACAAGCTAAATTTTGGATTTCTGTCATCGCGGCTGTTATTGCAGCCGTGATGCAGCAAAACGGTAAGCCGGTAGATACACAGGCAGATTTGCCTACGGAGGCGACCTTGCAAAATGTATCTGTTGCTTCCGTATATGACGGAGATACTTTTAAAATTAATTTAAATTGTTCTTTGGCCATCTATTGCGAAAAAGTGCCCGTGCGCGTACTGGGAGTAGATACACCGGAAATCAAAGGGAAAACCGCCAAAGAAAAGCGTCTGGCCAAAGAAGCCAAAGCATTTACCAAAAACTTTCTGAGTAAAGGCCCTATTTCTCTCAGCAACTGCAGCCGTGACAAATACTTCCGCCTGCTCTGCGACGTTACCAACGCCCAAGGCCAAAATTTAGCCCAAGAACTTATCCGAAAAGACTTGGGCTATGAATATTGGGGCGGTAAAAAATCCGACAAGTATCAATAAGAATCTTTACATCTCTTCTGCGTAGCAAAGGTTTTTGTCGGCACGGATAATTTTGGCACGTATCAGACCGCGCATATTAGTAGGCGCTTTTTCTAAAAGGACTTGCTGAAAGTTGGAAGTTACACCTTTAGTAACGCTTCCGTTATACTCTTCTACAAAAACTTCCTGCTCTGTTCCGATCAGGCTGGCCGCAAAATCTGCACGAAGTTGCTGATCCAAGGCACGCAATTTTTCAGCACGCACTTTAATGACTTCCGGCTTATGCTGAGGCCATGCGGCGGCTTTTGTCAAAGGACGCGGCGAATAGCTAAAAACATGAAGACCACATAATTTTTGATTGGAAATAAATCGGTACGTGGTTTCAAAATCTTCTTCTGTTTCCGTAGGAAAACCTGCTATTACATCGGCAAAAATGGCAATATTAGGCACCTTGGCCCGCAAAAGCGCTACTTTTTGGGCATACTCGGCGGTGTTGTAGTGGCGGTTCATGGCAGACAAAACGCTATCACAGCCGCTTTGCAACGGCAAATGCAGATAATTGCAAAACCGGTCCGGCCGCACAGACATTGCCTCTACAATTCCATCGGATACAGTTTGCAATTCTATAGAAGAAAAACGAATCCGAAAGCGCCCCGGCATTTGGGCAATATCTTGGCACAAAGCCGCCAAATCTTTACCCGTTTGCGGACAAGAAAAATTGCCGATGTTAATACCCGTCAGCACAATTTCTTCAAATCCCTTTTCCACCAAAACGGTAATTTCTTTTAATACATCTGCCACCGGTTTAGAGCGTTTTACGTTGCGCGCAAACGGCACAATACAGTAAGAGCAAAAACAGTCACAACCGTCCTGTATTTTGATAAACGCGCGGCTATGGCCCTCATGGCCGGACACCGTCCAACAAATATCCTGCGCCTGAAACAGTTTTTTTCCCAAGTCATATTTTCCCACCACTTCTACACTCGGAAAAGTTTGGCGGATATGATCCTTATGAGCGGCGGCATAACAGCCCGTTAATACCAGACGGGCAGTGGGATTTCTACGTAAAATTTGACGGACTAATTTCTCTACATCTTTATCAGCTTGATGAGTAACCGTACATGTGTTAAGCAAGCACAAATCCGCTTCTTCCATGGCAGACAAAACCCACCCGCGGGAAGAAAACTCTTCCAAAAGAGCTTGACTTTCTACTTGATTGACACGGCAACCGAACGTTTTGAGAAAAAATTTCATAACAATTTCGCACACGCAGAAATACAGGCAGTTTCCGCCCTTAAAATATGCGGCCCCAAAGTAACTGGTAAAATACCGTATTGGGCGGCGACAACCACTTCTTCATCGGACCAACCTCCGGCAGGACCGATATAAATGCGCACTTGTTTGGGGTTTTCTAATTTTTCCATACCCCAAGCTAAGGTGTGGCTTTCTTCCGCTTCATAGGCTAGCAGAGAGGGAGTTTCCGGCTGGGCAGCGCACTTTTCAAAAGAAATAGGCGCGTGCAAAACAGGCACTTCCCCGCGGGAGCATTGTTTGCAGGCAGATAAAATGATTTGTTGCCAACGCTCCTCTTTGCCGTCCCATTTTTTCAAAAGGTTATATTCGCTTCTGGCGGTATAAATAGGTTGGAAAGAAGTAACCCCTAATTGGGTACATTTATCCAATACATCTTCCAACGTATTGCGGGACGTGGGCGCAAAACAGAGCTCTAAAGACAAGGCAGATTTTTTGATTTCCACCGGAGCAAGAAGCGTGCCGCGCACGAACTTTTTTTGCACGCGGTCTATACGGGCCTTGAATTGTTGGCCCTTTCCGTCAAATACCACGATTTCATCGCCCTCTGCGTGACGGGCAACAATGGTGAGATGGTGTGCTTCTTCGTTCTCAATAAAAAATTCTTTTTCTTTAATATCTGCCAAATATTGGGGCATAGTTTCTCCTATTTACTACATTGTAGTAAATTTGGCAGATTGAAAATTTAATAATACCAGTAGATGCCCCCTTCGCCGTCTTTCCTACTTTCTCCATTAGCAGTTTCTATTCTGCAAACCTTATTTTCAGCAGAGTTTAAATCTTCATTTCCTGCTTTACATCTCACACTGCCCGCAGAGTAAGAAGAATGTTGAAGCCAAATAAAATGAGCCAAGGTAGGAGTCGGCCAAAAAGCGCAGGACACAAGAGAGCCATACTCTCCTTCAGCGGCAAAAGAACAATAATAATCGCCAAAAGAAAAACCTTTGCCGGAAGAAAAAGTTTCTCCCGAAAAACCAATATCTAAATTATCAACAGAAGAAGCGTATTCTCCGTTTGCCATATAATATATTTCCTGTGCTTGGGCTAAAGAGGTTGCCAGTGTTTTCATCTGCACGTAACGAGATCTTAAAACAGCCATTTGATATTTCGGCAAAGCCACCGCCGACAAAATACCGATGATTAATACCACTACCAATAGTTCAATGAGCGTAAAACCTTTCTTCATTTTTCTCTCCTTTTACACGGCTTTAAGGCCCAACAAACAACTCTTAAGACTTGGGTCTAATTGCAACGCAAAAATTGTAGCAAAAAAAAAAAACGTGTCAAGAGGTTTGACAATTATCAACGACAAGCCAACAAAATCTAATTAATTTTTTACCTTGTCTTGCGATAGGATCTTTTTTAAAATAAAATTAGAGAAATAGATCCAAATCCTGTTTTGCAAGTAATGCAAAAATCAGGAAAAGGGGCAGGGGAAATGAGAGTTTAGCGATGAGGATAAACTGTTATTTTTCCCTGTTTTTTTGTGCCCAAAACGGGTAAACTTTCCCCCTCGTCGGCGGGTTTGCTATAATATAAGTATGGGTTTTGAGGAAATTGAACAAAAAGATTATTTTAGCATCGGCGACGTAAAACGCATCACCGGCGTGCCGGAATATTCCGTGCGATACTGGGAAGCGGAATTCGGCCTGATCAGACCCATTCGCTTAGAAAGCGGACACCGCCGTTATACAAAAAACGATGTTTATACAATTTTAAAAATCAAAGATTTAATTTATAAACAAAAACTTACTTTGGAAGGTGCCAAAAAACAGCTTTCCAAGTATGCCCCCGGCGGAAAAATTGCAGAAAAAAAGGGTGCAACAGATGTGAAATTTCTCTCGGAAATTAAAGAAACCCTTTCACAAATTCTCAAAGAATGCTAAAATATATGTACGGCACAATTTGTGGCCGTAAACAATTTGACAATTTTTTCGGGGAATGGCTCAGTGGTAGAGTGCTCGCTTGGGGTGCGAGAGACCGCGGGTTCGATTCCCGCTTCCCCGACCATTTGTACGTAATTTTTTTTACGGGGCGTAGCGCAGTTGGTAGCGCGCACGGTTCGGGACCGTGAGGTCGTGGGTTCGAATCCCGCCGCCCCGACCATTTAGAAAGGCACTTCAACCGAAGTGCCTTTTTCTTTTTTCTTTCCTCCTTTTCCGACGATACAGAGTTGCCCCCTCCCCCTTAAAAGAGATAAAATATATATATCCTTATTTGAAGACTTACTTAAAATCCAGTAAAAAAATGAAATTAAAACCTAAATTGTTAAGCCTTCTTCAACATAGAAAGAAGGAGTTTCCGCGTGAGAGAATCATTGCAGACTTAACGGCCGGACTGGTGGTGGCATGTATCGCTTTACCGCTTTCCATCGCTTTGGCCATCGCTTCAGGCGTTACACCGGATAAAGGTCTTATCACGGCCGTTGTAGCAGGATTTACCATATCTTTGCTTGGTGGGAGCCGTGTACAAATTGCCGGCCCTACGGGGGCATTTGTCGTCATTGTTTACGGTATTATTCAGCAGTACGGCATGCAGGGGTTATTGGTTTCCACCTTATTGGCAGGCATTATTCTAATCATCATGGGGTGTTTGAAATTCGGGGCATTTTTAAAATTTATCCCATATCCTGTTACCACAGGTTTTACC
>JAFUJU010000006.1 GCA_017468055.1 Elusimicrobiaceae bacterium
TAGCCTAGGGTAAGCGGTCTGAAGGACCGCGCAGCCCTAGGTACCATGCCCCTAAAAAACCATAAAGCCCTGTAGGGCGACGGAAACAAGCTCTGTTTAGAGTATAGAGATTGAATGAAAAATGATGATCCCTCTATCCGTCGCCCCTACAGGGCTTAGTATTTTTTTTCATCCTATACCCAGGGCTGCGCGGACTTACAGCCCGCTTACCCCTGGGCTATGATCTGACGGCTCCTTCAGAGCCTTCGCCCCGTTGGGGCTGTTGATGCGGTCATTGATTTGGGCTATGCTCTTGCGGCTCCTTCAGAGCCTCTGCCCCGTTGGGGCTGTTGGTGTGGTCATTGATTTGGGCTATGCTCTTGCGGCTCCTCTTTTGCTCTGCCGGGGAGGTTGGTATATTTTTTTTGTAAAATGTCGGAATGAAATAAAAATATTGCTTGAAATATTTCGTCTTATGCGTTATAATGTACCACACGCCCCGGAGGGGCAAAGACCCTGAAAGGGTCGTAAGAATATAGCCCAACGGCAAGCGGTCTGAAGGACCGCGCAACCTTGGGTATGGCATATCAAAAAATTTGAAGCCCTGTCGGGGCGACGGAAAGGGAGATCGCATGTCTCAAACATTGTCTTCTTTATATATTCATATCATATTTTCCACAAAAGAACGAATTCCATTTTTAGATCAATCCATCCGTTTCCGATTGTGGCAATATATCGCCGGAATTTGCAAAAATGAAAATTCGCCGGCTCTGCAAATTGGGGGAACTTCTGATCATATTCATATTTTATGCAATTTATCCAGAACGATCTCTTTGCAAACTCTGGTGACAAAAATAAAGTCCGAATCATCAAAATGGATCAAACAAATTTCACCTGATTATAACGATTTTCATTGGCAATCCGGTTACGGTGCGTTTTCGGTGAATCCGGGAGAAACCGAGAAAGTTACAGAATATATCCGCAATCAGGAACAGCATCATTGTCAGCGTGATTTTTGCAATGAATTGCGATTGTTTTTACAAAAATATAACATCAATTATGATGAAAAATATTTGTGGAATTGATTTTCCAATACATGTTTTCGCCGCCCCTACAGGGCTTAGTATTTTTTTCATCCCATACCCAGGGCTGCGCGGACCTTCAGCCCGCTTACCCTGGGCTATGCTCTTGCGGCTCCTTCAGAGCCTTAGCCCCGCTGGGGCTGTTAATGCGGTTTTCCATTTTGACTATGCTCTTGCGGCTCCTTCAGAGTCTCTTTCTCTGCGGGGCATTTTAATAGACCTGCACCCTGCGTAAGCGAAAGTTTTTTCTGCAAGCCTAATAGCCCCGGAGGGGTAGAGACCCTGAAAGGGTCGTAAGAACATAGCCTAGGGTAAGCGGTCTGAAGGACCGCGCAGCCCTAGGTACCATGCCCCTAAAAAACCATAAAGCCCTGTAGATGGTTTGCTAAAAGTCAAATGTTTTTTTAATTTTTTTTGAAATTTTTATCGTATTTTTTATCAGCAATAACCATTCCTCTGAGAA
>JAFUJU010000057.1 GCA_017468055.1 Elusimicrobiaceae bacterium
CAGCCTTTCCGGCTACGGCATCTTTTAAAAGTCCCCAGTAAGATTCGGAAGAGCCGTCATAATATTGGAGCCAAACAGCTTCAAAATGAAGTAATACATAGTCTTCATCGGTTGGCCCATCCGGAAATTGCCGTTCCCACTCATCTTGCCAAAGCTCCATGCGTTTTTTGGCATTTTGTACTATGCTCATTTTTCCTTTGAGTTGGCAGATTTCACCGGTAGTAATATCATAGAAATAAAGGGTTACTTTCGGGGAGGCTAAAATGCTTTGTAAGCGTGTGGAATATTTATTAATAGGAAAATAATTTTCCAATTTTTTATAATCAATTTTTTTGGCTAAAGAAGGATATTTTTTTACATTGGAAAAATTGGTCCGATAAGAATTATCCGGCCAACCGTCGCTGGAAGAGATGGCTGTGCACAAAACCCATGGAGCCCGTTGAATTAATGAAAGTGCATTATTGTACGCAGTCTTAGGTTGCATAATGTGGTTTCCTCCTACTGTTTTACATAATATGAATTATCTATCCTAATTGTAACATAAAAAAATAAAATATTGAAAAATATTTTCTTGTATCTGCTTAAAATAAATGCTATACTCAATGTAAGAATAATTCTTAAAAAGGAAAACATGTATGCACTCTTTCCCGCAGACTGACATAAAAGAAAGAATGAACGACTTCAAAAAACTATGCCACAAGCATGACTTGCGTGTGACGAATCAACGCATGGAAGTCTTCCGTGCGGTGGCCGAGTCCAAGGAGCACCCCAGTGTGGAAGCGGTTTTTCAGCAAGTTCGTGAAAAATTACCTAAAATTTCTTTAGATACCGTATACCGTACGTTAGCCTCTATGGAAGATGCGGGAGTCGTTTTTCGGGTGGGGCTTTCCAATCGGGCACGTTTTGATGCGGATTTATCCCCCCACTATCATTTTGTTTGTATGGAATGCGGTGCCGTATATGATGTTTTTCCTGCCGATGGACAAGATGTGTTGCAACCGTCAGAGCAAGTAAAAGAATTTGGAGAAGTAAAAAATGTAAATCTGCAGTTTCACGGGATTTGCAAACGCTGCGTAAAAACAGCAAACGATGTGAAAAATTAAATTGTTGTACCTCAATATAGGAGAAAATATGGAACTCAAAGGATCCCAAACCGAAAAAAATCTCTGGGCCGCTTTTGCCGGAGAATCTCAAGCTCGCAACAAATATACCTACTATGCTTCTAAAGCTAAAAAAGAAGGTTATGTGCAAATTGCCAAAATCTTTGAAGAAACCGCCAACAACGAAAAAGAACATGCTAAAATCTGGTTCAAAGAATTGCACGATGGTAAAATTCCTGAAACCGCTGCCAATTTGTTAGATGCCGCCCAAGGCGAAAACTATGAATGGACCGACATGTACGCCGGTTTTGCCAAAACCGCCAAAGAAGAAGGTTTTACCCGCTTGGCTTGCTTATTTGAAATGGTAGCCAAAATTGAAAAAATGCACGAAGAACGCTACCGCAAACTTTTACATAATGTAGAAGCTAAAGAAGTATTCAAAAAAGCTGGTATTGTAATGTGGGAATGCTCCAACTGCGGTCATGTGCATGTGGGTGAAGCTGCCCCTGAAGTGTGCCCCGTATGTGCCCATGCGCAGGCTTATTTCATGATTCATCCGGAAAACTTCTAAGAAAAGTTTTACCGTTGAAAAGATTACGCACGAAACCCGATACGCAAAGTGTCGGGTTTCGTTGTTTTTATGCTCAAACATTTTGCAAATTTAGTTTATTTTGAACAGATTTTTTATTTGTTGTTTTCCGTCGGAAAAAAGAAAAAGCTTGAAACGTTTTTTTTTTTTGCTACAATTTCAGCGTTGCACTCAGACCCAAAACTTAAGTGCTTTTTATTGGCTCTTAAAGCCGTGTAAAAGGAGAGAAAAATGAAAAGAGGTTTTACGCTCATTGAACTGTTAGTAGTTGTTTTAATTATCGGTATTTTGTCGGCGGTCGCGCTTCCGCAATATATGGCGGCGGTGGAGAAGTCGCGCACATCGGAAGCTCTAGTAAACTTGAAATATGCTCAACAAGCTTATGTCTTAAAACATATGGAAGGCAGTTTATTTAATGGAGATAGTGGTGCTGTTCCTGCTAAAGACTTTGTGGAGCTTTCCGGGGGGCAATGGGAGAGTTCAGGAAATTACTATTGCACCAAAAATTTCTTCTATGAATTTGCTCATCCAGATATTTATGCTCATCGCATTCAAAGTTTAGCGGCAGATTGTAGATCAAGTACGACAGGTTCTTATAGTATTAATATTCAAGTCCCTCCAGATGAGGGCTGGGAAAACTTTAAAGTTTGTAATGCTTATGATGACGTAGGTTATAAAGTGTGTCAAGGGCTCAAAGGTCAAGGTTATACTACCGAAGATTACAGATAACTTAAAAATATATAAAAGCCCCGCCTTTTTCGGCGGGGATTTTTAACATTAAATTTTACTCTCTTTTAACTGACAATATTCCCCCCACCGTCGCGCACAAAGTGCCAAAGAGCATAGCCGCCATGTAGGCACGGATAAAAGCCTCTGTCGTTCCCAAGCCCCGTCCAAGAGCCAAGTTTTGCACCGCGGTAAAGATCGCTACCGACAACGCAATCCCACTAATCATGCCTACATTGCGCGAAAGTGCATTCACACTGGCCACTACGCCCAATTTTTCTTTAGGCGCTGCACTAACTACTGTATTGTTATTGGGTACTTGGAAGGTGCCTGACCCTGCCCCCATAATCAGTTGTGCCAGTATGATATAGCAGAGGCTGGGGGTTGAGCCGATGAATGCAAACATAAGCGTGGAAATAATGAGTAATACAAATCCTGCCGTTGTGATAATGCGTGCCGGCCAACGGCTGCATAACGCACCGGACACGGCGGACGTAATGGCTAACGTAATGGGAAAGGGTAACATCAGTAATCCTATTTTTACCGGATCCATGTGCATAATATCAGTCAAATAAAAAGGTAATAAAACAGAGTTGGTAAATAAAGATGTATATCCCAAAACCGCTACTGCACACCCGTAAGAAATGGCCGGTATGCGAAAAATACTTAAACCCATAAAAGGTTGCGGACTTGTTTTTTCCCGTCTGAGAAAAAAGATAAAAAAGAAAATAGATAAAATAAAAGAGGCTAAAATCCCCAGTGAATCCCACCCCTTGGCAGCGCCATTATTCATGGCATATAAAAAGCAGAAGCTCATTATTATGTATAAGGTAGCTCCCAGCCAGTCCATTTTAACGTGCTTCAACGGATGAAACCGAGGAATTAAATAAATCCCTCTCCATACCCCCAAAATACATATAGGAAGTGTCAGCCAAAATACAGATTGCCAACCCCATGCTTGTATCAATGCTCCCCCGATAGCTGGTCCGGCCAGTCCGCCACAGGCTACTACCGCTCCGATAGCGCCAAAGGCTTTTCCGCGGGATTTGCCGTGAAAGACCTGTGCGATTAAGGCTTGAGAAGTGGCCATCATGGCTGATGAGCCAACCCCTTGTATGGCACGTGCAAAAAGCATACTCGGCAAAGACCATGCCACCGCTCCGAACAAAGCCCCCACTCCAAAGGTAATAAACCCTCCCAAATACATCCATTTACGGCTATACATATCGGAAAGTTTGCCAAATACAGGTAACAAGCATGTTAAGACCAATAAATACATGCTGACTACCAATTGTATATCTTCCAGTTTTACTTGAAATTCTTCCGCCATGGTCGGCAAAGCGATATTTACGATGCCGGCAGACAAGGTGGCCATAAACGTTCCGTTAGCCGTTACAGAAAAAATGGTCCACTTGCGCGAAATTTTAAGTTTTTTCATTCTCATATATCTATATTATACTTCTTTCATTTTTCAAATATTCCCTTTACAAAAGTATTTTTTTGGGTTAGAATGTATGTATCAGTACATTGGAATCAATAGTAAGACTCTTGGAAGAAAACGCACATACGTTTGCTTGCAGAGTCTTTTTTTCTCTCGGTAAAAATTAAGGACCTATAAAAATATAGGTCCAAAATCCTGTTTTTATGGGCCCATTAGGCCCATGACCCGATAAAGATTTTGATGTTATACTGTAGGAGTAATGTTGTCTGTATTTGTTTTTTTATTACTAACATTTTTAGAGGAAATTTATGATTAAAATTCTATCTCTTGTCCTTAGTTTTTCTTTAATTTTCACTTCTGTAGCTCCCTTGTATGCGCAGGGGGCGGATGCTGTTGTTGAGGAGCGGATAGCGGTAGCGAACTTTGAAAAGAGTTATCGTGCGGCGGTATCTGCGGAAGCGAAGTCAAAGGGGCAGAAGGCGAAGACATATGAGACGAGCTTAAAGGCGGCGCGGTTGGAAGAGGCG
>JAFUJU010000058.1 GCA_017468055.1 Elusimicrobiaceae bacterium
CGTTTATCCTATACCTAAACGACTGTTTTCGGAGAGCATACTCTTGCCTGACGGCAAAGGTCCGTTTCCAAAACGGTTCCAAAAACAGAATAAATTGTAACTACATTTTTAGTATAACAAATTTTGATTTTCTGATTTTCTGTTTTGCTCCTATCCCCATAAAATTGCTATCATTATATATACCTTATTGTAATGGAGATTATACCCCATGGCAAAAAATGACCTGATAACCAGGAACCTGATGTTGGACAGTTTGAAGCAATATGCCAAGAACAGGATTTCCCACGAATTCATTCGCGAACATGATGCGAAGAATGAAATTCCCTTAAACATTTTGAAAGAGATGTACGACCATGATGTACTGGGTGTACATCTCTTGCTTATTCCGGAAGAATATGGCGGCTTGGGTGGCCAAACTACCGAAATTTACCGCGTGTGCGAACAATTGGCCCGCATTGACTTGGGCATCGCCACCGGAGTGTTTGCCACATTTTTGGGCAGTGACCCGATTAACGTAGGCGGTACGCCGGAGCAAAAAGCCAAATGGTTCCAAAAAATCGCCCATGAGAATAAACTCGTGGCTTACGGCGCAACGGAAGCGGATGCCGGCTCTGACTTGGTATCCTTGCGCACGCGTGCGGAACGTGTGGAAAAAGACGGCAAGATTGTTGGTTATAAAATTACCGGCAGCAAAATGTGGATTTCCAACGGCGGCGTGGCCGATATTTACACCGTGCTGGCTTTGGCCCCGGGCGGCCCGAGCTGGTTTATTGTAGAAAAAGGAACCCCCGGTTTTACCCAAGATGCACACGAAGACAAACACGGTATTCGCTTGTCCAATACCTGCGGTTTGGCTTTTGATGAAGTATATGTGCCGGCCGAAAATTTGATCGGTCTGGAAGAAGGCAAAGGCTTCCTGCAGGCGCAGGCTGTTTTCGGTTATACCCGCTTGATGGTAGCGGCTTTTGGTTTGGGCGGTGGTGAAGAAGCCATTGAAACCGCTTTAACCTATGCTCAGCAACGTATTCAAGCCGGTGGCCCGCTTTCTGAAAAACAGGGCTTTATGCTCAAACTCATTACGCCGCATTATGTACGTTTTGAAGCGGCGCGTGCGTATATTGACTGGACGGCCAAACAGCTGGAAGTCAATAATCACGGCTTAGCCACCGAGGGTGCCATTGCCAAATTATATGCCACCGAATCCGGTAACAAAGCGGCCGAAGATGCCATTCAGGCTATGGGCGGCTTTGGCTATACCAAAGAGTTTGCTGTAGAAAAGATTAAACGCGACGTAAAAATTACCTGCATTTACGAAGGTACCAGCGAAGTGTTGGAAATGACCATTTTCCGTGGTCGCTGGCAGGAACATCTCAAGAGCCGCGGTCAATACTATATCAAACAAGCCGAAGAATTTGAAGCCCTGCATGCCACCCACCCCGATGTGGGCGCAGACAGTGTGGCTTTAGGCTTTAGAGCTTTGGCCCGCGTGCTAGAAGATTGCCGTGCACAAAAATTGACGCGTCACCAATACATTACCTTTATGTTGGGTGATTTGATCAGCGAAGCGGAAGTGGCCGCTGTGTTTGCCCGCCAATGTGCCGAAGGCAAAGTGACCGAAGGAAGCCGCTTTGACTTAAACACCTTGAAAGTTATGTCCCGTGTGAATGCTCGCTTGAGCGCTTTCAAAATTGCCACAGACGGCATGAAGCTGATCTTGGGCGTGGGTGCGGCTGCGGCGCAAGAGCTTTCCCAAGCGGTGAACTTGGTCGGTATTGAAGAAAAGATGACCGGCCTGATTGACGATGAAGATTTGGTGTCTGCCAAACTCAGAGAAACTTTTAAAGCATAAGGAAAAGCCATGAATATTATCGTATGTATTAAACAAGTACCCGATTCTACTCAAGTAAAAGTAGATCCGAAAACCGGCACCTTAATCCGCGCCGGTGTACCCAGCATCTTAAACCCTTACGACCATTACGCGCTGGAAAAGGCTTTGGCAATCAAAGCTAAAACCGGTGCCAAAGTGACCGTGCTTTCCATGGGTCCCAATCAAGCCGTAGCCGTCTTGCGCTTGGCCTTGGCCTTGGGTGCAGATGAAGGGGTGTTATTGTCGGACCGTGCTTTTGCCGGATCTGATACGTGGGCCACTTCTTATGCTTTGGCTACAGCTGTCAAGAAAATCGGTCAGTTTGATTTGATTTTATGCGGCCAAATGGCTATTGACGGAGATACTGCTCAAACCGGCCCCGGTATTGCCTATCATTTGGGCATTCCCCAAATTACTTTTTGCGATAGTGTAGATAGCGACGGTCAACGCGCCGTGGTGAAAAAACTGATTGAGGGCGGTCACCAAATTATGGAGGCAGATCTTCCGGTACTTATCACCATGACCATGCCGGTGGATTACGAAGCCAAATATCCGTCTTTCATGGCAGCACATAAAGCCCAAGACAAAAAGATTTCCACTTGGACGGCTGCCGATATCGGTGCAGATTTGCATAAATTGGGGTTGGAAGGGTCTCCCACCCGCGTATCCCGCATTTTCCCGCCGGCCGCCCGTGCTAAAGGGGAAATGATTTCCGGCTCTGCTGAAGAAATGGCCGCGAAATTTATTGAAATTTTGAAAAAGGAGAGTTTTGTCAAATGATTCAAGTAGCTTCTAATTGTGTAGGCTGCGGAAAGTGTGTAAGCACGTGTCCGTTCGGAGCCCTCTCCTTAGTCAACCGCAAAGCGGTAGCCAATGCCAGCTGCACCATGTGCGGTGCGTGCGTGAGCGTTTGTCCGGTGAAGGCTTTGTCCTTACCAACGGCCGCAACTGCCAAGAAAGACCTTTCCGCTTACAAAGGCGTTTGGGCTTTTATTGAAATTACCGACGATGGAAAAACCCAAAAAGTGCGCCCTGTGGGTTTTGAACTTCTAACCAAAGGCCGCGAGCTGGCAGACCAGTTAGGGGAAGAGTTGGCCGCAGTGGTTATTGGTGATGGTGTAGAAAAATATTTTGCGGAGCTTTCTTCCTACGGTGCCGATAAAATTTATGCGGTCAGCAGCCCCGCTTATCATGACTATAATACAGCGGCTTATGCCAATGCGATGATTAGCTTGATTAAAAAGTATAATCCCAGCATTGTTTTGTATCCGTCCACGTATATCGGGCGGGACTTGTCTCCGCGTATTTCTTCTGAATTGTTTGTTGGGCTTACGGCAGACTGCACAGGCTTATCTATTGCCGACGGTCTTTTGATTCAAACCCGCCCGGCTTTTGGCGGAAATATCATGGCCGATATTAAATGTCCGGACTATCGCCCGCAGATGTCCACCGTTCGCCCGAACGTATTTAAAAAGGTGGTTAGCCGCCCCGGCAGTATGGCACAAGTAATCAGCGAAAGCATTGCCCTGCCTGCTCAAGCCGGCAAAGTGCGCATCATCAGCAAACACTTTGATGAAGTGTCTAACCAAGAAAAACTGGACGAAGCGGAAGTGGTGCTTGCCGGTGGACGCGGTATGAAAGATGCTGCCGGTTTTGCTTTGCTTGATGATCTGGCCAAAGAATTAGGCGGTGCGGTGGGTGCTTCCCGTGCAGCTATTGACTTGGGTCTCAAACCCAAAGAAAAACAAATTGGCCAGTCCGGTGTTACCGTAGCGTCCAAATTGTACATCGCTTGCGGTATTTCCGGCGCGGTGCAACACGTAGTGGGTATGGAGCATAGTGACGTAATTATCGGCGTGAACAAAGATGCCAATGCCCCTATCTTTAACGTATGTAAATACGGTTTTGTAGGGGATGCGCGCCAACTCTTACCCAAAGTGATTGATGCCGTTAAAAAGGCGAAACAAAAATAAGTCTTTTCAGTCAACCAAAACCCCGCTTTTAAGAGCGGGGTTTTTGGTGAGATTTTTTTCTATCTTTTTCTCTGCTTGTTTTTAAATCATGATCACATATTTTGCTAACTAAAAAAATAAGTCCGCCGCTCCATAAAAGCATCAACATCATCAGAGGATTTTGACGGTGATTATAACGAAAAATAATGGGTTCAAAATCTGCCTGAAAGGCAATCAGTACCCAAAATAAAATGCCGTGTACCAACAAAAAAGCCAGAATAGGCAGAGGTTTTAGTTTGATGCAATAGACCCAAAAGAGTTGGGCAATGGTCCAAAGATAAACAAGTTCGCTCATAGAGCAATTGTATCTTTTTTTAACGGATTATTCAGGGTGAGTTTTAGAACGAGAAAAGGCGAAAGGGCTTGACTCATTTTTTTTTTTTGATACAATTTTCTTACGCTCTTTAAGTGTAAAAGTCATTTTTGCTTTTTTGGGCTGTTTAATGCTCTTTTACGCTCATTTAAAGTAGAATATAAATGAGGATCGCAAGGAGAAGAAAAATGAAAAAAGGTTTTACTTTGATAGAACTGTTAGTAGTAGTGCTTATTATCGGTATATTGTCAGCAGTGGCCTTGCCGCAATATACGACCGCGGTGGAAAAAGCCCGCATAACCGAGGCTTTGCAAAATATTGCCACTATGGAAAAACAAATTGATTTGTATTTATTGGAAAATGCAAGCATTCCAGAAATTCTTTGTTATAAAGACTTCGCATCCGTAGAACTGGCCGGTGGGGAGTGGTTTAGCGATTATACGCCATGTCGGTATCAAACTAAAAATTTTAATTATTTTCATCTTGGAATTTTTAGCTCAAGAGGGTATATAGAAGCATCCAGCAGAGGAGTGGGACCTACGTTAATATCTGAAAATAAGAACAATGGACATACCTATGTCAAAGTCGGAAATTGGTACCATGCTTGTTTTACTCTTGAAACAGATATGGGCCGCAAAATTTGTAAGCAATTGCAAAGCCAAGGTTGGGGATATAACGACCGAGATATCTAAAAAAACCCCGCGTTTGCACGCGGGGGTACATCAGGAGTATATGAAAAATTTGCAGAGGTCTGCGTTTGTTTAAGCGCAGGCCTTTTTAACGGCCAACGTGCAGCGCATAGGCGCTGCCACGCTCCGGCATAGGCTGCAGAAGGGCGGTCCAATCCCGTGCCGGATCCAAGCGGCGTTGACGGGCGGATTTGCGCATGAGCATGCGGTCCGTCTGCATGTTGACATAGTCTTTTTCTTGGGTATTTAAATCTACAATTTCGCTGGATGATAAATAAGATTCCAACAATACACCTTGGCGGTGCAGGCTGTATAAACGGAAAAATTTTTTGAGTTTGAGTATATTCTTTTTCATATATTTAGTGTATTGTTTTTATAAGTTGGCCAACAGAGTCCTTTGGCCCAAAAGGAAGTGTTTTTTAGACCCTTTGAAAAATGGGTCTTTTTACACCGTTAAAATAGGCCCGTAGACCTAGGGAATTGGTATAATGATAAAAGGATATGTCTATATTTTCTAAACTTTTTAAACTTTTTATTACCGTGGTACTCATGCCGTTGATACCGATGGCGCTTCTGCTTGCGTTTTATCAAAGCCGGCAAAAAGATAATTTGTTAGAAACGCACTATAATTTGGCAGAAGTGGTATCTTCGGATCTGAATCATTATGCGGAAGATTTAAACTGGCGTTTATCCTTTGCTTCCCGCCTGCAGCCCCTTTTAAAACAAAACAAAAATATAAAGGCCCAACTGCAAGAAGTGCTTGTCCAGCAACCCGATATGAATGTGTTGGGTGTGTTGAATGAAAAAGGGGAAAATTTATTTCGCGTGCAAAGAAACGAATGGTACTCCACTCCCAACCGTCTGACGGCAGATGTTTTGGCAGAAATGGCCAAACAGCCACGCATTTACATTGCTCCGTTTGAAACAGCGCAAGGATCTTTGGAATTTGAATTTGTTTTTCCCTTACAAGACGGACTTTTTTTATACGGTATTACGGAACGGTCTGACTTGGCAGAACGGTTGCAACAGATGCGCATCGGAAAAACAGGGCAGGTGTTTTTGGTTTCCTCTGACGGAGTGATATATAGCGGTCCTTCTCAGTGGAGTCCTTCCATTGCGCCTGAAAAATTAAAAGCTGCTTTTGCGGGAAAATCCCGCTTATTCAAAGGGCTTGCCGGTGCGGAAGATGTTTTTGTGGGTGGTTTTTCTGCCGCTAAACCATTAGGCATGTATGTGGCGGTGCTTCAACTGAGGGACGAGGCCTACCGCAGTTTATATTTTTCTAATATTGTTCTGTTTTTGTTTTTACTGGCCATTGCCACGTTGGCTTATTTCGGTGCGCTTACCTTTTCGCGCAGTTTGGGTGAGCCGATTGCGGAGCTGGCCGAAGGGGCTAAACAGGTTAGTCAAGGAAATTTGGAACATCATGTAAAAGAAGAAGTAGGGTGGGGAGAATTTCAAGAACTGATCCGTTCTTTTAATAAAATGACTGCCGATTTGAAAGATTATCAGGCCTTGCAGCTTAAAAACCAAGTAAGCGAGATGAAAGAGCATGTTTTCCGCTCCGTAGCACATGACTTGCGTGCGCCACTTTTGGGATTACAGGGATATATTTATATTTTATCCAGCGGCAAAATAAATGCCCAAGAGCGGGAAGAATATTTAAACCGTATGAAAGAGGCCGCCCAAGATTTGTCGTCCCTGCTGGAAGATGTGTTGGCTGTCTCCCGTGTGCAGGCAGGTATGACTCTGCCGCAACGCCAATGCTTAGAGCTAAAACCTTTAGTTCAAAGTGTCTTGCATACCCAAGAGCCCGTAGCGGCGGAAAAAGGCTTGACCCTGTCTTGTGAAGTGGCAGAAAAATTCCGTATTTATGCAGATCCGAAACTTTTGCGCCGGATTATGAATAATTTAATTTCCAATGCCGTTAAGTTTACCGCGCAAGGAAGTGTGCGGGTGAGCGCTTGGGAAGAAAAAGAAAAAACGTTTATATCCGTCACAGATAGCGGTATCGGTTTGACGGAAAAAGAATGTCTTGAAATTTTTGAAAAGTACCGCCAAGTAGATGAAAATGCCGAAGGATACGGTTTGGGCCTTTTTATCAGCCGGCAGTTGGCCCGTGCACACGGAGGAGATTTGACGGTGAGCTCCGTTCCGCAGCAGGGAAGTACTTTTACGGTTTGTTTGCCGAAGGAGGACGCATGATTGTTTTTTGGCGTTTATTATTAGTGTATTATCTATTGGCCGTTCTTTTTTATAACCGTCCGTTTTTTGCATGGCGGGACCGTCGGCCCGTGTTGAGTGCTTGGGTGCAAGTGCTCTCTTTTCTTTTGTTGGCAACGGGTATTTTGTGGCCGTACCTGACCCTCAAATGGCCCTTCTTTCATTTCTTTTCTTTGCACGGTTGGCAGTGCTTGGTTTTTCTGTCTTTGTTTTATCTGGCTAACGACCGTTTGTTTGTGTTTCGGACCGGACAACTCAAATATCATAGCCTTACCTTTTTAACCCACGATTTTTTGGCAGTTTTATTCATCTTTTTAGCTTCTCCGCTAGATGTGCTTTATCAAACGGGAAATTGGGTGGCGGACTCTTGGACCGTTTTTTTGGTGGGAGGCTTGGTGGTAACTAAAATGTTTAGTGTGTTCATTTATATGGTGGAGCAGGATCTGTTTGGCAGAGATTACCCTACCATAGACGAAAGTTTTGTTACCATGCTGATGCGTTTGATATTTTATTTGATCGTGTTGTTGCCCGGTTGGCGGTGGCTCTTGTGGTTTTTGGTGTGGCTGTGGGCCTGTCAAATTGCCCGTAAAAACCGCTTGATGGATTTTTCCCGCTTTGCCTTATATTTTGGTATTTTGGGGGCAACAGCCGTCGGATTTTTAGCAAAATGGAGCTTTTACTGGAAATGACATCATTATCGGAAGTTAAATTTGCGTGTTTAGATACAGAAACAACCGGTCTTTCGGCGGCAGGAGGGGGGAAAATTTGTGAAATTGCCGTATCGGTTAGTCAGAACGGACGGAAAATAGAAGAGTTTTCCACCCTACTAAACCCCCAAATTCCCATGCATCCCAGTGTAATTGCTATTCACGGTATTACCAATGAAATGGTGGTGGGTGCTCCTACGTTTGCCGATATTTGGCCCCGTCTTTTTGCTTTGTTGGACGGTTGTGTATTGGTGGCACATAATGCGGAATTTGATTTGAGTTTTTTACGTGCGGAAGTGGAGGCCTGCGGTTGGCGCTTGCCCGAATATCCTGTTTTGGATACCTTAAAATTGGCACGGAAAAACGGCTGTTTTGAACGTAACAATTTAGGAGTCATTGCCACCCATTTGGGCATTAATGCAGACGGTGCACACCGCGCTATGGCCGACGTACGCATGACGGAAAAGGTGTTGTATCGTTTCTTGCGGGACTTTATGTGCGGCGGTGTGAATTGTTTAGAGGAGTTGCAAACCTATCAAACAAAACGGCACGGACAGGTGGTGCTAGGACGCAAAACAGGACTGTAGTGAATTTCATATAATATAAGAAAGAAATAGATTTTTACCACTATAAACAAGGAGTGAATTATGAAAAAAGTAGTTTTAATTATTCGTGACGGTTGGGGTGATGCCAAAGCCGGCGAGCATAATGCCGTCAGCAATGCTAAAACCCCCAATATGGACAAATATTTGGCCCAATGGCCGCATACCCAAATTGAAGCCTCCGGTGAAGAGGTAGGTTTGCCTGCCGGATATATGGGATCCTCTGAAGTGGGCCACTTAAATATGGGGGCCGGCCGCATTGTTGTGCAAGAGTTGAAACGCTTAAAAGACACCATTGAAGACGGTTCTTTATTTCAGTCTGCTCCGTTTTCTGCTGCGATTGATAATTGTGTAAAAAACGGCAAAGCCCTACATTTAATGGGTCTGGTGCAAGATGAAGGGGTACACGCCCACCAAGATCATTTATTTGCTATTGTTAAATATGCCGCCGAAAAAGGGATTAAACAAGTATATATCCACTTTTTTGCTGACGGACGCGATACGCCGCCGAAATCTTCCATTGGTTTTATTCGCCAATTAGAAGAAGTGATCAAAGAGGCCGGTGTAGGCCAAATTGCCACCATTCAAGGGCGCTATTACAGCATGGACCGCAGCGAAAACTGGGCCTTGACCGATCAAGCCTATGATCTTATTGTCCATGCCAAGGGGGCTCATGCCGCTACCGCCGAAGAAGCCGTCCAGACTGGTTATGATACCTTAAAAACACCGGACGGCGGCCCGATGGTGGACGAATATATTCCGCCCACGGTGCTCGGTAATTATAAAGGTATGGAAGAAGGCGACAGTGTAATTTTCTTTAACTTCCGCCAAGACCGCGCCATTCAACTGACCAAGGCCTTTATCGATCCCGAATATGCCGGCCATATTAACCGCGTGCCTTGCGTATATTGCGGGCTTACCAAATACTATGATTCTTTCCCGTACAATGCCTTGCCCTCTATGACAGACGGCGGCGGTATGGATAACTTGCTCGGGCAAGTGATTTCTAAAGCGGGGCTTAAACAACTTCGTTTGGCGGAAACCCAAA
This sequence comes from Elusimicrobiaceae bacterium, assembly GCA_017468055.1. Taxonomy (GTDB): domain Bacteria; phylum Elusimicrobiota; class Elusimicrobia; order Elusimicrobiales; family Elusimicrobiaceae; genus Avelusimicrobium. The sequence goes on from JAFUJU010000058.1 coordinate 9,462, forward strand.
AGTTCAAACACGTTACTTCTTTCTTCAACGGTAAGCAAATCCAACCGTACGAAGGGGAAGAACGCATTGAAATTAAGGGCCGTTTTGACCCTGCCACTTTTGCCGATCATCCGGAAATGGAAGCCTACCGTGTAGCGGAAGAAGCCGTCAAACAAATCGGTGAAGAAAAATATGATTTTGTGGTGATTAACTTTGCCAACGGAGATATGGTGGGCCACACGGGTAACTTTAACTCTGTGGTCAAAGCCATTGAAGTGGTGGACGAGTGTGTGGGCCAAGTGACCGAGGCCGCCTTGGCCAAAGGCTACGCCGTTATGATCACCGCCGATCACGGCAATGCCGAAGAAATGTGGGATAGCAAAATCAATATGCCCAAAACGGCGCATACCACCAACTTGGTAGATTTTGTCTATGTCAACCCCGATGACGCGCAAGCCAACATGGCCCAAAGCGGCAACTTAGGTGATATTGCCGTTACGGTATTGGACGTTATGGGTGTGGCTAAACCGGCCGACATGACTGCCAAAAGCCTGATCGTGAAATAATATTGTTATTAGGGGCACTGCACTGTGGTGCCCCTTTTTCTATGGAAAAATACATCAAAGTCAAAGTACACGCGGATGAAAAAAAGGAAAAACTGGTAGAAAAATCCGCCGATACTTTTGAAATCTGGGTCAAGGCCCCCGCAGAGCGCGGGCAGGCCAATGCTGCCGTGCGCAGTATCTTAGCCACCCATTTAGACCTGCCTGAAAACAAGCTTTCTCTCATCAAAGGGGCCACCAGCCCCGCCAAAATCTTTCTTTTGCGTGATTGATTTTGTTAAAAATGTTCTAGCTCTTGACACGTTTTTTTTTTTTGGTACAATTTTTGCGTAGTAAAAATTGGACCAAAAGGAGTCAAGGAGATGAAAACATTAATTAAACGCAATATCGGCGGTTTTACATTAATTGAATTATTAGTAGTAGTCTTAATTATCGGCATTTTATCTTCCGTTGCTTTACCACAATATACCAAAGCAGTCAATAAAGCGCGCGCCGTTGAAGCATGGACGGCAGGAAAAGCGATTACTGATGCTGAGAAAGTTTATTTTTTGGAAAATGGACGCTACACGGAAGATTTTGAGTCTTTAGGAATTTCTATTCCGGAGTTAAAAAATTGGGAATTTCATGTGGTAAATGACGAGAGTTATCCCGTTCAAGATACAGGTTGTTTTTATATAGTAGGGAAAAATCAGTTAGAGGGGATAAGCCTTATGTATAATTATAATGGATCGGGTATGGCCTGCTCGGCTGATGATTCAAAGGTGTGTGCCTCTTTTATCCCTTGTCCTCCTACTAAATTTGATACCGGTTGTGCTATTTACACGTGCTCTTTTTAAAATAGATCTTGACAGAAATAGCTTTTTTGAAAAAATTTTGTTATAATATCTACAAGGAAAGAATCGCCGGGGCCGCAGGTGAGTAAGAGCCCGAAAGAGATTCAATGAACCTAAACGAGGCGGTAAAATAACGCCTTGTGAGGTTTTTTGTCTGTAAAAAATCAGAGAATAAAAAGTAAATAATTATGAGAACCTACGAAACAGTAACGATTGTAAAACCGCAACTCTCCGATA
>JAFUJU010000059.1 GCA_017468055.1 Elusimicrobiaceae bacterium
CAAGCTTTTTCTTTTTATCCGTTAAAAAATGACAACAAAAAACACCCTCTCGGGTGTTTTTAAATGGTGCCCAGTATAGAGTTTGCCTTCCGGTCATTTTGTTGACCCAAAATGCCTGCAGGCCGGACTCGCGGTTTTTGCCTTTCGGGGATTAACCCCTCAAACAAAAACATCGCTCCGTCTTTCAAATCCTAACGCGCATAAAGCAGTTTATGCGCTTACTGGGCATAAAAAAACACCCTCTCGGGTGTTTTAAATGGTGCCCAGTATAGGATTTGAACCTATGACCTTTCCCATGTCAAGGGAACGCGCTACCCCTGCGCCAACTGGGCTAAAATCGGTATATTCACGCAATTTCTACGACGAGAAAATGCTTTTTGTCTTTCTTTGATTTATCTATTTTTTGCGTGTTGTAAAATTAGATTTACAAAAAATTTACAAGCACCTAAAAATCTACAAATCTGCTTCTTTATTTATTATAGCATAATTTAACTACCATAATCTTTCAATTTTGTTCGCTAAAGCTCAAAAAAGCAGTGTCAGATTGTGTCCATCACTGCTTTTCAAAAAAAGGATTTTCCCTCTATTCAAAACTCCATGCATCATTACCTAATGTGTTTTCCAAATGGTCTAAAAGACCGCGGTGTATCATAATAGATTTATCGGTACGAATGCGGTGTATTTTGGTAGGTTCTGCCTTGGAGGGGACCTCCAGATATACCTTCGTAACCCCTTTAGCAGCGTCCAAATAGGCTTTGAGTTTTTGTAAATTGGCCTGCGAATAGTGGGACGTCAGGCGAATCGTCAGTTTTTTGGCCATATTAGCAATCAGTTCCGTCACGCTGCCCACATCTTGCAAATTGATTTCTACGCGCGCACTTTCGGCATCTACACGCACTTCTCCGGAAAAGAAAGCAATCGTGTTTGGAGAAATTTTGTGTCCTACTTCCGCCCAAGTGCGGGAAAATGCATTCACAGAAATAGACCCTGTACAATCTTCTATTACAAATTGGGCCCATTCTTCTTTGCGTTTATTTTGACGCTTTTTCATACGGGTTACAATGCCGATGACGTTTAAATTTCCCGACACTTTTCCCTCTAAAATATCCTGAATGGAAACACAATTTAGACGGCTTAAATAGCTTTGGTATTTGGCAATCGGGTGTCCGCTAAAATAGATACCCATTACCTCTTTTTCAAAACCCAAAAGTTCACTTTGAGACAGCGGAAGAACGGTCTTTTTCTCTGATTTTTTGATACTCATAACAGAAGAAAAATCATCACCGAATAAGCTGGCGGTAGGGTTTTCTTTTTCTTTCGCAATCAGATGTGCCGTATCTACCGCTTCTTCCATTTCTGCCAACAAAATAGCCCTTGTCATCTGCGGCTCTTTGTCCGGCATCAGGCAATCCATGGCTCCGGCTTTAATCAAACTTTCAATCGTTTTTTTATTAGCTTGGAACAAATCAATACGGGCACACACATCTTCTAAAGATTCAAACGGTTTTTTGGCTGCCTCTGTGGCAATGGAAATGCATCCTTCCGTACCGGCATTTTTTACTGCCTCTAACGCATAGCGAATGCATTCTTTACCGTCTTTTTGTTCCACCGCAAATTCCGGCTGGGACTTATTAATATCGGGTGGTAAAATTTCAAAACCCATTTTTTTGGCTTCTTCCAAATAAGTGGCTATCTTATTTTCTTTATCGTCAGATCCAATGGCATTATGGCCGATTTCGTTGGTGAGCGCGGCACACATAAATTCAATAGGATAATTGGCCTTCAAATATGCCGTCTGATAAGACACCAATGCATAGGCATAAGAGTGGGATTTGTTAAACCCGTATCCGGCAAAAGCTTTCATTTGTTCGTACAAATGCGAAGCCACTTTTTCAGGTATTTTATGCACTTTGGCGCCTTCCACAAATTTTTTACCAAAGGCTTCCATCACATCTAATTTCTTTTTACCCATGGCTTTACGCAATGTGTCGGCCTCTCCGGGGGTAAAGCCTCCTAACGTTTTGGAAATTTGCATGATTTGTTCCTGATACACCATACAACCGTACGTGTCTTTGAGAAGCTCTTCCAATAAGGGCGTTTCATACGTAATTTTTTCTTGGCCGCTTTTACGACGCACGAACATATCCATCATGCCGGACTCCATAGGTCCGGGGCGGTACAAAGCCACCAAGGCGGAGATATCGCTAAATTGGGTCGGTTGGAGTTTTTTGATTAAGTCACGCATGCCACCGCTTTCCAGCTGAAAAATACCCAGCGTTTGGCAGGCACAAAGCAAATCATAGGTTTTCTTATCATCTAAAGGGATGGTATTGATATCAAAATCGGGGTTATGGCGGGCACGAATCATTTTTTCAGCATTATCAATAACCGTCAAGGTACGCAATCCCAAAAAGTCCATTTTTAACAGGCCCAAATTAGAGCAGGGTTCCCCTTCAAACTGGGTGGTAACCGAACCGTCTTTGGCACGGGCTAGCGGAATATATTCTGCCACCGGATCGCGCGTGATCAACACCCCTGCGGCATGAATACCCGTATGGCGCTTGAGTCCTTCTATTTTGCGCGCCATATCAAAAAGTTGTTTAGAGGTAGGGTTATTGGCAATTTCCGTTTGCAATTCTTTAATATCCGCTAAAGCCCCGTCTAGAGTGATTTTGGGATCATTAGGAATCATTTTGGCCACGCGGTTTGTTTCCGCTACGCTGATACCCATCACACGTGCTACGTCGCGCAAGGCCAATTTTGCTTTCATCGTACCAAAGGTGATAATTTGGGAAACCTTATCTTGTCCGTATTTGTTGCGCACATAGTCAATCACACGTTCACGACCCGTGTCGGACATATCAATATCCAAGTCCGGCATGCTGACGCGGTCCGGATTTAAGAAACGCTCAAACAGCAGTTTGCTTTGAATAGGGTCCACACGCGTAATATCCAAACTGTAGGCCACAATGCTACCCGCACCCGAGCCGCGCCCCGGACCTATGGGAATACCGTTAGCACGCGCCCAATTGATAAAATCTTGCACAATCAAAAAATAACAGTCAAACCCCATTTTGATGATAACGTCAAACTCATATTCCAATTGTTCGGTATATTCGGCGGGAACGTTTCCGTTCATTTTTTTGCTTAAGCCTTTGCGGCATAAATCTTTAAAGTATTCAGCCGTGTTAGGATATTGGGGCGGAATATCAAAATTAGGCAAAATAAATCCGTGTTTAGGGAAAACCAAATTACATTTTTCCGCTACTTCCAAAGTATTAGTCAAAGATTCGGGAGTATGGGCAAACAACTCATACATTTCTTCCGGAGATTTGAAATACAACTCATGCGTAGTCATTTTCAGGCGGTTGGGGTCTGCCAAGGTCTTGCCGGTGGAAATACAAAGATTGACGTCATGTGCTTGCCAGTCTTCTTTCTTTTCGTAGTGGCAATCGTTGGTGGCTACGGTCTTAATACCCAATTTTTTGGCTACTTCTTTTAAGATAGGCAGGGCTTCCTGCTCTTCACGGATTCCATGATCCATGAGCTCAATATAATAGTTGCCTTTGCCCATAATATCTTCATACTGTTGGGCCAAAGCACAGGCCTGCTCAAAAGATTTATGCAATACGTCTTGCGCCAAAAAACCTTTCAAACAGCCGGATAGAGCAATCAAACCGTCGGAATATTTAGCCAGTAACTCTTTATCAATACGGGGGTGATAATAAAATCCATCCACCCACGCATGAGAGTTTAATTTCATCAAATTCAAATACCCCTGATGATTTTTGGCAAGTAAGGTTAAGTGTCCGGTACGGGATTTATCTTTTTCGGTATGCTTTCCCTCTGTGATATACACTTCACAACCCACAATAGGCTTCAGTCCCGCTGCAGTAGCACATTCATAAAAATCCAAAGCTCCGTACATATTGCCATGGTCTGTAATCGCCATAGCTTTAATACCGCTTTCGGCCAATCCGCGCAAAAAGCGGGACGGTTTATGCCGCTCAGAAACGCGCAGCATACCGTCTAACAAAGAATATTCGGAATGGTTATGCAAATGGACAAAATCTTTCATACACAGGGCTCTTTTTTATAAGATAATCTTATGTCACATTATAGTAAATTAAAAGAAACGAGGCTCTCCTCTAAAACCCTCTATACAGGCATAGTGGGGTTTAATTATGACACTGTACGTCTTATCAATGGCAAAACCGCTTCCCGCGTGTATTTGGTACATAAAGGAGCCAGTGCCGTTTTGCCCGTAGAAGACGGGCATGTATATCTGGTCCAGCAATACCGCTATCCTATCGGGCGCATCACGTGGGAACTGCCCGCCGGAAAACGGGAAGACCATCAAACGTTTTTAACCTGTGCCAAAGCAGAGCTGGAACAAGAAGCCGGCCTGAAAGCTGCCAAATGGAAAAAACTCTGCGTATTCAATCCCAGCAGTGCCTTTTCTAATGAAGACCTGCACATTTATCTGGCCCAGGGACTAAAAAGAGTTAATCAGGATTTAGACGAAGACGAGTTCGTTAATGTCAAAAAATTCCCATTGAGTAAAGTTTATCAAATGATTAAAAACGGCAAAATACAAGATGCCAAAACTTTAATTGCGCTTTTGATGTACCGCAATTTTATAGAAAAATAATTGTTTTTTGGTTTTGCCCGTTTTAAAAAGCCCTTTGGAAACAAAGGGCTTTTTTTAGGGATCATCTATTGACCTTTTCTTGTTCTTTTTGCTACATTTTTTTTAATGGGGAGATGTGCGAAAAAATATTCGCCCATTTTTCTGTTTCAGTCAAAATTTTTATGGGAGCCATACTATGAAAAAAGCTTTTACATTGACAGAGCTTTTGATGGTTGTTCTGGTGCTGGGTGTTTTGGCAACGGTATCTGTTCCGAAGATGAAACAGGTGTTGGAAACACGCAGAACCACGGAAGCCGAAAACATGATGGGAGCTATCCGTTCCGAACAAGAAAAGCGCTGTGTATCTAACAAATCTTATTCGCAGAAGTGGTCTTCTGTGCAGAACGTTGCCCCGAAACAAGAAACGTCCAGTTACAAATATACTCTTACTCCTACGGGTGTTATTGCCAGTGGATCCGCTTATTCTCTGCAAATGCCTTCTTACGCAGATGGCAGAATTTGCTGTAGCGGTGCGGGCTGTAATTCATTAAACAAATCCTACCCCCTCTGCAACAGCGAGTTCTCAGCCAGTTTGTCTGTTGCTGCGGAATGTGAAGCAACGGACGCTGAAGAAGAAGCCGATGAGCCTATTTGTGAAAACCAACCGGACAACCTGACGGAAGTTGTGCCGTGCGGTTGCAAAAATGGCGGCACCAAAACCAATATTTATGATACCAATACCTGCTCTTGGGTAGAAGGCATCTGTGATATTTCTGATGACTGCGCCTGCTCCGGCACTACTCCGGGCGAAACCCAAGCCTGTGAGCCCAGCGCTTTCCCCGGTCAAGCCTGCGGTATCCAACAAGCTCTCTATGACTGTGACCCGACCACCGGAGAATATGTTTTTGCCAGTTGGCACGACACCTGTACCGTAACGGACGCCTGCCAAGTGGAATCCGGCGATTGCTGCGCTTCTGACTTTGAAGGGGATTTCCTCTCCTGTATTGCCAATAAATACGGCACCAGCTCCGCCGAGTATAAATGCTCCAGCGGCCAGTCTTCCGCCTGTTTCAGTGCTTTAGGTATTTATACCGGCACCAATGGGAGCACTCCCAACTATAGCGCAGAAGGGCAAGCCTTCGTTAACGGCGGATATAAAAATTATGCTTGTAGCCAAACGGTTCCTTGTATGACCGACATGCCCAGCGACTCTTCCTCTTGTAATGGTTGCGGCACCCGCTCTGCCGTTTATGAATGTATCAACGGAAAATGGGAATGGACTTCTGTCGGAGAATGTAGCAAAACTGCCGAAGAATGCGGTAAATGTTCCAACGTCGGCAGCTCTTGGTCTTGTCCGGAAGAAGATAACTGCTCCGTCACGGAATACACCTGCACCTGCTCTGACGGTTCTTCTTACTCTGATATCGGCACAGGGTCTACGACAGCAGCCGAGTTCGGATCTATCGCCAAAACAAAAGGCAGCAGAACCTTAAAAGACGGAGCCGAATGTTACTACGGGCAACAAAAAACCGAAAATGGAAAAAGCTACTACTGCAATAGCTCCACCTGCAAATGGCAACAAACTTCCACCGGTGGCGGTGGCGGTGGTCGTCCTGACATGGCTCAGGCCGGCGGTAAAGATTACAGCAAACTGTCAGAAGCTCTGGCACTGGCTGAAACACTGGTAGCAGAACAGAAAAAATAAAGGTTGTTAAAAGGATTCCGTATGCCGCAAGGCGTATATAGTAGAAGAGTACAGGCAGCGAAAAGGAGGACGGAAATGGATTTAGATAATACCATGTTTTTCAAGGCAGATAACGTTAAAAAAACAGAAATACAGGAAATTTTGAGCACTGTATATCTGGCACTGGCAGAAACGGGGTACGACCCAATCAATCAGATTGTTGGGTATATTCTTTCCGGCGACCCTGCCTATATTACAAGTCATAACAATGCCCGCGCACTGATTCGCAAAGTTGAGCGGGACGAGCTGGTGGAAGAACTGGTTCGCAGTTATTTGAAAAAATAAACAACAGGAGAATATCCAATGAGAATTATGGCACTGGATGTAGGCAGCAAGCGAATCGGTGTGGC
>JAFUJU010000060.1 GCA_017468055.1 Elusimicrobiaceae bacterium
CTGCAGGCGTTTTGGGTCAACAAAACGACCGGAAGGCGAGGACTTATTGGGGGTAGTTTTAAACCCGCCTGTGTGGCGGGTTTTTTGTTTGCAGTTTTTATTCTAATGTTGGTAAGAGGTGAATACAATGAAAAAATTTATGGATGAAAACTTTTTATTATCTACTCCGACGGCGCAAAAACTCTATCATGATTTTGCCGCCCAAACGCCTATTTTAGACTATCACTGCCATATTAATCCCAAAGAAATTGCCGAAAACAGAAAATTTGAAAACATTACCCAAGTATGGTTGGGGGGGGACCACTACAAATGGCGCCAAATGCGCTCTAACGGTGTAGATGAAAAATATATCACAGGTAACGCCACCGACCGCGAAAAATTCCAAAAATGGGCCGAAACCTTGGAAAAAGCCATCGGTAATCCACTCTATCATTGGAGCCATTTGGAGTTACAAAGATATTTTGGTTATCATGGCGTGCTGAACGGAAAAACCGCCGAAGAAGTGTGGAATTTGTGCAACGAAAAACTGCAACAAGACGATATGCGTGTGCGCAGTCTGATTAAAAAATCCGGCGTTACTTTAATCTGCACTACCGATGACCCTGCCGACGATTTACAATGGCATCAAAAAATTAAAGAGGACCCCTCTTTTGACGTGCAAGTTTTGCCCGCATGGCGCCCCGATAAAGCCATGAATTTAGAAAAACCCGATTATGCAGATTATCTGGCCAAATTAGGCCAAGCCGCCGACCTTTGCATTCGTTCTTTTTCCGATTTAAAACAAGCCTTGCGCGTCCGCATGGACTATTTTGCACAAATGGGCTGTAAAGCTTCTGACCATGCCTTGGAATATGTCATGTACAAACCGACTACAGAAGCAGAAATAGAGGCCATTTTTGCTAAGCGTTTGGCGGGGGAAAACATAAACCGCGAGGAAGAATTAAAATTCAAAACCGCTTTTATGGTTTTTGTCGGGCAAGAGTACCACCGCTTGGGTTGGGCGATGCAACTGCATTACGGCTGTAAGCGCGATAATAACGGCTTAATGTACCGCCAATTGGGCCCCGATACCGGTTATGATTGTATCAACAATTATGCGCCGTTCGGAGAAATGGCAGACTTTTTAAATGCCTTAACGACCACCGACCAACTGCCCAAAACCATTATTTATAGTTTAAACCCCAACGATAATGCCGCCATCGGCACGATTTTGGGTTGTTTTCAAAACAGCTCCGCCGTCGGCAAAATCCAACAAGGCTCCGCCTGGTGGTTTAACGACCATAAAACCGGCATGACCGAGCAAATGACGTCCTTAGCCAATTTGGGCTTATTGGGCAATTTTATCGGTATGCTCACTGATTCCCGCAGTTTCCTCTCGTACACCCGTCATGAATATTTCCGCCGTATTTTGTGCGAACTGATTGGTACTTGGGTAGAAAACGGAGAGTACCCTGCGGATATGGAAGTATTGGGGGAAATGGTTAAAAATATTTCCTATTACAATGCCGCCCGCTATTTTGGGTTTAACTTATAAAGATACCTTACAAACCCCGCTCTTTTGAGCGGGGTTTTGTTAAAAATTATACCTACCCATCCCTTCTTTTCCGGTCGTGTCAGAAGTGCTTTTTCCGCTAATGCTTTTGCATATTTTTTCAGCCAGGCTGTTCTTAGACGCCCAACAAATATATTGATTGGAAGCAAAATATTTTTCAATCTGTGGCACGTCAGATTCCAAAGAATTACAATATACGGATTGACTATCGCTTCCGTTATCCGGAAACCCATAAAAATAACAACGAAAGTTTTTATAGTTGAGCATATTTCCCGAAAGGGTAGCTCCACCGGGCATTTCAATACTTAAATTATCCCATTGGTCGGTATATTCCCCGGTTTCCATATAATACACACTTTCGGCGGTGTCTATGGCTTTTATTAACGGCAACAAAGCCATCGTGCGGGTCTTTTTGACCGCCAAATTATACTGCGGTAAGGCCACCGCTGACAAAATACCAATAATTAATACTACGACCAATAACTCCACCAAAGTAAAACCTTTTTTCATTCTTCTTCTCCTTGCGGGCGGATATAGCCCAACTAACGGCATTTTATTTCGCCCGCGCTACCATTTCACAAAAATTGTACAAAAAAAAAAAACCGAGTCAATTTTTTTGAAAAAAAATAAAAAAAATAACCGCGTAAAACAAAATGCTTTACGCGGTTATTTTTTCAAAAACTACAAAACACTACATCAGGCCCGCCAGGCGCGGTATCCACAAAGTAAGCGCAGGGATAAATGTCACCAACATCAAAATCAACGCCAACACCCCAAAGAAAGGCAGCAAGGGGGGCATGATTTTTTCTATGGAGATATTGCTCACCTTACAGCCCGTAAATAAAATCGCACCGACGGGGGGAGTAATACAACCGATACAAAGGTTGAAAGTCATCATGACACCAAAATGCACCGGATCCATACCAAAATTCATCGCAATCGGTAAGAAAATAGGTGTAAAAATCAGGATGGCCGGGGTCGGGTCCATAAAAGTACCGATAATCAAAAGCAACACATTCATAATCAGCAGAATGACAATCGGATTTTCCGACAGGCTCAAAAGTCCCGCCGCAAGTAAACCCGGGATTTTGGTAAAAGCCAAAATCCAAGACATAATGGAAGAGAGACCAATCAAGAATACAATAATACAAGTCAACTCTGCCGCTTGCAGTAAAATGCGGGGCAAGTCCGACACTTTAATCGTTTTATAGATAAAAGACAGCACTAATGCATAACACACTGCAATAGCAGAGGCTTCCGTTGGAGTAAAAATACCCATCAAAATACCGCCGATGACAATGACAATTAAAAGCAAGCTGGGAATGGCTTGCCAGGCTATTTTGAAAGTTTCCGCCCAAGAAATGCCTTTTTCACCTTTATAGCCGCGCTTTTTAGCCATAAAGAAAGCCAAAGCCATCACGCCCAAGCCCCACAAAATACCCGGGATATAACCCCCTAAAAACAAAGAAGTAATAGACACTCCGCCGGCCACCGTGGAAAAAATAATCAGGGTGTTGCTGGGGGGGATTAAGATCCCTGACGGAGCAGACGCCACATTTACCGCGGCAATATAGTCTTTATCATAGCCTTCTTCTTCCGCCATGGGGGTAATGATACCACCGATAGCCGCACAGGCGGCAGAGCCGGAGCCGGAGATAGAGCCAAAAAGCATATTGGCCACCACATTGGTCAAGGCCAAAGAGCCCGGCAAACGCCCCACCAAGGCTTTAGCCAAATTCACCAAGCGGCGGGCAATACCGCCGTTATTCATAATAATACCGGCTAAAATAAAGAAAGGAATGGCCAGCAAAGTAAAAGAGTTAATCCCTGTAAAGGTTTTTTGCGCCGCCATCAATAAAGCCTTATCTGCCGGCAAAACAACCATCATCGCCAAGGTGGCACCGCACCCCAAACTAATACTGATAGGCACGCCGATCAACAACAAAATCAAAATAGAAACGAGCATAATCAGCCCGCAAGTCAAAGCAGCACTAACCATGACGTACACCTCCCGCTTTTTCTTGTTTATAAAGTTTGATAAAATCGGCCAAGTTACACAAACTATACACCGCGGCCAATACGCCACCCGTCGGCAAAGCCAAATATACCACACCCACCGGAACAGGCAATGCAGAATCCATTTGATTCATGGCATTAAGCGCAATATAACCACCGCCATAGCCCAATACCGCCAAAACAAACACAAAAATTACCGCCTCACTGACGATACCAAAACGAATTTGGTTTAAGCGGCTGAGCTTATGCAAAACAATTTGCAAATTCATGTGGTCACGTTTGCCTACCACATAGGCCGAAGCAACCATCACTAGCCACAAGAACAAATATTTTGCCAACGCTTCGGTAATGGTGCTGGGAGAATTCAGCACAAAGCGCGTAATGACCTGCCAAGTAACCAGCAAGGTCATCAGCCCCATGATCAAACAGGATAAAAAGGCTGTTATTTTGTTTAATGTATTTCTTAATTGGGTCATCATTATTTCAACTCCGAAGTGGCTTTCACGGCATCATATACTTCTTTAATTTCCGGGTTTTGGGTTAATTCTTCGTGCAAAGGCGCAACTGCTTTTTGCAAACCTTTGCTATCCACGTCATATATAATCGTCGCACCGCCCTCTTTTACTTGGGCTAAACGCTCTTGGGCGTCCTTTTGCCAAAGCTCCACTTCATAATCGGCCGCTTGGCGGGCCGCTTCGGCTAAAGCTTGCTTATCTTGCGCAGAAAGACTATCATAAAGTTTTTTATTCATAATCAAATAGTCCGGCACAATCAAGTGACGGGTGTAGGAATAATAAGGAGCAATTTCATAATGTTTGGTGCTACTGTAAGAGGCTTCATTGTTTTCGGCTCCGTCCACCACGCCTGACTGGATAGCCGTAAATACTTCCCCAAAAGACATCGGCGTAGCCGCACCGCCCAATGCTTTCATCATTTTTGCATAAGTATCCGACTCAGCCGTACGGATTTTCATTCCCTTTAAGTCTGCCAAATTACGAATGGGCTTTTTGGCATACATATTGCGCGTACCGGCGGTAAAGTAAGTAACAATTTTAAAATTGTATTTTTCCGTTCGGGCAAACAGATCTTTGATAAGGGGGGAGGTGGTGAAAAAGCGACGTTGGTGCGCTTCATCATCAAACAAAAACGGCATTTCAAAAGTCAAAAAGCCGTCTTCAAAGCTAGACACGTTGGGGTTGCCCATAATGGCCATTTCAATAATGCCGTATTGCACCTGCTCCAAGGTTTCGCGTTGGGGGCCTAAAAGCTCATTGGGAAACACCTCAAAACGGTAACGCCCATCGGTTAATTGCCCAAAAATTTCGCCCATTTTTTTAACGGCTTCATTTTGCGGGTGGCCGTCCACTTGAATGGAGGCTACGTTCCAAACCTTTGTCTTTGTTTCTCCGTCTTGAGCAGGACCACAGGCACTAAGTGCCGCCGAAATTACCAACAGTCCCGCAACTAACCAGCATGTATGTTTCATGTTGTTTCCTCTCGTAAATTACAAAATAACTCCGTCTTTAAAAATGGATATTTCTTTATATCCGTAAATTTCGTTTTGGGTTTGGATTTTTCCGCTAGCCACGTCCAGCACAAAACGGAATAAATCCTTTCCCGCTTGATCCAAACTCACTCCGTCCAATACCACACCGGCATTGAAATCTATCCAATGCTTTTTATTTTCATACAAAGGGGTATTGGAAGATATTTTTACCGTCGGCACCGGAGCTCCGAAAGGATTCCCGCGCCCCGTAGTAAACAAAATAATTTGCGCACCGGCAGCGGTCAGATTAGTCGTAGATACTTGGTCATTACCGGGGCCCGTAAGCAAATTAAGCCCGTGTTTTTTCACCCGTCCACCAAACTCCAGCACATCTACCACTTCACTATGTCCGCCTTTTTGTGTACAACCTAACGATTTTTCTTCTAAAGAAGAAATACCGCCCTTTTTATTGCCAGGGGAAGGGTTTTCATAGATAGTTTGATGATAGCGCGTAAAATAATTCTTAAAATTATTAATCATATCCACTATTTTGTGAAAAGTCGCCTCATCATGAGCACGGTCCATTAAAAGGGTTTCCGCGCCAAACATTTCCGGC
>JAFUJU010000061.1 GCA_017468055.1 Elusimicrobiaceae bacterium
ATAAATCCGGCAGATGGCGTTTTTTTGGATATCAGGAAAGGGGAGATATCCGCATTTTTGTTACCAAGCGTCCAGTTTTGCAAAAACATCAGAGTAAGTCCGTTAACGGCTTCCCCCTTAAGCATTACGGCGGTATCCTTCCAGTGTCCGTAACGGGGGCGGACATTTATGTATTCGTCGGCTAAGTTGATGCCGCCGGTAAAGGCTGTATGACCGTCGATAATGGCGATTTTTCTATGATCTCTGTAGTTATAATGGGTGGAGAGGAAAGGGGTAAAGGGGGAGAATACCTTGCATTGAATGCCAAAGGCAGATAGCTTCTTATCATAGCCTTTCGGCAGCAGTAAAAATTCGCAAGTACCATCGTAAAGAATTCGTACATCAACGCCCTGGGCGGCTTTGCGAATAAGGATGTCTAAAATCTGCCCCCACATTTGGCCTTCTTCTACAATAAAGTATTCTAAAAAGATGAATTTCTCTGCTTTTTCCAATTCTTTGAGCAGCTGCTCAAACTTTGCTTCTCCGCAAGGGAAATAACGGACATCCGTATTTTGAAAGACAGGATATCCGCCGTTTTTGTACACATAGCGGGCCATAGAGGCTGCACCGGGTCTTGCGCGATCCAAATCCGCAAGAATATCCTCGGAAAGGGGGAGCAGCCGGGAGGTGTCTGTAATTTTGCTGCCAACATACTTTCGCATTGTTCGCTGACCGATTTCTTTCAGGCTGAAAAGATAAAGGAGACTCCCGAAAACCGGCATTGCCATAATCAGGATCAGCCACGTAATCTTTGCGGTGGGATCCAGTTCACCGTTGAGCAAATGAAGCACCATACAGAAAATAACTGCAAATTGCGCACCGATCATATGGGGCAGAAAATCTTCTAACCAAAACAGAACGGAGAAAAGAACGGCAAATTGCAGTAGCAGCAGGGGAATAACCAGCGTTATCCGGGAGAAAAGCAGGTTAAAAAGACCTTTTTGCCATTTTTTCAGAAGGCGCACATTGTTTTCTTGCGTTTTTTCCACAGAAATCACCTCTTGGAATATTGTAGTAAAAAAGCACTTGCCAAAACAAGTGCTTTTTTGTAAACAATTATGTTACAAAAGCCTAAATGACACTCCGACAGCGCAGTTCTTCTGCTGTATAGGAATTAATGAAAAACTACTGAAATGGCACAAAGGATTGTTGCCGATATGGAATAAGGGTTTCAAAAAAAGCAATGTTGTAATTTTTTGTCGAATGTGCTATTGTATAAGAAAAACAACAAAGGGAAGGGAAGATTCTTATGGCAAAAGTAACCGTAGAAAAACAAATCCATTCCAGAAAAATCAAGACCCCCAATTCTATTTATAACATTTTGGGTACGGTTTGGCGCCTGTTTATGTACAAGCAGTACAATGTGCACTATACCTTCAAAAAGGATTTTAGAAAGGAGCCCGGCCCCTATTTCTTTATCAGTAATCACGCATCCCGGCTGGACTATATTTTTACCGGCGTACCGATGCTGCCGGTGCGTATGAATTATGTGGCAGGCTACAACGAGTTCCACCGTTCCCACCTGTCTATGGTGTTTAATCTTTTGCGGGTCATTCCCAAAAAGAACTTTACACCCGACCTTTACACCGTGAAGGAAATCAGCCGTGTCATTAAATCCGGCGGCAGAGTGTGCATTTTCCCCGAGGGTATGAGCTCCATTTCCGGAGCCAACCAGCCTGTAGCATTGGGTACGGGCAAGCTTTTCAAGCACCACAAGGTGCCGGTCTACTACAGCGTGATCCGGGGCGGCTATCTTACCAG
>JAFUJU010000062.1 GCA_017468055.1 Elusimicrobiaceae bacterium
AAAGAAGAGCACCAACGCCAGCGGATCCGATTATTTTGGATTTATCCGTATGACCAAAATGGCGGGCATAATTGTAGAATGCGGATTTATTGACAATCCGACAGACAGAAAGCTCTTTGACACCGATGCAGAGCTGAAAAAAATGGGCGTAGCCATCGCAAAGGGCGTTGTGGATACTCTGGAAGAGATGGGCTATAAAAATGGCTCTGCGGCGAAATCTGAGCCAAAGAGAGGGTATACCGGAACATTCCCAACCCTGCCGAAGAGAGGATACTTTGCAAACGTAGACAGCGGCACCCAGGTAAAGAACCTACAGAGGTTATTAAACTGGGCAGCAGATACAAAGTTATCCGTGGATGGATCCGTAGGACCGAAAACTATTGAAGCTGTGAAAACATTCCAGAAAAAATATGGACTGGCCCAGGATGGACTTTTCGGAAAGAGCTGCCTGGCGAAGGCAAAGACAATTAAAAAATAAAGAGGGCTGAGGCCCTCTTTTTTCGTGAATACTATTTGAAAAAATCTTTTTTTCATGTATTCTATAAGTGAAACATTACTGATTTACGGCTGCCGGAGTATGAGAACGTTAATAAAAGTAAGTCACACGTAAGACACAAGTGCATGTTTTTCGGAGCGAATAAAAAGCGCCAGGACTGGCTTTTTCCAACGGCTCCAGGGTGCAAAAGTCTTAATGTTATAGTAAACAAAGAATTATGTTTGGTTTAAAAAATAAATTTCTAAGACAAACCGCCGAAGCGCTTGGAATCACTCATTTTCAAATGCTTGGCGGTTTTTTTAATTCTCAGAAAAAATACTGGAAAACGCCGAAAAATAAGACCGTAAGACCCAGGTTTGCCTCACGTATGCCACAAAATCCGGGGGCCTTGAAGAGGCTGCATAAATGTGTATAAATTGTGAACAGTTATTTTTCCCAGAAAACAATTTTATTGACCTCCTCCACCAGCTCTGCCGCAGTTTTATGCGTGTATACGCCGTCTGTAATATCGGTTATTTTGTGGCCCATAATTAATTTTTTTCGCAGCGGCTTTATATCAAAACGATCCGCAAAGGTTGCAAAAGTATGGCGGCCGTCATGCGGCAGGTGATTCATACCCAGGGCCTCCATTAACGGAGTGAATAACCGCAGGTAATACTGCTGCAATTTTGCAGGCCGGTCCGCCTTGTAAGGTATGAGCCACTCCGTGCCTGTAGCCAGGCGTTTTTCCACCAGGGGCACAATATCATCATGCAGCGGTATAATTCTTTCTTTCCCTGCCTCTGTTTTCATCCCACCAATCATATAGCGCTCCGCCAGGTTTATATCCTCACAGCGAATATTTAACAGCTCAGAGGGCCGCATACCGGTGTAAATCAGCATAAGCACCGTATCAGCAGGGTAAACCATCGTAAAGTTATAACGGCCCAGGTTGAGCCGTACCGGCGTATCCAGGCCAGCCCACAGCTTTGCGACTTCCTCCACAGTAAAAGGTACGTGTATTTGCTCCGACTCTTTACCCTTGATTTTCACATACTGGCTGTAATCTT
>JAFUJU010000063.1 GCA_017468055.1 Elusimicrobiaceae bacterium
CTGCCGCCGTTTCCCATTAAAATTACCTTTTTCCCGTCCTTAAAAGCGGTTATGATACGCTGAGCCAACTCTTCTACTTGGGGGCCTAAATTCTCTTTTACATAAGTTACGGCGGCAATTAATTCATCGGCTTCATGAGTAATAAACATAAAAGTTCCTTTATATTTTTTCCAAATCATGGGTTTCTATCCAACCCTTGATTCCTTGGGATTTAACGACGACTTCGTCCCAGTTATCTTTGCTGTCTTGCAAAATCAGCAAATGCCCTTGGGCCACATTAGCACTGGCGGGAAAGTTCTTTCCTGGGCCACTTCTTAACTCGGCAGTCGGGGCGGCCACGATAGCCAAAGGTTGTTTGAGCAAGCTATTGCGCCAAGCGTACCAACTGCCTAACAACAGCAATACTGCCAAGGAAACACATGCCCACAGCCCCGCTTTTCTTCTGCACAGCCACACTCCGGCTAAAAAACAAAATACGAATAAAACCAGAAAGGTGAGCCCTTTTAATTCCAAAACGGTCAAGCTGAAAAATGCCTTGTGCAATACAACGGGCATTCCTGCCGGAACTAATCTTTCTCCGCCGGATTCTAAGACTAAGGCTAAATTATGCCGAATGTCCGCATCTCTTGGGGCCAAACGGAAAGCCCGATAATAATTAGCGGTGGCTAAGCCGCGGCTGCCCATTTTGAAATAGCAATTTCCTATATTGTAGTAAAGATGAGGGTCGTTTGGGTAGTTTTTGAGTAAATTTTCATAAGCACCCAAGGCGGCCGCAAAGCGGCCTTCTCTATACATTTGTTCTGCCTGTTGCATGCTTTCTGCCGGAAGAAAGAGAGTGCAGAATAACGGTAAAAATAATGAGAGAATGTACTTTTTCATTTTTGGCCCCCTTTCTCCATATCGTTGATAAGCTCCAGAGCTTGGGCGGCCAGCTCATGAGTGCCTTCCCCTTGTATGTCTACCGGAGCAAAACGGGCCGCATTTAATTTTTGCCACAACATTTCAAATCTGCTTACCAATATGGCCGGACATCCGTGTTGTTTTAGCTCAGACACAATATCCCTCAAAGGCAAACTAGCGGTGTGTACGTGGTAGCGCACTTGCAGATAGGTGCTTAAAGCATCGGAGATAACGTCCTCATGATAGGCATTTTTTAATTGAGCCTTGGCTTTGGCCAGCGCATGTTTCTGGGCCCAAGTTTTTTTGTCAGTTAAGGCAAAAATACCGCAAAGAATTAGAAAAGCAAGAGCCAAATAGGCCAGCCAATTCATACCGCCTATTTTTGCTAAAAAAGAGTCCTTATTGGTGGAAAGCGTTGATTTAAGATATAAAATATCTTTTCCCAACTGTCTGAAACCGTTTCCTAAATCTTGTTGGGAAGAAAAGTCAAACCCAGCATCTGCCTGTGTGGAGGGGGTGACAGTTACGTTAATAGGCTCTGTATAAATAGTGCGGTATTCCCGGAGCATCGGGTCAAAGAAAGACCACGGTAAAGCAGGGATCGTGTATTTGCCGGAAGCGGAAGGAACTAAGACGGTTTTGAAAATTTTATAACTTTTCAATTCTCCGTTACTCGGCACCACACCTGACGTAGCCACTACATCATAGGTTTTAAATCCTGCCATAGCGGGTAATTTCAAATCCGAAGTAGGCTTTAGATTTCCGTTTCCGTTAATTTTAACGGTCAAATTGATAGCATCTCCCGCTTCTACTTCATCTCGGTCTATGGCGGCAGAAACTGTATATCCTCTTCCTACTGCCCCATAAAAACTTTTAGGTCGGTTCAAAGAAGGCACTTCTTTGGCTTGTAAAGAAATGGAATTGGATTGGACCGTTTGCGGCTCTTGTCCCATAGAGGCAAACATTTTGTCAAACATGGATAAATTAACTCTGGTTTCAGGTACGTACTTAATAGAGGCCGGACCGATGTTAGCCGGGCCTTTGGTAACCGCAGACACGGCATAGCGGATTTCCGTATAGATGTAGGTTTTTCCGTCAATGATTTGGCGGCCTTCAGAGCGGCCGATTTCTTCCATAAATAAATTGTTAATGGCCGGAGCGGTGTAGGGGGCTGTGCCCATGAACGGGCGTGCATAATAAAAGCGTACTGCCAAGGTAACGGTTTGATTGATATAGGGGGCAGCATTACTGACGGCGGCCACCATGAAATACTCCTTATTACCAAGGCGTGCGGCCCGGTTATAAAGATTTTTTTCTAAGGTAGGCATATCTGCCGGAGCTTGGGCAAACTTTTGTGTTTGTGTCTCCCGGAGGGAGGAGGGAATAGATGTATCCACCATTCCCTGTGCTTGTGTGTTAGCTTGAGCCGGTTGTTGCGCAGAGCGATAGACAGTTACAGAAATAGGATCCGTCTTATACGTTTTTCTTCCGTATTCCAAGGTAATCGGCCCAATGGTTGTTTTGCCGGGGAAACGGGGCAATAAGACGTATTGAAAAGTGGTAATGATATGAAAATTATTTGTTTGTTGTACAAAAGAACGTTGGTAGACATTAAAAGCCGGCATACTGGGCAACTGCGGGGCAATATCTCCTGCTGCGCCGTCTATAGTTACGGTCAGCATCAGCTCATCTTCCAAAGTAATAGCCGCTTTGTCAATGGAAGCGGTGATAGATACCCCGTTTAAATCCAATGCCGCCTGTGCGGGTAGCAGACACATCCACAAATAAACAAATAAAAGAAAAAGTTTCCGCATGTTTACCAATCCTTATCTACCAATTTTTCCGGCCGTCCGCGGCTGCCTGTTGGTGCACGGTGTTCATTTTCCCGTGCCATAGACATAATGCGGTCCGCATCGTTTTTACTTAGCTGACCTTGCTGATTTGGGTTGTTGTTTTGCCGGTCCGGTGCTTGGGCATTGTTTTCATCTTCTTGCTGATTTTGATTTTCCGAACTTTGCCCCTGATTATTGCTGTTATTATTGTTATTTTGATTATTTTGGTCTTGCTTTTCTTGTTGCATAATCAGTTGTAAATTGTGTATGGCCTCCTGATCGGAGGGGTCCTTTAAGATGGCCGCTTGGAAAGCTTTTTTGGCTTCTTCTTTTTTTCCGGCTTTGTAATAAGTATTTCCTAAATTAAATAAGGCATTTTGGGCATAATCACCGGAGGTTTTGGAGGCTTTTTTATACATTTCTTCCGCTTGGGTATATTCATTCAAGCGGTAATAAGCATTGCCGGCATTAAAAAGAGCCTGTTGTTGATTGGGATTTTGTTTTAAAATTTCATGGTAATGATTCAGGGCAGAGCCGTATTTTTGGTCATTGTAAAATTTGCCGCCCTGACGCAACTTTCCCCGTACTCCGGCCTGCAAGGAGACGGTAAAGAAAAGAAAAAGGAAGGCAAAAAATACTTTTTTCATATCTATTCTATTTTACTTTTTTCTAAAGCCCGTTGTTTTATAGGCAACATAAGCCAAATGCTCAGGCATAAAACCGCCAAAGCCAACGGAATTTGGTAACGGTTTTTGTATCCGGCACGGGCGGAAGCGGCCGAGCGGCTACGGTCCAAATTGCGCATGGCCTGCTCTACTTTTTCGGCCACTTGGGCAGGAGTGGTGTATTTAATATATACCCCTTCCGTAGCGGCGGCCAAAGCGGCCAGACTTTTTTCATCTAACTTGGTAACTACCGTTTTACCAGAACGGTCCTTTTTATATTCTAACACTTTACCGGAAACATCGGTCCGTTGAGGAATCAGCTCCCCTTGCGGGGTGCCGATGCCGATGGCGATGATTTTAATTCCTTCTTTTTGAGCAGCCGTTTGGGCCTCTTTTAATTCTTGCGGTTCATGGTCTTCGCCATCTGTTAACAAAATCAAAGCCTTTTTCCCCGGATATTTAGACAGCATGTGGGCGGCCAATTTAACGGGTGCGGCTAAAGATGTGCCGGCGGAAGCAATCATATCTGTTTGCAAAGAAGAAATAAAATGCTTTAAGGCTTCTTCATCGGTGGTAATAGGGCATTGGATATAGGCCTCTGAAGTAAAAGCAATCAAACCAATGCGCTCATTTTTCAAATGGGTAATGAGCATGCGCAGCATATTTTTAGCACTGCTGAGGCGGTCCGGCTGAACGTCTCGTGCACGCATAGAAGCAGAAACGTCTATAGCGATGACCGTTTGAATAAAATTTCCTTCCGCTTTAACAATTTCTAATCCCCACTGCGGTTTGGCTAAGGCCGTAAAAAGCAGGAAAATAGACGCAATAAACAGACCTGCTTTTAATTTTTTCAAACGGTCTTCTCCTCCAAGTAGACGTCTGTATGCCATCGGCCCGAACAGTGCGCAAACCAAGCGTTGTTTTAGCTTTTTTCCCAGCCAAAACACCAGTCCTCCGGCCGCTAATGCGCCTAAAAAATACAAAAAGTAGATCGGTTGCTCAAATAATTCCATATTAAGGCACCTTGATTAATATCAATTTCCGCAAAACAAAAGCCAAAAGCAACAAGGCCAGCCCCGTTAATAAGAACGGACGGTAAATATCCGTACGGCTGACGATATCGGTTTGGGTAAAATCCGTTTTTTCCAACTCGTTGATCTTGTTGTAAATATTTTGTAGTTCCAGCTCATTTTTAGCCCGATAAAATTCTCCGCCTGTTTCCTTAGCAATGCTCATGAGCAAGCCTTCGTCAATTTCATCTTCAGCACTGGAAAATACGGTCGTTCCCGGAGGGCTGGCGGTGGCAATGGTATACACTTTAATTCCGTAGGCGGCGGCAGATTTGGCCGCTAAAACAGGGTCCACCGTTCCGGCATTGTTAGAACCGTCCGTTAGCAGTAAAATGACCTTGCTCTTGGCGGAACTGTCTTTTAAATGTTTAGCCGCCACTCCCAAGGCATCTCCGATAGCCGTGAGCTGCGGATTAACAATACCGATAAACAAAGAGGCCACCAGCTCTTGCACAGCATCATGGTCCAGCGTGAGCGGGGCCGAAAGAGCCACATCACGTGCAAAAACCACCAGACCAATCCGGTCATTGAAACGTTTACTGATAAAGTTATTAGCTGTTTTTTGGGCAGCTACAAAACGGTTGGGAAAAAAGTCTTGGTTGGCCATACTGGCAGAGCCGTCTATAATCATCATAATATCAATGCCCTGCGTAGGGGGGAGTTTAGTGGTGTTGATCGCTACAGGACGGGCCAAGGCAATAATAAACAGGCACAATGCCGACACTTTGAGCAACAAAGGAAGGTATCGGTTCGCCAAAGCGGAAAAAGAAACATGATCCGGCAAAAAAGCAGCCAACGGATAAGCGATGGGCTTATGGAAAGCTTGACCGGCAAATATGCGTAAAATTAAAATAACAATGGGCAAAATCAACAGAAATAACCAAGCCGGTTGCAAGAAGCTAAAGTGTCCGCCGCCCAGTTTCTCTGTCAACATACCACCCAGAAGCAATAGAGTTGTACAAATGAAAAACAACAGTGCCGCCCCAACGGCACGCGCAAAACGTTTTAAAAAAACCGATAGGATCAAGGAGACAAACAACCCTCCCAAAGAGGCTAAAAAGAAAGTGCTAAACATTTTTTTCCTCCGTGGGTGTTATCGGTTTGGGGGTGGTTTCTCTGACTAAATCTTGTACCACCTGTACATCTTTTTGCATGTCTTCTGCTGAGGGAACTGCTTGGGCAAATTTTACCAAGTCAGACGAATTTAAATATTCCCGCAGTGGCATAAGCAGGCGGGTCAGCTCCGGTACGGTGCGTGCCCTGCGTAGCAACTCTGCTGATGTATCCGAAGAAACATCAGTGCCAAATCGGCGCCAAAAATATTCTCTCAAAATATCGCCCAGCTCAATATAAAAAAGTTTATATTCTTTTTTCTCCCATAATCCGCTTTGAAGAAGTAAATGTATTTTGGATAAAGCAATCACATCTGCCGGACGGTTGTCCTGTCGGGCCTGTAAAAGAATGCGGTCTTCTTGGACTGTTTTCCAAAAATATTTGATAAAAAAGAATAACAGGGCTGCTACGATGGCACATAAAATCCAAATCAATAAACTGGCCGGTATATAAGGCGGGCGGATATCCCGCAAGGTTTGCTCTTCATAAAATTTAACAGGTTGAACCTGAATAATTTGGGGGGTAGTTTGTGCCTCTGCCAATACCTTCCCGCCGGATTTGTCTTTTAATTGAAAGCTAACGGCTGTGAAAGTAGAGGCATTTAAAGTAAAAGGAAGCAACGTCAAATCATAGGCTTGGGTCCCGGGGGATAAGGTTTCCGATTTTTCTGATAGAATATTAAAATTTTCAGGAAAATTCTCTCGGTTTAATTCCAGTACATATCCAGGGGTATGGCTTAATTCAATATGTACGTCAAACGGTTGGGCAAAAGATGCCTGTTGCGGTATTTGCTCCGTCAAAATGCTTACCTCTTGAGCGGCAGAAGTATAAGAAGAAAAAAGTAATAGAAATAAAATGAGTTTTATTTTCATGCGCGCACCTTTTTGGCCCGTTGTTTAAAAAACCGGATTACAGGGTCTGCCGTTGGTTGGTCCGTATATACGGTAATGGCTTCTATTTTTAAGGGATTGAACAAAGCATTCAATTCCGTTTGCCACGTATCGGTGTATAACTGCAACCTTGTATTTAAATTGCGGTCTGCAAGAGAAAGAAATTTTTCTTTTCCGGTTTCGGGGTCGTATATATCCAGACAGACAGGGAGGCGGGGTAATGATTTTTCTAAACGGTCTTGCAAGATAACCGGAATTAAATCAAATTTTTTAGCGGCCAAACGCAACTGTTTAGAAAAAGAACCCGCTTCTGCCAGAAAATCTGAAATTAAAATGAGGATTCCCTGCCTTTTGATTACCTTGCTCAAGGTGGTCAGGGCAAGGGCTAAATCCGTTTTGGTACCACTGGGTTCAAAAGCCACCAGCTCCCGGATCAGGCGCAAAATATGCTTTTTTCCTTTTTTGGGGGGAACAAAAAGTTCTATTTTATCAGAGAAAAGCAACAGTCCCACTTTGTCGCTATTTTTTAGAGCGGAAAAAGCAAATAGCGCCGCCAGTTCTGCCGCTGCATCCTGCTTAAATTTATCAAAGGATCCGAAACGCAAAGAAGCCGACACGTCACACGCAATGATAAGGGTCAGCTCGCGCTCTTCATTAAATTTTTTAACGTAGGGAGTGCCACTGCGCGCGGTAACATTCCAGTCAATGGAGCGGATATCGTCTCCCGGCGTGTATTCACGTACTTCGGCAAATTCTATCCCTTGGCCTTTGAATGCGCTCAAATACTCGCCGGCAAAAGTTTCTTCTACCTGTTTTCCGGTTTGTATTTCAATCTGCCGTACTTTTTTTAAAATGTCGGCGGTATCCATGCGCATACAGTTCCCCCAAAGTGCGGCCTAAGGCACGTCCACCGCTTCAAAAATACGTTTAACAATTTGGTCGGAAGTTACGTTTTCCGCTTCGGCTTCGTACGTTAATAAAACGCGGTGACGCAATACATCGCTGCCGATGGCCTTAATGTCTTCCGGCGTTACAAATCCCCGTCCGTTTAAGAAAGCATAAGCCTTGGCGGCTTGGGTCAAGAAAATAGTAGCACGCGGGCTGGCTCCATAATTAATAAAGGAAGCCAAGTCGTCCAATTTGTAGGCTTTGGGGTCACGGGTGGCAAAAACCAAATCCACAATATAGTTCTTGATTTTTTCATCTATATAAATGCCGTCTACCACCTGACGTGCCTTTATAATCATTTCCGGTGTGACGGAGCTGTTTAGCGTGATGGACTGGTGGGAGGACATTCTTTCCAAAATCAATTTTTCTTCTTCTTTGGTGGGATAATTGATTAATACTTTGAGCATAAAGCGGTCCACCTGCGCTTCCGGTAAAGGGTAAGTCCCTTCCTGCTCAACGGGGTTTTGGGTAGCTAAAACCATAAACGGAGAGGGGAGTTTGTAAGTTTGTTCTCCGATGGTTACTTGGCGCTCTTGCATGGATTCCAACAAAGCACTTTGCACTTTAGCCGGAGAACGGTTGATTTCATCGGCTAATACAAAGTTGGAAAAAATAGGTCCTCTTTTGGGATAGAAAAGCCCGTCTTTCGGGTTGAAGATAAGCGTTCCGGTAATATCGGCGGGTAACAAATCCGGCGTGAATTGAATGCGTTGGAATTGGGCATGAATAGCGCTGGCTAATGTTTTGACCGCCAAAGTTTTAGCCAAGCCCGGTACCCCTTCAATTAAAATATGTCCGTCTGCCAACAGAGCCACCAACATTTTTTCTACCAAATCTTCTTGCCCTACAATTACTTTGCCTACTTCTCTTTTTAAGTCTTGTAAAAATAAACTTTCGGCTTGTACCTGCTTGTTGAGTGTTGTAATATCCATAGCCCCCTCCTCTACACCGTAAAATAAATCCTAATTCCTATTATAGCTAAAAAGAAAATTTTTGGGGAGAGGAAAAAAGTAAGTATTTTGCGGGTTGGCTTACTTGGATATCAATTTCTAAAATTTGCTATCATAGTAACGATGAATAAAAAGACTGGCATTTTAGTAGTGTGTACCAACCGCAAAGCGTTTCATGATTATTTTATTTTAGAAACGTTTGAGGCGGGCTTGTCTTTGTTAGGGGCCGAAGTCAAATCTATCCGCCAAAAAGAAGTGAGTCTGGACGGTGCGTTTGTGAAGGTAGAGAATGGGCAGGCTACTCTGTTAAATATGTACGTTAAACCTTATAAATTTAATTCTTTATCAGAGCCGGATCCGGTGCGCACACGCCAGCTGTTGCTTAATAAAAAAGAAATCCGCAAACTGTATGCCGGGGCTGAAATAAAAGGGCAAACCTTGGTGCCGCTGGAAATATATTTTAAAAACGGTTGGGCCAAAATCAAACTGGCGCTTGCTAAAGGAAAACATAATTACGATAAGCGCGAAAGTTTAAAAAAGAAAGATTTAAACCGCGAAATGGAAAAAGGATTTAAAAATTCCATACGTTTTTAGTCTTTCGCAATTCCATTTTAATTTTACGGGAGGACGTGATGAAGAAAATAATTGCCAGTGAAAATGATGTAAAAGCGATGTTAGACCGGTTAGCCTGTGAAATAGTGGAAAAATATCCTAATTTAAATGACTACTGTTTAGTGGGCATTAAAACGCGCGGGGCTTATTTAGCCAAGCGTTTGCAAGAGCGTATTGAAAAATTGACGGGTACAGCGCCTGCTTTAGGTGAGCTGGATATTACTTTTTATCGCGATGATCTGACTTTGGTGGCCCAAGACCCTCAAATGAAAAGTACCTCTTTGGGCACGGAAATAGAAGGAAAAACGGTCATTTTGGCAGATGATGTGCTTTACTCCGGACGTACGGTACTATGCGCGTTGGATGCGTTAGCCCAGTTCGGACGTGCCGGTAAAATAGAACTTTTGGTGATGGTGGACCGCGGTCATCATAAATTACCCATTTATTCCGTTTTTACGGGACGGCATGTGCATACGGAAGCCGATGATATTATTCACGTCCATTTGAAAGAAAAAGACGGCGATGACTGCATCGTACATAATGTGGGCGGACAACACGAAGCAAAGTAAAAACATTCTTATTTTACCGGCGGGAAAAGATCCCGTCGGTAAAAATAAAAGCGACCTTGCAAAAGAGGACGCAATATTCTAAAATATAGTATGTGATGGGCGGGTGGCGGAATGGCAGACGCGCACGGCTCAGGACCGTGTGGACGAAAGTCCTTAAGGGTTCAACTCCCTTTCCGCCCATTTCTTTTTTTACGGGTTTGACGCATGAAAAAATATGATTACTATCGTCCATCTGCTTCTTCTTTAGGCAGAAAGAAAAAAATCCGTAAGAAACCTTCTCTCTCTTTTTTCAAATCCATTGCTTTCTTTTTTGTTTTTATTGGTTTGTGTTTTGCCGCTTACGTCGGAGTGAGTAAGGCTTATCAGGTGTTTTCTTCTTCCCGCTTGAGCCATTGGCAACCCTCTGCTGTGGTAATTGATGGGGTGGACGGAGTACTGCTGAAACAGATACAAACCGAAACAAATGATTTGCTAAACAAAGAGTTCTCCGTTTCAAAAGCTGTTTCTTTGCAGTCTCGTTTGAGTAAAAAATATCCTCAGCTTCGCCAAATATCGGTGAAAAGGGGCCTTCTGTCCGGAAAGTTAAAAATTACAGCCAAAAGAAGAAAACCGGTGGCTAAGTTTCTTTTGCCGGATAAAAGTATCCGTTTTATAGACCAAGATAGCACTGTTTATTCTGACCCGAATCCGGATCCACTATCTACGGTGCCGTATGTGGAATTGGCAGGTATGGTGCCGGATAATTTGGGAGAGGAATTTGTAGATTTGGTGGAAAGTTCCTTAAAACTTAAAGATCAGCTGGACTTTGCTTTCTTGCATTTTGACCCGGGCAAAGATACCGTAAGAATGCACATGCCTGATGGCTGTGTGATCAATTTCGGTCCAGCCAAAAAACTGCGCCAAAAGGCCCGCCGTGCCGCACAAATAGAAAAAATTGCAAAAGAAGGGTATCCGCACCCGCATGAGCTGGATTTTACATATTTTGACGACGGGAAAGTTTTTTTAAGACAGACGGCCCATTAATTTTTATAATATACAGTAAGAGATTTTATAAGCAGGTGGATTTTATGGCAAAACCAAATATTATTGCAGGATTAGACGTCGGTAGCGGAAAGCTGACTGCGGTGGCAGCGGCGCATGATTTTGAAACCAATACTTTGCAAGTTTTAACCGGTCGCAGCGTAGCCTGTAAAGGGGTGCGGGGGGGAGTGGTGTCCGATATTCGGGAAACTTCTGCCGCCGTATCTCATCTTTTAGGCGGTATTGAACGGGAGTTAAACAAAGACATCAGTAAGCTCTTTGTAGGGGTGCGCGGAGCCCACTTGGAATCTTTTTCTAATCACGGCACCTACAATATTTCCCGTGCCGATAAAGAAATCACGCAAGCGGATATGGACTTGGCAATAGAAAATGCCAAAGCCATGCCGATTAAAAACGATAATGAAATTATTAATGTCATTCCGCAAGGCTTTGCCATTGATAAATTGCGCGGTATTTCTAATCCGGAAGGAATGGAGGGGTCTTTGCTGGAAGTAGATGTACATATTACTACCGGCTCTTCTACGCATATCAACAATTTAGCTAAAGCCATTCAGCGCCCCGGTTATAAAATAGACGGTACTTTTTATGGTTTGGTGCCGCTCGGAGATTGTGTGCTTACCCAAGAGGAAAAAGAAATTGGGGCCATGATTATAGATTTGGGCGGAGAAACGATGTCCGTGGGATTGTATATTGAGGGAATTCTTAAATTTTCACGGGATATCCCCTATGGTTGTGATTTGATTACCAGCGATCTTTCCCGTCTGTTGCATACTTCCCGTTTCAATGCCAAAGAAATTAAAGAAAAATATGGGGTGGCCTTTCCCACATTCTTGGACGAAGAAGGAGAAATATCGGTTCCTTCTTTGGATGGCCGCAGCACACATAACATTAAAAAAAGCTATATTTTAGATATCATTCAACCCCGTGTGGAAGAATTATTTGAACAAATCCAACACTGCGTGGCTACCTCCGGCTATAAAAATTTAGCCATTGTGGGGGTACTTACCGGCGGCGGAAGCCTGATGCCGGGTATGACAGACCAAGCGGTCAATATTTTGGGCTTGAAAGAAGTACGCCGCGGGGCAGTGCAGCGTGATTTGGTAACCTGTGATGAAGAATTTTTTGATCCGGTATACAGTACGGCTTTAGCCTTGGCTATTTCTGCCTCCGATAATCCGGATTATGATGATTATGCCCGTGAACGTTATGATAAAGGCGGCTCCGCTTTTGGCAAAATAGGCCGTTTCTTAAAAGGGCTAGACCTATTCGGCGGTTGATATACGTCGGGAGAGTATGATGAACGATTTATTTATGGCGGCAGATTCGTTTGAAACGAAGAAAGCCAAAATTAAGGTAATAGGGGTAGGCGGCGGTGGCGGCAATGCCATCAACCACATGGTTAATGCCGGCCTGCGAGATATAGATTTTATTGCCGTAAATACTGATGCGCAGGATTTGCGCCGAAACCAAGCTCCGTACTTAGTCCAAGTAGGGGAAAAAATAACCAAGGGGCTGGGTGTCGGCGGAGACCCCGAAAAGGGTCGCAGAGCGGCAGAAGAATCTAAAGAAAAATTAAAACTCATTATCGGCCAGACGGATTTACTTTTTATTACGGCCGGTATGGGGGGTGGCACCGGTACGGGGGTTGCCCCGTATTTGGCCAAAATAGCCAAAGAGCTTTACGGAGATGATTTATTGGTAATCGGTGTAGTAACGCGTCCGTTTAACTTTGAAGGATATGTGCGTGAAAAACAGGCCGATGAAGGCATTAAAGAAATGCAAAAGTATGTAGATTCCATGATCATCGTGCCAAATGAAAAGCTATTTGCCAACATTGACCCTGAAACTTCTTCCCGTGACGCATTTCAAATGGTAGATGAAGTGCTTTTGCAAGCGGTCAAAGGAATTGCGGAAGTAATTACCAAACCGGGAGAAGTGAATATTGACTTTAACGATATCCGAAAAGTAATGTGTAACTCTCATAAATCGCTCATCGGTATCGGGGAAGCCAGCGGTCCGGGGCGGCATTTGGCGGCTGTTAAGCAGGCCATTTCTTCGCCCTTATTGGAAAACGCCGATATTCGCGGAGCCAAAGGGTTTATTGTTCACTTTTTAGCCGATGAAGACTTGACTTTAATGGAACAGGGCGAAGTGATGAATTTAATCCGTCAGTATGCCAGCAATGATTCCATTGTGATGTTTGGGCACTCTTATGATTCAGCTTTAAAAGGGGTGTTTAAAGTAACGGTAATTGCAACCGGATTTAGTAAAGAAAAAGCGGATGTGTTTATTTCCCGCCGTCCGATTGCTCCCGAAAAACCGGAACCCTATGATTTGAAAAAAAACGTTTTTGCTACATTTGATGAACCTAAAATGCAGCCTGAGGCGGAAGACAGTATGTTAATTCCTGCCTTTTTGCGACGGAAAAAGAATACCAAAAATTATTAAGGAGACCTCCCATGCCCGTAGGATTACAAAGTTTACTTAGAACAGTGGTTGATAATAAAGCCAGCGGTTTGCATATCCGCGGTAATTCCAATGCATACGTGCGTTTGCACGGACAAATTAAGCCCATTGATGACTCTTTTGTTTCCAATGATGAAGCTAAAAAAATGGCTTATGCATGTATGGGAGAGCGCGAACGCAAAATTTTTGAACAGTATAGCACGGTGGACTTTTCATTAGATGCCAAGTCTTATGGCCGTTTCCGCTTTAACGTATTCCGCCAATCTACCAAAGTCGCCATGGCAATCCGCCATATTCCTTTAAAAATTCCTTCTTTTAAAGAATTGAGCTTGCCGGAAGATGTGCTTAAGAAAATTGCGGACAACCGCCGCGGTTTAATTATTGTAACGGGTATGACCGGATCCGGTAAAACCTCTACCTTAGCGGCCATGATTGACTATATTAACCGCACCCGCAACGGACATATTTTAACCATTGAAGACCCGATTGAGTTCGTCCATACAGAAAATAAATGTATCGTCAGCCAAATGGAGTTGGGGGTGGATACGCCGTCTTATACGGGGGCCTTGCGTGCCGCCATGCGTCAAGATCCGGACGTAATTATGATTGGTGAATTGCGCGATACGGAAGTGATGCGTGCCGCTATCAGTGCGGCCGAAACGGGGCAATTGGTAGTTTCCACCATGCACACGGTTAATGTACCGCAGACCCTTTCACGCTTGACGGATGCTTTTCCGGTGGAACAGCAAGCGCAGGTACGTTTGCAACTTTCAGAATTAATCCGCGGTATTGTTTGCCAACGTTTGTTGCCCACCATTAAACCCGGTATGACTCCTGCTTTGGAAATTATGGTTTCTACCCCGCAGACCCGTAAGTTAATATTGGAAAATCGCGTCGGGGATTTAACCAAAGCCATACAAAACGGTGAGTTCTACGGTATGAATACCTTTGACCAATCTTTGGCGGCATTGTATAAATCCAACAAAGTGGATATGGAGCAAGTTTTGGCTGCTGCCAGCAGTCCGGATGCTTTGATGATGGCCATTCGCGGTGTAACCACCGGTTTGGAGAATGCTTAATGACCAGATCCCAAGGATTAGTGATTGCTATAGACGGTACTGCCGGAACCGGCAAGTCCACCGTCGGCCGTGCAGCGGCAGAACACTTGGGATACGGATTTTTAAGTACGGGTGGTTTGTACCGTGCTTTGGCCTATAAAGTGTTTGCCACAAAAGTGGATCCGTCCGATGCACAAGCTGTGTTGCATACGGCTAAAAATATGCAGTTTCGTTTTGAACGTCAACCGGATGCCACATTAAAAATGTTTGTAGACGGGGAATATTTGGGCAGTAAGCTTCATTTAGATGAAGTAGCCCAAACCGCCAGTAAAGTTTCCACCAATGCTGCGGCCAGAGCTGTTCTTACCGAAAAAATGCGTGAGCTTGGCCGTGACGGCGGGATTATTATGGAAGGGCGAGATATCGGTACCGTTGTTTTTCCGGACGCAGAAGTAAAAATTTACTTAGATGCTTCCGCGGAAGAAAGAGCTAACCGCCGTGTAAAACAGCTGGTAGCTAAAGGAAATCAAGCCGATTATGAGCAAATTCTGGCCTCTATTAAAGAGCGGGATTTGCGCGATAGTACCCGTGCGGCCTCTCCGTTAAAACCGGCGGAAGACGCTATTAAAATTGATACTTCGGCCCTCACTTTACCTCAGGTAATAGAGGCCGTTCTGAAGGAAATTAACAAGTATGCTTCTTAATTTGGTAAAATTTAGTGCAAGGGTGTTCTTTAGAGTTTTCTACGATTTCCGCGTAGAAGGGCTGGAAAATATTCCCAAAACCGGTGCCTTAATCATTGCAGGCAATCACTTATCCAATGCAGATCCTCCGGCAATCGGCGGGTTTGCGGGGTTGGTGCGTGATTCCCGTTTCATGGCCAAAAAAGAGCTGTTTGAAATTCCGGTGCTCGGTTGGTTTTTCCGCCGTTGCGGTTATATTTCGGTGGACCGCAAACGTACAATAGGGGATTTCGGTGCACTGGAAGGGGCTATTGCCGCGCTTAACAAAGGGGAAAGTGTAGTGATGTTCCCCGAAGGGACCCGTTCTAAAACGGGCAAACCGCAAAAACCCAAAAGCGGAATCGGATTTTTGGTATATAAAACGGGGGCCCCTGTATTACCCGTAAAAATAGAAGGAACATTTGGTTGGCCGTGGGTGCGCAAAATCCGCGTGAAATTCGGCACGCCGATGACCCTAGAGAAGGATCCGGCCTTAGAGCCTAAGGCCCAGTATAAACAATTTGCCAATGAAATAATGGACAAAATAAATTCAATTACTATCTAAACGGAGGAACGCGCCTACCCTACGGGGCATGGCGTAAATAAGGACTTATGACAATGAATGAAGAAATCAAAACCACGGAAGAGATCAACGAAGCTGAAATGACCATGGACCAGTTGATCGCTCAACAAGAGTCTTTATCTGAACAGTTGAACAAACGTGAGATTGTGGAAGTAACGGTTGTACAAATTTCCGGTGATTATATTTTGGTGGATACCGGTGCTAAAAAAGAAGGGGCCATCTTGGTTTCCGAATTTGACGGCAAAACCTTGCCCGCCGTGGGGGAAAAAGTTTCTGCAGTACTCGTTAAACGCGGCAGCGATGAAAGACACTCTATCTTGTCCCATAAAAAAGCCTTGGAAATGAAAGGCTGGGATTTGTGCAAAGCCGCTTATGAGAGCAAAGAACGCGTGAAAGGCGTGATTTTGCAGACGGTAAAAGGCGGATACATTGTGGAAGTGTTGGGCGTCAGCGGTTTTATGCCGTTGTCCTTGTCTGAACTTCATACTGCCTATAAACATTATTTGCCGGTGGGTGCAAAAATTAAAGCCGTTATCGTAGAATTTTCTAAAGAAAAACAAAAGCTCATTGTATCGCGCAAACAAGTGTTGGAAGAAGATGAAGCCGTGCGCCGCAGTGAAGTGTTGGGCCAAATTAAAGAGGGCGAAGTATTGCGCGTAGTCGTTGCAAAAGTGGATAAAGAACGCTTGTTCTTGCGCTTCCACGGTATTGAAGGCGTTGTAACGTTGGAAAATATCGCTTGGAAAGAGCCCGAAACCGCTATTGCCAACTTCCGCCGCGGTCAACGCTTGAAAGCCAAATTATTAAAATTGGACAAAGAAACCCCGAGATTGGAATTTGGCTTGAAACAACTCTTCTTAAATCCGGCCGATGCTTTGAAACGCCGCTATCCGTACAAGAGCTCCGTCAAAGCCAAAATTGAAAAGATTTCCGAAGAAGAAGGTGTGGAATTCACCATAGGTAAAAACAATACCAAAGCTTTCATTAGCCCCTTTGAAATGGGCCGCGAATTTACGGCCAATGTGGGTGATGTAATTACGGCCTTGGTAGTGGGTGTCAATCCGGAAACCTTCACGGTCAATCTTTCTGTTAAGAAATATGACCAAGCTCAAAATCGCAAAGTGGTGGCTCAGTACTTGAAACAAGCCCCGCGCCCGACTTTGGGTCAACTCTTGGAAGATTCTTTCAAAACGGAAGAAGCTGAAAGCGAAGAAAACTAAGTTTAGATGCGTAATTGAAAAGCCGCCTTTCGGGGCGGCTTTTTTGTGCGCTGAGGAAACTGCTATAATTAAGTTATGTCCGAAGAAAAACTCCTTTTGCTTTCTTGTTGTGCCCCCTGCTCCTGCGGTGTAATTAAAAAACTGGCCTTGCAAGGGCGGCATTTTAGTGTATTATTTTATAATCCGAACATTGATACCGCCTCTGAATATCAAAAACGTTTGGAGGAAAATAAAAGGGTATGTGAAAAGTTTGCAGTGCCATTTATAGAATTGGCTTATGAACCGCAGGTTTGGGCAGAAGCGGTGCATGGTTTAGAATGTGAGCCGGAGCGCGGAAAACGCTGTAGTACGTGTTTTTATGTCAGGTTGCTACGTGCGGCTCAATATGCAAAAGAAAACGGTTTTACGGCATTTTCGTCCGTTTTAGGCATATCCCGCCACAAAGATTTGGCACAAGTGAATGAACAAGGGCGCAAAGCGGCCCAAAAAGCAGGTATTACTTACGATGAAACGAATTGGCGCAAAGGGGGACTGGAAGAATTACGCCGCGCCTTAAATAAAGAAATGCAACTCTATAATCAGACATATTGCGGTTGTCTGTTTAGCCGCAGGGGGAAAAATGAAGAAATTTCTTAATGCTTTATATATTTGTTTGGCTATTTTGGGGGGGATTTGGCTAAATATGCAAATTCTTTTTAAAGGGATTTTGCCTTTACCTCCCGTTCAACATTTCCTGCAAGAAAAAATATCCTCCGTATCAGGTCGGTCGGTAACTTTTGAACAATTGCGTTTTTCTTTGCTGGGCTTTTCGGTCAATCAGTTGCAGGTGGCCTCTGGCGGGCAGGAAACAACGGAAGATGATTTTTTGCGGCTTGAAAAGCTTCATTTTCAATGGCGTCCGTGGCATTTGCTGCATGGGCATATCAAAGTCCGTTCCATTTATATCAAGGGCTTAGATGTATTTATAGTACGCCATTCAGACGGCAGTTTTAATTTTTCTTCAGGTAAATCGCAGAAAGATTCTATTGAGAACAATATATCTGAAGATAAGACATATTCTCAACCTTTGGATATCCGTTTTAACCTAGGCCATTTGCGCTTAGAAGACAGTCATTTTCGGTTTGTAGATGAATTGACGGGGCATCGGGCAGAAGCGACAGATGTTTTTGTATATGTAGGCCGCTTGCGTTTAGACCGTCCCTTTCCCATCAGTATCAATGCGGATCTTTTTTATAAAAATCCGTCTTGGCCATTACAAAGCATAGAGCTGGGCATTACACTATGGCCCCATTTACAAAACCTAGATTTGAATGCCGCCGGTGTGCACATCAAAAGACTGGTGCTAAAACACGAGGGGGGGATTTTTATTTTAGGCGGAGATGTAAAGAATTTTCAAACGCCGTCCGTCATGTTGGATTTGTCTGCTGAGAATATTTCGGAAAAATTAATCCGCTTTGCCCGTCCCGACATGCCCCTCTTCACCATTCCGCAAGTGCAGCTGCACTTGGCGGCCATGGCTGATTTGACAAAATCTTCCGTCAACGTTTCTTCTTTTACGGTCAACGCGCTAGATTCTTTCCTTTCGCTTAGTGGCCGGATCAACCAAACCCCGCAGTTTGAATTTCTGGCAGACGGCTCTTTTGGTGCCAATTTGGCAGCTATCGGCCAAGCGGCGGAGATCTTGAAACCTTACGAATTGGGCGGTGTAGTGCAAGGCATGGCACGTGCCAGCCAAAGTG
Source organism: Elusimicrobiaceae bacterium (assembly GCA_017468055.1). Lineage (GTDB taxonomy): Bacteria > Elusimicrobiota > Elusimicrobia > Elusimicrobiales > Elusimicrobiaceae > Avelusimicrobium. The sequence goes on from JAFUJU010000063.1 coordinate 18,379, forward strand.
AAGCACAGGCCGATTTTTCCCTGCAAGACGTGGCTTTCTATGAGCCGAACATCGGGCATCTGCGTCATTTTAATACCCGTGTACAAATGCCCAATTTACATCAAGTAGATTTAGAAAAAATAGAAGGAATTTTAAATGACGGTACTTTTGAAGGAAGTTTGGCCTTACGACACGCCGAGCAAGCGCTAGATGCAGATGTGAAGTTTTATTCCGCGCGTTTGGCTTTGCCCTCCCGTCATGAAAAAGAGCCTTCGGCAGTGTCTGCCGCTACAGCCCAACCTCAAGAAAAAACGGCTTGGCCTTTGCCGCCGTTGAACGTGCGGGCTGATGTAAAAGTAGATTCATTAGACGCGCCGTTTATCTATGGAAAAGATATTCATTTTTCCGCAAATATGCAAAATATTACGCCGGCCCTTTCACAGGCGCATGGGAATTTGTCTTTGCGTACGGGGACAGGCGAAATAAAGGATTTAAATAAACTGACCAATGCCAATGCATTAACAAAAGTTATGTTTAGCTCTTTGAAGGTGGTGAGTGATGTGATTAATAGTTTAAATGTATTCGGCGTATTAAACAGCATTGCCCTCAATAGTGCCGAAGCTCTTACCAGAAGAGCCGAACGGCCTGACGATATGGTGGTGCAGACCGTGCTTGATGAAAATGGAAAAGAAATACAAATTATGATTCCGCATCAAGATGAGAAAATAGATGGACGTTGGGCTTTTGAAGAATTTAGTACGGACGTTTCTTTTAATAACGGGGTGGCAGATGTAAGCAAAGGGTCTTTTGTGTCGGATATGCTTTCGTTTAATTTGCAAGGGGAAATGAACTTTCAAACGCAAGCATTGGATATGAAAGTAAATGCCGCACCGGGGCGACATTATGAAGGGGGGATTATGCCGCTGACATTAGACATAGGCGGCACAATGTCTGCGCCGCAAGGTAAGATGAATGTTTCCTCTTCTGTTTTTTCCACGGTTACGCAGGGAGTAGGAAACAATGTAGTCAGCCGTACGATTAAAAAGATTTTTAGCGGTATAGGCAGCTTGTTTAAAGGGAATGAAAAGGAAGAAGACCCAAAATAAGAATGTAAATCTTTTTTAATAAAAAGCCCTTGTTGAAAACAGGGGCTTTTTGGTTATTATC
>JAFUJU010000064.1 GCA_017468055.1 Elusimicrobiaceae bacterium
CATTATAAAAGCCACAAACTGCACCGACACCGAAATTGTAGCAAAAAAAAAAAACGTGTAAAGTGTTGGTGCGATTTCTGAAGAAAAAAATAAAAAAGAAAAAACTCTCCCCACCCTTTATAGGCCCTTTTATCTATAAACTGTAGGACTTTTGTCCCTTGTTTTTTCCGACGAAAAACCATAAACTATGAATATGAAGAAATTTCTATTTTCCGTGTGCTTAGCTCTTTTGGGTATTCACGCGCTTGCCGCGGCGGCCCCGTTTGCCCTAACCACCGACACAAGATTTAATCATTTAACCCATAAAATTCTGGCCCAAGAGCCTGTGTATTTTTATCTCAATGATGACAGTTTGGAAGAAGGATTTTATGAGAAAATAACGGAATGGTTTTCTTATCCGCTAACTTTGGCTAATGCCTATCCGGAGAAATCTTTACGGCCTGTAGAAAAATATTTGAAACACGGTCAAAACCGCGCCACGTACCAAAGAGTTTCTTCTCCTGAAAGGGCAGATATTTCTATTTATGTAGAAAGCAATTACTATTTTTTCTCCAAATGCGGAAGACATACTGTCGGCTGCTTAAAAGCAAACAATGTCCTTTATTTACGCCAATCAGCTGATACTCAAAAAAAACTGGAAACATTGCAACATGAGCTAGGGCATGCCTTCGGTTTGGAAGATTTATACTACAATCAATATCCCAGCAACGGACCGACGTACGGCTCCGGCGAGCAATCCTCTATCATGCTGTACGAGGGAAAACTAACCTGTGACGATGCCGATGGAATTATACATTCTTTGTGGTTGGCTTTGAAGCAAAAAAATCCGGATACACCGGATTTTCATTTCACCTCTTTTTGCACTTCTAAAAGAAAGTTTAAAAATGCATACATGGTGGGCAGAGTGCCCGCACATGTAGATTACCAAAATACACGCACCGTGTACACTTACTGCACGGACGGACGCCCTCATCATATTTTAAAAATTAATCCGTCTGACCCAAAAAATTTAGTCCAAATGATTCAAGCACCTATTGATTGTGATTATATTGGAAAGAACGGGCAAGTCCTGCATGAAAACGCTCTTATGCCTCTGCAACTCTCACAAATGCCCGTGCAGAAAATCCACATGAAAAGACAGCCGGTCGGACAACAAATTTTTAAACATTTTCTTCCTGCCGAAAGTGGCTCCATGAGTGTGACTTTTGTCTTAGACTCTCCTAAAATACCCGCATATGTATATATGCAAGATGAAACGTCCCCCGACAAAAAACCTATTGTTTATCTTTTTGCTTATTTAGATAACGGCTATAATATTGCCCACCAATTCCACTTGCCTCAGTATGATACACAAGGACCAGAGGGAGATTTCTTTATATACAAACGGGAAAATCCTCTTGTATATTGTGCATGGGAAAGCACTCCTTCAGCCTCTTGTACCGGAACGGCGGAAGAAACCGAAGAAATGCAAAATTTACTGAAGACCTTTCATTCTTATTTTAAAGAAAAGATAAATTTACCCGATTCCAAAACAGGCTGGAGTGAAATGTTCCCCCGTCCTGCCATTGAGGTAGCCCAACAATGGGAACAAGTATTACTGGAAAATTATACTCCCCTGTTTATTTTAAAGCAACGTACCGAAAAAGAGTTAAACCGTGTATTTGTAAAAAAATAATATGCGTCTCCCCTAAAAAAAACGGGCCTATTCGGGCCCGTTTTTATTTAGTTATTTAAAGATCTTAGGGTTGGCGTAAAAGACCGTCCTTGGGTTTTTCCGTAAATACAATTTCGCTGTTTGTCAGACGGACGGGTAACTGTCCTTTGGCTTGCGCTTCCCCTAAGAAGATTCTAGCCGCTGTTTCCATGGCCGGTTGGGTAGCCCCATACAAAGCTAAAACTGTTTTGGCCGCCGGATAAAGCGGGATTTCATACGGATTTAACAAAGAGATCAATAATACTTTTTGTCCTTTTTTATCCGCTTTTTCAAGCAACGACGTCACCAATTCAAATTGTTGTTTGTCCATGGCACTGGTACGGGAAGTGCCCAAAACCACCGCCTCCGCTCCTGCCATACAAGCATTAATTTCTTGTTCATTTTTATCCGTGGGGGTGCGTTGCGCAAAAACGGAGGAAACCTCCTTCCCTTTAGAGAGCAAATGTTCATTAAAAGACTTTAATTGCAAGCTGAAAATACCGTCTGCAAAAAACACGGTGCATACTTTTTGGATATTTTCTTGTAAAGGAATTAAAGCCTGTTCATCACGCACCAGCGTGACCCCTTCTTCGGCGGCCCGTTGAGAAGCGGTTTTCAGTCCGCTATCCTTTCCTTGGGCAACAGGAGCCTCAAATAAACCCATCTTTTTCTTCAAATCTAAAATTTTTTGCGCCGAAAATCTTATTTCTTCCAATGTTACATTTTCTTCTGCAGAGGCCCCCTGCAAAACTGCGGCCGTACTTTTTTCTACATAATCGGCTGCACGGCGCGGATAAGTGCGTGCTTCTTTGACATTAGCCGCATCTCCGCTCAGCAAAAGCATATTATTACCGGCTTTGTAAGAACGTAAAACCAATTCTTCTACCGGACTTTCGCTCACGGCCCCCATGTCCAGTCCGTCCGTAGCTATCACTCCGCGAAACTGCATTTTATCGCGCAAAATATCTTTTAAAATAGTGGAAGAAAAAGAGGCTGAATTATTTGGGTCAACCGTCGGATACACCACATGGGCGCTCAATACCCCATCTGTGTACGGTATAGATGGCTCAAAAGCGGAAAAATGATTTTGCCATAATTGCTCCGATGGCATATTGGTAACGGGTTGTGAATAATGAGAGTCAGAGGCGGTATCTCCATGTCCCGGAAAGTGTTTAATAAAGGCCGGCACTCCTTGTTCCTGTAAAGCCTGCACGGAAACCGCCGCCCATTTTCCTACTTCCAAAGCCCGATCTCCAAAAGAACGGGTTTGAATGATTGGATTTTGAGGATTGGAATTCACATCCGCCACCGGCCCCAAAGCCACGTTCGCACCGACGAGCTTTATTTCACGGGCTTGTGCTGCATATACTTCGGCCACCAATTTTTCATCTCCGGCCGCGGCTAACAACATATTAGACGGCATTTGTTCCAGTCCCATGTACATCGGAGAGGTAACCGTGCCCCCCTCATAGTCCAAAGCCAGTAAAAGAGGTATTTGGTGACGGGATTGAGAAGCCCATTTATTTAGATCTGCGATTGTTTTTAAAAATTTTTTGCGTTGTTTTTTGATAAACTTTTCCTGATTCTTAGCTGTAATTTTGGGGTGTTTCAAAAGTCCCTCTTTGGCTTTAATAAAAAATCCGGTTACTTCCCCTTTTATTACCGCTTCTTTAAATGCTTTTTGTTGCCCGATTAATACACGGGGCATAATCGTTTGGCCCACCTGTTCACGCAAGGTTAAATCTTTCACATCATAAACCGGCGTGGCGTGCAACGTCCCCATTGACAATATTAAAAGCAGACAAAGCAGTTTTTTCATAAAAGCTCCTCAAAAAATAAAGATATGCTACATGCATCTCTCTATCATAGTAACAAAAAACCTCCGCTTGGTGCGGAGGTTTTTTAGGTTTCAAAATACTACTGCAAGAGATTGACCAAGCTAAAAGTATCCACTTCCTCCTTCATTTTAGAGATCACCTCTTCCAAGGGCAAGCCGTTTAGGTTTTTGCCATCGCGCAAACGCACTGTAACGGCTCTGTTTTCCGCTTCCTTCGCACCGATAACAAAGGTATAAGGAATGCGTTCCAAATGTGCCTCACGGATTTTAAGACCCAATTTTTCGGGGCGCACGTCTAACTCAGGACGCAAACCCACCGCACGCATTTGGGCGGCCACTTCTTTGGCATAGGGGATTTGTTCGTCCGTCAATGTCAAAATTTTGGCCTGTACCGGCGCTAACCACAAGGGGAACCAACCGGCAAAGTGTTCCAGAATAACCCCCGTAAAACGCTCAATACTGCCAAACATGGCGCGATGCACCATGATAGGGCGTTTTCGTCCTTCGGCGGCCACATATTCCAAATCAAAACGTTGCGGTAAATTGAAATCAAACTGAATGGTGGACAACTGCCACAGACGGCCAATAGCATCCATTACTTTGATATCAATTTTCGGCCCGTAGAAAGCAGCTTCTCCGGCATGGGTAGTATAAGGAATATTGTTGGCCTCCAATACACGCTTTAAGGCACTTTCGGCCCGTTCCCAATCAGCCACCTCTCCGGTAAAATGTTCCGGATGTTGCGGATCACGGGTAGAAAGCTCCACGGAGTATTTTTCAAAACCGAACGTTTTGAAAATATGCATGGCAAATTCAAAACATTGTTTGACTTCGTCTTCCACTTGTTCGGGAGTGCAGAAGATGTGAGCATCGTCCTGCGTAAAACCGCGCACGCGCAAAAGCCCGTGCAAAGCACCGGAGCGTTCATAACGGTACACCGTACCCAGTTCGGAATAGCGCAAGGGTAAATCGCGGTAGCTTCTTAAATTGGATTTATAAATTTCCACATGGAAAGGGCAGTTCATGGGTTTAATTTGATAATTATCCCCGTCCACTTCCATGGGGTGGAACATACTGTCGGAATAAAAACCGGCATGACCGCTGATTTCAAACAAATGAAGTCTGGCAATGTGCGGGCTGACTACTAAATCATATCCGCGTTTTAAGTTTTCATTTTTAATCCAATCTTCCAGCACTTTGCGCAACATACCGCCTTTGGGATGCATCAGGATAAGCCCCGGGCCGACATGATCGTTAATGCTAAACAAATCCAACTCCGGCCCCAATTTGCGATGGTCACGCTTGGCGGCTTCTTCCTGTTGTTTAACATAGGCATTCAGCTCGTCTTTAGAGTTAAAGCTCAAGCCGTAAATACGCTGTAACATGGGTCTTTTTTCATCACCGCGCCAATAGGCACCGGCAATGGCGGAAAGCTTAAAATTATTGATTTTTCCCGTGTGTTCCACGTGGGGCCCGCGGCACAAATCAGCATAATCACCGGTGAAATAAACCGTAATTTCGCCATCGTTCAACTCTTCAATCAGCTCCAGTTTATAAGTTTCGCCGCGTTTTTCAAAAAATTCTTTGGCTTCTGCCTTACTCATTTTTTTACATTCAAACGGAATGCGGGCTTTAATCAGCTCTTTCATTTTAGTTTCAATGGTTTTCAAATCTTCCGGAGTGAATGCGTGGGAGCAATCAAAATCATAATAAAAACCGTTTTCTACGGCAGGGCCGATACCTAGCTTGGTACCGGGGAATAACTGTTGCACCGCTGCGGCCATAATGTGGGCACAGGAGTGGCGTTTCATTTCCAATTCATTATTTTCCATGGCAGTTCCTTCAGCGGTAAAACCGCTTAAATTTATATAATTAAGTATATCAAATTATAAGGGACCTGCTCTCTATTTACATTTATGAAACTATTACAAACGCTTTCTTCCGCTTTTTGGAGTAACTATAAACTGCTCCTACTGATCTCTTGGCCGGCTTTGGGCTTGACGGTCTTTGGCCTGCACCAGTTGGAAGTGAGCGGTTGGGGTGTATGGACGGCGGCCCTGCTGATGCGCCTGCTGGTAGAGTTTACCTTCTTGGGCCTATGTTTAGCAGTATTCAATTTTTTGGGCATTAAAAACAAATGGGTGTTAGGGCTTCTTTTATACGGATATTATTTAGCATGTACAGCTGATTTAACTTTGTTGTGGTATTTTAAGGAACGGTTTGGAGCAAAATATTTACAAACTATGGAGGGCGGAGCTGATTACGCCTTCCTGACTGACTGGAGAGTGCTGGGATACCTAAGCTTTTTCTTTCTGTTTAGTCTTGTTTCTGTCAGACGATTTTTCCAACCCGTTTCCCGCTATATATCCCTTCAAAAGATTTTATCCTGCGCGGCCGTATTGCTGGTACTTATTGCTTTGAATCCGCTGCGTTTTTTACCCAAACCTTCTGATTTTTTAACTACTTACTTAATGCCGCCCTCCGTGGTGTACACATTGCGTGCGATGATGGCCCATTCCCCCAAAGCCATTATTACCCAAACTCTTTCAAACGATACTATTCAGACCGCCCGAACCTATCATGTTTTTAATGCACAAAATACAGGTATCGGAAAAGAATATAAGCGCGTTATTTTGATAGCTGCAGAAAGCATGTCTGCCAAATACCTGCACCGTTTTAATGCACAAATTCCCCCCACCGCCAGCCAAGAATATGATGCCTTGCTGGCTGCTTATCCCTCTGCTACTTTACATCCTGTCACACTGTCCACTTTATATGGGCTGAGTGTTATTTTTACTTCGCACCCGAACGCCAAACTCAGCTATGAAAACGGCTACCCTATTTCCCTGGTAAAAGAACTCAAAAAACAGGGTTTCCGTACGGCATTTTTGCGCGGCGCTAATGAGAAGTATATGGACGAACATATTTTATTTCATCAGGCAGGCTTTGATGAAGTAAAAGGAAGTAATTTTTTTCAAACACGTCCCGAATATGCTCCTTACATATCTTGGTGGGGGCTGACGGACCGCAAACTTTTTGAATATGCCGTGGAGTATTTGCAAGAACATAAAAATGAGAAAACTTTTCTGACCCTGCTGACCGTGGATACGCATGTGCCTTTGGGAAGACTGGACTACCTGGATCAGGCCTATCGGGAAGTAGAGGCCCCCTTCTATGATGTGCCCACTTTACCGCGCGCTTTCGGACGGGCCGGCCAAGATTTACAGCGTTTCTTAACCGGCTTACAAAACAAAGGCTTGTTGGATCCTGACACTCTGATTATCGTTACCGCAGATCACCCTAATTTTTCCAATACGCCCACGAATCAGTTGTTCAAACCTTACCAACGTGTATTTGATCGGGTACCCTTGGTCATTATTACCCAAAACAAAATCAACCGCTCTTTAACGCAGGACGCTTTGGCCAACCAATTGGATATTGCCCCCACTCTTATGGATTTAATGAATTTACCCCAACCCAAAGGTTTTTTCGGGCATAGCCTGTTTGATACCTCCGCCAAACGCAGTATTTTTGACATAAAAGAAGACTATGTCAAAATCACTACAGCTGACGAAGAAAAGATTATTCCTCTTCATTCCAAAAAAGAAGCGGACCAACCCATTTTAGAGTTGATCCGCACCTTATGGATAAAGAAAAATTAGATTTGTCCGTCAAAATATTCCCAACCTTGACTCTCCACTGATTTACAAATATAACGGCCCATATCTGTTTCTTGGGTTATACACCGCAACAGCCAACTGGCAGACGCACTCTCTTTATATAAATAAAAACTGTAGTGAGCTTTTTTCGGATCAATCGTTACCCTACTACTACCGGTAGGGGAGATATTCATATCTACATACTCAAAATGTTTGGTTTCATAATGTAAACAACCGGCAGTAGTTTCATTAGAGAGCCATTCCCCTCCCGACAACTCCAACCCCACATCAGACAAACAGCGATATCCGCTACTGGTAGGAGATTCCAACAAAGCTAAATCTATCACATTTTTGATGGCACGGGCATTGACAAGTACTTCCGCTACTCTAGCTTTTTCCACGGCTTTGGTATATTGCGGCAAAGCAACTGCAGATAATATACCGATAATTAACACTACTACTAATAACTCTATCAACGTAAAACCTTTTTTCATTTTTCTCTCCTTTTAAACGGCCTTAAGACCCAATAAACAGCACTTAAGTTTTGAGTCTGAAGGCAACGCTGAAATTGTAACAAAAAAAAAAAACAAGTCAAGACTTAGTGCTCTTTCTCGACAAAAAAACAACCAAAAAAAACGGATTATATCCCGCACAAAAACCATGCGGGATGATGAATGGGAGTGTATCGTTTTTAAATATTTGAAATGCTGATAAAACCCCTATCTTGTAAAAAACAACAAAAAATAATTCCTTCGCCGTATATCCGCCGAAATATGCTAAAATCATAATGTATTAGTATCTTTATCTTATTTGGAGGTCACATGAATACAGCAGCACAAGGCGGCGGATCAGGCATTTTTATGTTCCTGATTTTGCTGGCTATGTTTGTCTTTTTTCTGTTTACCGGCCGTGGACAGAAAAAACGCGAAATGGAAAGACAAGCTAAAGTAAATGCTTTACAGAAAGGAGACGGTGTAATTCTCCCCGGCGGCATTGTAGGTACGGTAGCCGGTTTTAAAGACAATGCTATTGAAGTTAAAATCGCCGAAAATGTAAAAATTACCGTTTTAAAATCGGGCATTGTTGGTTTCACGACTGACATTTCCCCCGTAAACCAAGGAGGAGCCAAATAATGTCCAAATCGCTGGCCATTAAATGGATTGTTATTATCGTTGTACTGCTTGGGTCCCTGGCGTTAATTTATCCCAACTATAGTTGGTATTCCAAACCCAATGCCGAACGTGTAAAACTGGAAGCCATGGGCGACCGCCCTGCGCGCATGCTCAATTTGGGTCTGGATTTACGCGGAGGCAGCAGCCTGCTCTTGGAGTTAGATGTATCTAAACTCAGCAACAAAGAGCCGCTCAATGAAGCTATGGCACGCGCCATCGAAATCATTCGCAACCGCATTGACCAATACGGTGTGGGCGAAACAATGATCACCCGTCAGGGCGAAAAATGGATTTTGGTGCAGTTGCCCGGTGTAGCCAACCCCGAAGCCGCGGAAGCTTTAATCGGTAAAACCGCTATGCTTCAGTTCCATATCGTCAAAAACGATGTCACCGGCGCCGAAAAAGCCATTGCCAAATTAGAAGAGACCGAAGAACCGTACGACCAAGACGGCGTCTTGAAACCGGAAATTGCCAAACTCTTGCCGGAAGAATACACCATCTTCCGCACTAAAGACGGCGGCTACAATTTGGTGGATAAAACTGCCAAAGTAACCGGTGCCGATTTGGAAAATGCCCGCTTAACGATGTATGGCGAAAACGGTTACCCTGAAGTGTCTTTCTCTTTCAATGCCGAAGGGGCCAAAAAATTCGGTCAATTAACCGGATCCAACATCAACAAACAGTTGGCCATTGTTTTGGATAATACCATTCAATCCGCTCCCGTCGTGCAATCCCGCATCAGCAAAGAAGGCCGCATCTCCGGTACTTTTACCTTGGAAGAAGCCAGACAGTTGACCATCGTACTGAAAGCCGGTGCTTTGCCTGCCCCGGTGCGCGTGATTGAAAAGAAAACCATCGGGCCTACCTTGGGCGAAGACTCCATTAAATCCGGTTTGTCTGCCTGTCTGTATGCGTTGACCGCCATTTTGTTATTCATGATTATTTACTACAAATGGGCCGGTTTTATTGCCGATGTGGCCTTGTTGTTAAACTTGGTCCTGTTGATGGCAATCATGAGCTATTTCTCCGCTACGTTAACGGTGCCCGGTATTGCTGGTATCATCTTGTCTTTGGCTATGGCTATTGACGCTAACGTGCTGATCATTGAACGCATGAGAGAAGAGAAGCTTTTAGGCAAGCCCATTCCCACTATTATTCAGTTGGGTTATGATAAAGCCTGGTCTGCTATCTTTGACTCCAACATCACCACCATTATCGTCGGTTTTTGTTTGATGCAGTTCGGCACCGGTCCGGTAAAGGGCTTTGCCGTAACGCTTATTATCGGTTTGGCGGTCAGCTTGTTCACTGCCGTATTTGTCACGCGTGCGATGTATGAACTGGTGCTCACCTCTAACCCCAAGGAGATCAGCTTATGATGACTTTCTTTCCTAAAACAAACATTGATTTCCTTAAATACAGGAAAGTATATTTTGCCGTTTCAGCCGCTATTTTGGTGCTAGGTATTGTATTGTTTGCCACCAAAGGCTTAAACTTCGGTATTGATTTTACCGGAGGCACTATGGTGCAGGTAAAATTTGAACAAGCCGTAGATATGGCCAAAATCCGCGAAGCCTTAACCGCCACCGGCCAAGAATCCGAGCTGCAAAGCTATGGAAACAACTCTTATGCCGTGCGTGAAAAAGGCACCGAGGAAAATGTAAACGAAGTGCAAAACCGCATTGAAGAAGCACTCAAAACCTTGAATGTGCCTTATGTGGTAGAGCAAACCAACTTCGTAGGTCCTACGGTCGGACAAAATATGAAAGAACGCGCCGCGTGGGCCATTATTCTATCGCTCGTGTTCATCATCATTTATGTAGCCTTCCGCTTTAACAATATTTTGTGGGGCACCTCCGGCGTAATTGCCTTGTTCCACGATTTATTTGTCATGGCGGTGGCATTTTCCTTAACGCAACGCGAAATTGACCTCGTGGTCGTGGCGGCCTTCCTCACGGTAGCCGGTTTCTCTATTAACGACACCATCGTTATTTTTGACCGTATCCGGGAGAATATCCGCCTGCATCCGCGCGAATCGTTAGGCAATTTGATTAACACCTCTATCAACGAAACCCTTTCCCGTACGATTATTACATCTATTACGGTTATCGGGGCGTTGGTCGTGTTATATTTCTTCGGTGGAGAGGCGTTGAACTCTTTTGCCTTTGCTATGCTGGTGGGTTGTACCTGTGGTGTGTACACTACGGTTGCCTTAACGACCCCCTTAGTCTACACCTGGAACAAAGGCGCTTTTAAAGAAGAGCAAAAAGAAGTGAAATCTTCTTACAAAGCCCATGTACCGGCTAAAAAAGCGGTAAAAGAAGTGAAAGAACCTTCTTCCAACACTTCCACCCCCGCCAAAAAAGCTGTACGTAAAAGCCGCAGAAACAGAAGATAGTTTTACAGCCGGACGCGCCAGCCGCGTCCGGCCTTTTTACAAATCTCTTCTGGGGATTTATAAAAAGTTATGAGTACGCGAAAAATAAAACGCTTCAAAATCAGCACCCGCCAAAAAGAAATCACTCGCAAAGTCTTGCGTCTGGGGTTAGACTTGCCCGCAGCCGGCATAGACAGCGAGATTGCTTTGGCGCGCTTTGTGGTGGAGCTTTCCCAAAAGTTAGACCCCGGAACGGTGTATGAGTTTAATGAAAATGTTTTGTGGGATTTAGGGGGCGAGGTGGCCGCAGCCCAAGGCATGTTTAGTGCTTGTGCAGTCACACTGGGCAAAGGTTGTACGGATTTTGCAGATTCTCTTTCTCCGGCCAAACAGCTTATTTCACAAACGGTTTTATTTGAGTTTTTACGTACCGCCACTTTGTTTGTATCGGATCTGGTCAAAGAACAGGCCGAAAAAGAAGAATGCGAAACCTTGGAAGCACAATTTATTTACGTACCCAAATTGGGACTGGCACCGGAACCGAAACTCTTTAAAGATTCCCCCCGCCTAGACCCGCAAAATGCCGAAAAAATATTGCCTGAACTGTTAAAACAAGTACAAGCGGAAAAAATAGATACCTCTTTGGAAAACGGCAAAATTACACCGCAAGCTACCGTCGTATTTATTATCCCTTGGCAAAAAAAGAAACGGAAAGGAAAAAAATGATGCCTAGAACTACTACCGAAAAGAAAACTTTTTCTTGGAAACATACTCTTGGCTCTACCTTGGCCTATTGGTACACTTTATTTTTAGGATGGACGACCCGCGTCTATTGGTTTAAAACGGAAGAATTTGAAGCCATGGAAAAAGCAGGGCAAAACTACATTTATGCTACCTGGCATAATCAACAACTCTTTTTATTATATCCTTACCGTGGTCAAAAAGTATGCGCTTTGATTAGTTTAAGCAAAGACGGTGAATATATTGCCCGTATTTTACCTAAATTCGGCATGAAAGCCGTACGTGGCAGCACTAGCCGCGGAGGAGCCAGAGCCTTGATAAAACTTCTGCAATTGACCCGGGAAGGCTACCACCCTATGCTCACGCCGGACGGTCCGCGCGGACCGATTTATCAAGTACAGCAAGGCATTTTGTTTTTGGCGCAAAAGACAGGTTTCCCTATTATTCCCGTTGGAACGGCTTTGAGTCATAAAATCAAAGTAGGCTCTTGGGACAGAATGCGTGTTCCCCTGCCGTTTGGTAAAACGGCTCTCACCTACGGGAAAGCTTTTTACGTTACTAAAGAAACTAATTTTGAAGAAGTGGCTTTAGAAATTAAAAAAGAAATTGACCGCGTAACGGACCTGTCCGAGCAGTTTATTAATCACAAACCTTTTGATAATACGAAAGGATAATAAATCAAAAACCCCGCTTTTAAGCGGGGTTTTTAATTTTTAATTAAAATAATAAAAATTATCTGAGCCTTTCACCGCGCCAGCTTCTTTACAAACATCATCTTCTCCATTACACCAAAAAGCCCCTGCGGCTATTTCTGTGGAATCATATGAAGATCCACCACCACATATTTGATAATCTTTCCCCTCTCGTTCAGCACATATCAAAGAACATGCTCCGTTATTACTTGGGTTAGAAGAATTACAAGATGCTTCATCAAAAAAATAGACAAAATTTTTAGTTTGAACAGCATCTTTTTTTCCCAGACAACCTCCACGATCTAAATATTCTCCTGATAATGAAATGTCTAGTGCTTCTAAATCACAAGAAACTTCACCGGTAGCCAACCCATAAGCTTCTTCCGCATGGATCAAACTTCTTATAATGATTTTTGCTTCTGATAATCTACTTTTTTCCACTGCTTTGGTATATTGCGGTAAAGCCACCGAAGACAATATTCCGATAATTAACACTACTACCAAGAGTTCTATCAACGTAAAACCTTTTTTCATTTTTCTCTCCTTTTACACAGCTTTAAGACCCGACAAACAACATTCAATACTTGGGTCTGTATGCAACGCAAAAATTGTAGCAAAAAAAAAAAACGTGTCAAGAGCTCGGGCAATTCCCGACGGAAAACGACTCTCAAATAAAAAGTTTAAATTTAAAAGAATATTGAGACGATAAGCAACAAGACACAAGAGGTATACTCTTGTGTCTTGTGCATCAATCCCAGTAACGGAAAATTTCGTTATTTTTTCAGACTTATCATTACCAGTTCCGCTTCCACACCCCCGTCCTGATACTGCAAATAATGCGGCACCTGCCCGTGCTCATAGGGGGCATACTGGTCATAAGAAAGGGTCGCACTACCCAACATCTTTTTATAAGTCAATGAATAAGGATACATCTTACCCGTATAATACCGGTAATTTCCACCCTCCACGGAAACAGCCTTTTCTCCGTTCTCCTCACGGCAGGATTTTACCCTCTGAGGAGGAAATAAGAGAGCTGTCAAAAATGTTTCTACTTTTCCGCGCACAACAGCATGGTCTGCCAACGGCAATACATACGTAAATTCGGTCCCGGCTCGGCTCACTTGCGCCGTCATCAACCGAACTCCCCCCGCTACAGCATAAGCCGTTATTTCAAAATGCTCTTGCGCCGTCTTTTTAACCTGCAAAATACCATCCAGTTGATAGCCCTTTGCTTGGGCTGCAAAGCGAAAAGCCACCAGCTTTTGCCCCTCTTCAAAGTAAGACACCGTTTTCAACTCTTCTTTTAGGCAACTTTGCTTCACGCCCAACGTACTGCAAGCGCTTAAAAATATACTGAAAACCAAGACCGTTAATTTTTTCATTTTTCCCTCTTTTCCCCTAGCGGCAGGAACAATAATATTATAATATAAGTTAGATGTCTACCGTTTCCCTTTATTTTTTAACTACTTTGATTGCCTGCGTCGTTACGGCAGGCAGTTTGCCTTTTTTGCATCATTTTTTGGCCAAGTATTTCTTAGACACCCCTAATCATCTTAAAAAACACATACATGCCGTACCTGTGTTGGGAGGAAGTGCTATTTTTTTAGGCTTAGCAGCCAGCCTGATATTTATCCGTTTGACCACGGCTTTCCCCACGGGTACTTTGCATAGTTTGCGCGGAGTGTTGATCGGTGCCGGTATGATTTTTTTGTTGGGGTTGGCTGATGATTTAAAAAAACCAAGGGGTATTTCCGTTTCCGTCAAGTTGGCTGTGCAGGCCTTGGCCACCGCCGTCTTGATGTATTACGGAATACGGATTACTTTGTTTGATTCGGCGCTGTTATGTTACGCGGTAACGTTTTTCTGGATAGTAGGCCTTACCAATGCCTTCAACTTGCTGGACATTCAAGACGGGCTTTGCGTTAGCCAAGCCGTTATTGCCGCTTTGGGTCTTGCGCTGATTGCTCTGCCGACGGAAGTGATTTATGTCAATTTTGCCGCTTGGGCTATGATAGGTGCCTGTTGCGCTTTTTGGCCTTATAACCATGCCAAACGCCTAAAAACATTTTTGGGAGACAGCGGCAGTATGTTGTTGGGTTTTCTGCTGGCCGCGTTGGCCTGCGGTATGGGGTATAGCGAACATTCCCATTTAGGGTTTTTAACTCCTTTATTTATTTTGGCCATACCCATTTTTGATACGCTTTTTGTGGCCGTTATCCGTGCAATACAGGGCAAAAACCCGTTCAAGGGCAGTCCGGACCATGCGGCTCTGCGTTTGCGAAAAAAGGGCCTCTCTGCTAGGAAAGTATTGTTTCTTTTTATCGCTTTTGGGCTGCTGTTTAACATACTGGCTTTTGTCGTTTCCAAGGTGGGAACGGAGTGCATTTTGCTGCTTTGTTTGTTGGGTATATTGTTATTTTCGTTCATCGCCTTATTTTTGGCTAGAATTAAGGTGAGTTTATGAAAAAATCCCCCATTCTTCAAACAGACGTCTTAATTTTAGGTGGCGGTTTAACCGGCCTGAGTGTGGCTTTTCACTTAGAGCAAGCAGGCCATACGGATTATTTGTTGATAGAGAAGAATAACTTTTTCGGGGGTCTTTGTGCCAGTCATGAAAAAGACGGTTTTATCTTTGATTATTCCGGTCATCTGCTACACTTGCGCGACCCGTATGCGCTGACATTAGTCCGCCGGTTATTGGGAAAAAATCTGGCTAAAATTAAAAGAGAGGCTTTTATTTATTTTGACGGAAAAAGAGTGCCTTTTCCTTTCCAAGCTAATTTGTGGGCTCTGCCTGCCAAGGTGCAAAAAGAATGTCTAGACGGGGCATTAAAAGCCGCGCAAAGTGCTTGCACCAAACCCAAAGACTTTCAACAGTGGTGTCGCTGTGCTTTTGGGGAGGGAATTTACAAACATTTTATGCTCCCTTACAACCAAAAACTGTGGCAAACCCACCCCCGTCAAATGACTTGCGACTGGTGCGGCCCTTTTGTGCCCAAACCCGATATATCCCAAATCCGGCAAAGTGTCCGCCAACAGACCCGTACCCCCATGGGATATAACCACCATTTTTATTATCCTAAACAAGGCGGTTGCGGGGCTTTAGCACAGGCATTGGCCTGCCGTGTACCCAATACATGGTTGCAAGCCACCGTACAAAAAATAGACTTTAAGAAAAAAGAGGCCACAATCAACGGAAAAAAAATCCTTTTTAAGCGTTTGGTCAACACCTTACCGCTAAAAGAATTGGTAAGAATAACCGTTACTCCGCCAAGCGTGCAGCAAGCTGCGCGGCTATTAAAACATACCACGGTGCACGTGCTCAACTTTGCCATTAACCGCCGGATAGAGCCTTGGCATTGGATCTATTTTCCCCAAGATCAAGTGCCTTTTTATCGGGTAGGCGTGCAAAGTTCTTTTTCCACACACAATGCCCCGCCGGATACCACCTCTTTTTATGTGGAAACATCTGAAAAAATAACGGATTTTCAGGCTAGCCAAAAAGCCATTTTTCAGGACCTTATCCAAAAAGGTATAATAAAGAAACAGGATAAAATCCTTCTTTCATTTTGGCAGAGCATACCTGTGGCGTATGCCATTTACAATAAAGACAGGGCTTCTGCCACTCATAAAATTTTACATTGGCTATCTAAAAATCAATGTTTCTGCGCCGGACGGTACGGATTGTGGGAATATTCTTTCATGGAACGCAGCCTTTTACAAGGGCGGGAAATAGCCGAAAAACTGTTATAATAAAATGATGAAGATACTCGTTTTCGGGGGTAGTTTTGACCCGGTACATAAAGGACATATTGCCGTACTGAAAAAAGCCCTGCAAGTGGTCAAGCCGGACGTGGCACACGTGGTGCCGGCGTACCATTCCCCTTTTAAGGACAAATCCCCCACTCCCTTCAAACTGCGTATGCAAATGGCTAAAGCAGCCTTTTCTCCGTTGGGTTCCAACATCGTATTTGATGATTATGAGTTAAAATGCGGCGGAAAGACCTATTCTTACCAGTTGGTGGAATATTTACTGAAACGCTATAAAAATGCCGAAATTTATCTATTGGTAGGAACTGACTGCTTAAATGATTTGCATAAGTGGAAAAATGCCCCGTATATTTTCCAAAATGCAATTGTAGTGGGCGGGCGGCGCCGCGGATTTAGCGAGCATAAGGCAGATTTTAAGCATATTTTCTTACCGGGGAGCTTTCCGAAAATGTCCTCCACTCGGGCCAGAGCGCATATCTTGGCCAGCGGTACCATTCCGGAAGACAAAGTTCCTCCTGCTGTAGGAGAAGTGATTTTAAAAAATGATTTATACGGTTTAGCTGTGCACCGTTGGCTGCAAAAACATCTTAAGCCCAACCGCTACTTACATTCGGTCAACGTAGCCGAACTCTGCGCCATTTTAAGCGATATCTATGAAGTACCGATAGAAAAAGCGGTGCAGGCCGGTATTTTGCATGATGCCGGAAAGGGATTTAGCGCAGAAGAGCTTATCAAGTTATGCAAAACCCACAAAATTAAAGTACCGTTTTTTGAGGATATTTGCCGTTTTGAGCCGCTACTTTTGCACTCTTATGTGTCAGCTTGGATTGCCAAAAAAGAGTTCGCCGTAAAAGATAAAGAAGTGTTAGATGCTATTCGGGAACATACGCTGGGCAGCCTGGAAATGACGGCCCTGAGCAAAATGTTGGTCGTGGCAGATATTTCTTCCAAAGACCGCAAATACAAAGATGCTTTTGTCATACGTACATTAGCGGCACAAGATTTGGACAAAGCCCTTTTATACGCCGCCAACCGCAAACTATGGTTTACCATTGACAGCCAAAAATGGCTTTGCCCGCTGGGAATTGAATTATGGAATCACCTCATAAAAAGCGCCAATTAATCGGTAAGTTTCTGCTTATTTGTTTGCTGGCCCTGACGGGGTGGAGTTTCGTCGTGCAAATAAAATCTCCCACCGTTTCGGCATTGGCTGACAAACAGGATACCGCTTTATACATAGCTATTCTTACACAGCCGGGTATGACATTCTCTTATAATCCCCATTCCCGCAAGGTAATCCTAACCACAGTAAAACGGAAAAAATTACCCAAAAACACGCAAGAAAACGCCCGGGATTTATTTGAAAAAGCTAATATTCAACCAAAATCTTTACGCTATTATATTCCTAAAAGTATCAAAAGAGACCCTTTTTGGGAGCAATTTAAATATGGCCTGTCTGCCTGGCATTACAATCCTGTTTTAGCAGGCTCTTTTATCTGGGAATACCTAACGGCTCTGCATGATAAACGCACCAATCTTTCTCCGGCAGAATTTTTACTTTATTCCATGGCATTTGCCCGCTTGGAACTTACGGATTTTACGGTCCGTAACGCAGAAGAAAATAAAAAGAAGAAAAAATCTTCTTCCAAGCAGGCTCCCAAAGATTACATCCCCGAACCGGTGGCAGATTTGGCCCCTTTAGCCTTAGAAGACAGGCCATTATTGGTAGAAGTGTTAAATGCCTCCGGAAAAAAGGGTGCGGCAGCCGATCTTACACAATACTTGCGTAACAAACACCAAAAAGGGCTTTTATCTGTAGATGTTCTCAATTATGAGAATTTCCCCGGCGGTGAACAAAAAGATAAAAGCTATATCGTAGATTATACCGGCCGCTTAAGCCAAGTCAAACAGCTCAGCACCACCATTGGACTAAATAATGAAATTGTCGCCGAAAAGCAAGGCAATGCCATTTGCGATGTGCGCATCGTCATCGGCAAAGACTTCCGGCAACCGATTTAACCTGAATTTACACTTCACCAAAATCTGAGGGTTAGGCTCTTCGTCGAAGAGGCAGTAAAATCTAATTACTTTTTTAGCTTGCCGATGCCCAAAAGCATCTCTTATAATAGGAGTATAGGAAGTAGACCCAATTTTCTCAAGGGCACCCTAAACAGATTTTGTTCCCATGCGGGAACTGCCTAGGGGGATATATGGGGAAAAACAGGGGAAATATGAGTTTGCTGGTGAGGACAAACTGGTATTTTTCCCTGTTTTTTTATGTCTTGGATATACTCTAACAAAAAACCCCACTCTTACGAGCGGGGTTTCTTGTTTAAAACTCTTTATTTTTTCTTAGCTGCTTTTTTGGCCGGTTTTTTGGCGGCTACTTTTTTGGCAGCCGGTTTCTTAACAGCGGCTTTCTTCACAGCTACTTTTTTGGCCGGTGCTTTTTTAGCTACCGGTTTTTTAACAGCGGCTTTCTTCACGGCTACTTTTTTGGCCGGCTTTTTGGCCACTACTTTTTTAGCACAAGCTTTTTTGGCACAGGCTTTTTTCACAGCCGGTTTTTTGGCAGCTACTTTTTTGGCAGCCGGTTTTTTAACAGCAGCCTTTTTTACGGTTACTTTTTTAGCAGCCGGTTTTTTGGCGGCAACTTTTTTTACGGTTTTTTTAACGGCCATTTTCCTCTCCTCAGACAACTAGTTTTAACCTCATAAAAATAATACCACAAAAAATGAAAAAAATGCAAATTTTTTCCGTCTGAAAATAATTTTTTTAAAAAATCAAGTCCTTTTTGGTTTTCACCTTTTTTATATTTTCATCTTCTTACCGACGGGAAATCTCTATTTTTTTCTTATTTCTTCTTTTAATTTCTATCATTTAAATATTTTTTAAAAATTTTTACTTTAAAAAATAAAAACGCAAAAAAATTTTGCGTTTTTAAAAAGTTAGTTATGGCTAATTTTTTATTTTAATAATTTTTCTGCTGTTGCTACCTTAGATATTTTAGCCGGTTTCAGGCCGCTTTGTTCACTCAACCGCTGCACCAGTTCTGCAAAATCCTGTTCACTTCCCCCTTTCAGCTCCATCTCTACCTCACGACAAAAAAGACTCTTGGCGGATGTTAAAATAGTGTAACGATCTAATGCAACCTCACAACAAGCATTTTTAAAAGAAAAAGAATAAAGCACACGCTTATTTTGGATTTCAAAACGGACACACAAATTGCCGAAAGCATATCCTTCCCATTCCTTTCTGGCAGCTAACTCAGCCAGGGCTCTTTCGCGCGTGGATGCCTGTAACGGCAAAGTCAATTCCCGTCGGAAAGCCATACCGCCTACTAACTGTGTGCGGCTTTTCATCGTGGCTTCAAAATGTCCCCCCATTTGGCGGATACGCAAGGCCACCTTTTGCAAAGAGAAAAGGTGTTGCGTATTGTCCAAGTAGGAATCGCTAATATGCAGCACTTCCGCTGTGGGAAGCGTACCCAATGTACTTTGTAAAGAGGACAAAAACCGATCAAAATCTTTCTCGGATACAGCGGCCCATTTAAATTCTCGTTCCATTTCGTTCATATTTTTAGTGTAGCAAATAAGACGGAGACTTTTCGGAAAAAGTATAATATAAAAAAGGAGCCTCTATGAAAAAAGTAAGACAACCGACCTCTTTAAAATGTTTTGCCTGCGGGCGCGAAAACCCGTTCGGCCTTAAAATGGAATGGTTTAATAATTACGATGAGAACTGCATTGAAGCGGATTTTACCTTGAGCGACAATTATTGCTCTTACCCCGGCGTAGTGCACGGAGGCATTGTGGCCACGGTGTTGGACGAAACGGCCGGACGCGCAGTGCTTTTATCCAATGATTTTAACCGCTTGATGGTAACGCTTAAAATGGAAGTGGTTTATAAAAAAGTAACCCCCACCAACACCCCTTTAAAAGCTATCGGCCGTGTGCTTAAAAACGGCACCGGACGCGCACAGGTGGAAGGCGAAATATTGTTGCCCGACGGCTCTGTCAGCGCCAAATGCAGTGCGCTTTTATATAAAATGCCGCAAGAAGTAATGGATAATTGGGGAAGCGAAGCCGAAGAATGGGCCCGCACCACCCCCAAGGTGGAAGAAGATTGCGCGGCTGAAAAAGAATAAATCTTTGCACGCGGGAATTTTATTTGCTATAATAAATGTAGACGGATCGGTAGCTTAGTTGGTAGAGCGCCTGCTTTACACGCAGGAGGTCAGGGGTTCGAGTCCCTTCCGGTCCACCATTTGATAAGGCACTTCTTACGGAGTGCCTTTTTTGTTGTGTTAGTGTTTGCGTGCTCGTCGGTATTTGTGAGATTTTTTTAGTTATCCCCATCTTGGAGAACTTTTTGGTAGGAAAGAAAAAGGCCACTAACTGGCCTTTTTCTCTAATGCGGAAAATGTGAGGATCCGAAAATTACTCTTTTCTTGTTTGAGTTTCCTCTCTCATTTTCTTAATAAGTTCTAATTGTTTTTTATCAATTGTTTTGGACAAAAACAGCAAAATTGGTACAGTATTTATATTTCCAGCATTGTTTTCATAGGTAAAAATTCCTGCATACACAGAACAGGAATTATCAGAAGGATATAATATCTTTTTATCAAAATATATTTCTTCTCCTTGTTTAGGAAACATAAAGATTCTTCCATGATAAATAGAGCATTTATCATAACTGGTAATCTCACATCCATGGGCTAGCACAAAGTCTTCTAAAACCTGAAATACTTTATAAGATTTAAATTCATCTTCACAATATGGATTTTTAACATATAATCCTAATTTTAAAAACTCATCTAATTCTTGTTCTGTATAACCCGCATCTAAACCCAATCTCATAGTTATTAGATCCGACAATTCAATATTACGATCAGCATATTGAAACAAGTATTTCATTTCCTCATCGTCTTTTGCATTATTCCACTTGTTCAAAATTTCTTTTTCTTCCTCATTCAAGGAATTTTGCTTTTCTCTTTCAAAAAATTCAGTACTTATATCCTGAGCGGTTTTGTTAATTTCTACTAAGCTAGGACGTTTTTGGGCTGTTTCGTCAGTAGAACCGGGTATCTTTTGCACAATCGCACAAGCCGTCAAAAATAAAGCAACACATAAAACAAATAGTATCTTTCTCATTGTTATCTCCTTTATACTTGTCATATTATCATATTTTCCACTCTCTTTCCTGCCTCTCAAAATCACTTTCCCTCTCGGCTAAATTCATGAGTTCCCGCAATGTCATATTGCGCGGATTATTATATTCCAAAATATCGGCCACGATCTTGGGCGAAAGATAACATAAATTCAAATATCTCGCAAAAGTTCGTTTATTCATACCGCTGGCCTTTTCCCATTCACGCGTTGCCATACCCTTTTCTATCATCTTTTTCAGTTGCCACCCACGCGCTAGCCCACGCACCAAACTCTCGTTTAATTGCCGTACCGTCAGTATATTTCTTGCACTCCCGTTTTGCAGTTTCATTGACGATACATTATCCACGATAAAAGTATTACGCACATACAACTTTCCGTCTAATTTCTCCGGCACAAGGGTGTGTTCTTCCGCTTGGCCTGATATTTTAGGCAAAGCACTCAAATCCGCCTTTATCTGCTTTTCGTTTAAGAATATACTCAAATAGTGCGTTTTCCCCGTACTTTGGCAAACTACTTTATCTATCCATTTCCGCATTTGTTTATCGGTCAGGCTATCTCTATTGGATAACGGCTCCAAATCATCAAAATCAGTCATTTTAAGCGTTTTTAACACGAAATTATCCAGTTGTTCCACAGGCAGATAATGCCCACCCACGCCATTATAGTAGTACAGAAACTTTTTCCCCTGCTTTTTAGCGGTTGTCAGCCGGAAACTGCGCCCTGTATCGTCATATAATTTACGGGATAATACACTATAGTGTACTTGATAGGTACTAAAGGCATTTTTGTCTTTAATGCGCCTACGGATAAACTCCTGCGCTTGTTCCCATATATCCTTGGGGACTATGGCCTCGTGCTTGCCCTGATAGGTTTTATTTTGGGCACGGTGGGCCACTTTGCCGATATAGACGGGGTTGGTTAATATCCGCTGAATCCCACTCTTTTGGAAAGGCCTACCTCCGCGGGGTTTACCGCAACTCGGCACCCATGCTTTGCTATGATACCCCTGCTCGTTTAGCCAATGGGCGGTGGCAAACATATTGCCCAGTTCCAAATACTTGGTAAAAATCAGGTTGACGAGTGTTTTTTCCTGTTCGTTGGGAATTAACTGCCTGTCCTTGATATCATACCCTAGCGGTGGAGTTCCCCCCATCCAAAGCCCTTTGGCCTTACTGGCGGCGATTTTATCCCGTACGCGCTCGGCTGATACTTCCCTTTCAAACTGGGCAAAGGATAAGAGCATATTGAGTGTTAATTTACCCATGGAGTTACTCGTGTCAAACGATTGGGTAATAGAGACAAAATTACAGGAATATTTTTCAAACTCTTGCATCATTTTGTGGAAATCTATGATAGAGCGCGAAAGACGGTCCACTTTATAGACAACCACTACTTGTATTTTGCGGGCGCGGATATCAGCCATAAGGCTTTGCAAGGCGGGGCGTTCCATGGTGCCACCGCTGATACCGCCGTCAGAATAGGTTTTATAATACTCCCACCCGTTAAATGCTTGGGAGAGGATATAGGCCTTGCAAGATTCCTCTTGGTTTTGCAAGGAGTTGAACTCCATATCCAGTCCATGCTCGGTAGATTTACGCGTATAGATAGCACAATTAATTTTTGGCATTTTGTATAATTCTCCTATACACATTACCGCTTACTAACGGGAGAGAAGTCAAGAAAAACCCCCTTGGATTGAATATCCAAAGGGGTTTTATTATTTGCTATGTTATTAATTATTAAAGAAACTATCTTCTTCGTAATAATAATCATCTACATAAGAATTGGGAATAACAAAAGATCTTTTTTCTTTAATCTTTTCATAATCACTAATTGCACATCCACCAATTGGTTTCTTGTAGGTTTTTCTCGTGGCTTTGGTTAATTCATTACAGAAAGTTAAGGTCCGATTGTATAAGGAAGAACAAGCATATCCTACAAAGCCATCAAATATCCCTTCTATAATCTTTCCCTGAGGATTTGTTTTGAAAGCAATATAACAGAGTTTCGCAAAAACAATTGAAGTTTTATTGACTTTCTTTTCTTTGTCTCCCATAAAAATCGTATCCTCTTGAGACATCGTTCCTACTTGAGTACCGGTACTTACTGACCACATATAAATTTTTTCGCCTTCTTTAGCCGCGGGTCTAACCTCACTAGGAGCCCCGTAAATATGCTCAGCTATCTTAATATTTTCACCTCGCAATATTGTTGTTGTGTTTTGTAAAACTTTTTGGTTTGAGGAACAAGCCACAAAAAATATGCTAAACAACCCTAAAAGAATTATTTTTTTCATTTTTCCCTCCTTATGTCTCCTATAATACAATATTAAAATGAAAAACAAAATCTATTTTATAAGTCCAAAAAACTTGGGGCCACTGGTGTGCCCCCCTATAATCTCATTGGCTATGGCAGTTAAATTAGGATAAGTTCGCCCCTCCCACTCATAAGATTTCTCTCCCTTGACGATTACTTGGTAGGTTTGCCCCTTATAATGCCTTGTCAGTACCGTACCGATTGCTAAGCTGTATTTCTGCTTTACCGCTCGTTGGATATACTTTTCGGGGTTAGTGGCATATTTATTAAGGCGCATTCGGTATTTTTCCGCCAGTTTACAGCGCCCTAATTCGCACTGGATTGCATACCATAAAGGGCGAATCTTGGCTTTCCTACCCCTTAAGGGATACATATAAAACTCTTCCCAATAGAACTGGAGTTTCTCATCTGATAGACTTTTTAATTCTTCAAGGCTTTTGGGCAGGTAACACTTTTTTCGCATACAGGATCTTCCGGATTTGATTTAGGCGTAAGGGGGCATCACCTTGCTTGTAATAGGCCCGAGCAAAAACATCAAAAAACTTAATCATAAGTAGGACAGCTTCTCTATCGGGCAGGATTTTGGGCCGGCCCAACGGATTGCCGGAACGCCCCTTTACAAAACGCCCCGATACGGGCGGTAGTTGACGTGGGCTCATTTGGAAAGGCCAAAGAACACATATCCGCTAATTTGACGCTTGGTAATCGTCATCGCCACGCGCGAGATGCTTTTATAGACTTTTCCTTTGTATTCAAAGCCATTTTCAAGCACTTTTACTTCTATTTGCTGTCCGCGGTAGGTTTTGCTGATAATACTGCCCTCTGGCGGGATGCGTAAGTCTTTTGGTTTAGTGGCTTGTTGTTTTTGGGAATTGGGCAGATTTTGCAAGGTTTCTGAAGGTAGATTTTGGGTTTCTATATTGGAAACCAGTGTTTTCAACTCATGGTTTTCTATTACAGGCTTTGATATTTCTTCTGCCGATAAGGATATACTTTTTTTGCTACTACACTTTTTGTTTATTTTTTTCATAATTTAACTCCCTTTAATAAGCTTTTTTATACGAATTTTACTTCGTACCCTATTACCGCTTACTATCGGGAGCCAAGTCAAG
>JAFUJU010000065.1 GCA_017468055.1 Elusimicrobiaceae bacterium
TGCCTAGAAAGGGGATAAATGGGGGAAAAACAGGGGAAATATGAGTTTGCTGGTGAGGACAAACTGGTATTTTTCCCTGTTTTTTTGTGTCTATTTATCCGCTAAGAACTTTTGGACAAGACGAGGAAAGGCGTACTTTTTTACATCATTTTCAGGCACTTTAATAAAGCCCTGCGAAACGGTTTGTCCATCGGGAATTTCCACTCCGTAGCACCAAGCATAAATAACCCGATGAGAAAGCACATGTTTCACGGGCCCCTGCAGAAGGCGGGGGGAAAGCCGAGAAAAGTGCTTTTTCCAAAAATCCGTTTTCTTTAATTCTTGCATGGTTATCTCTTGTGAAGTTTCCAACATGGGCAATTCGTAAAGTCCTTGCCAAATATCTCCGGCAGGACGTCTGCGCAACCACGTGTACCCGCCTTGTCTTACATATATATAGGTAAAGTAACGCTTGGACGTTTGCACTTTAGCAGTGCGAATGGGAAGCACCTCCACTTCGTCCGCCGCATAAGCCTTACAGCGTTTAACAAAAGGACAGACTTTACAGTTAGGCGATTGCGGCACGCATTGGGTAGCCCCAAAATCCATAATAGCCTGATTGTGATCGTCAGGAAATTGCTTATCTAAAAGTTTTTGTGCCAAAGTGGCAATTTCTTTTTTTCCTTCGGTCGTATCGGTAGGGGTATGAATACCGAACAAGCGCGCAAGAACGCGGTAGACGTTTCCGTCCACCACCGCATACGGCATGCGATAGGCAAAAGAGCATATCGCAGCGGCAGTATATTCGCCCACTCCTTTCAAGGCCAAAACACCTTCATAGGTGGAGGGGAAAACTCCGTTCATGCTTTTAGCCGCTGTATGCAAATTTCTGGCTCGGCTATAATAGCCCAATCCTTCCCAATATTTCAGCACCTCGTCTTCCGGTGCAGCGGCCAAGGTATCAATATCCGGAAAACGCTCCATGAAGCGCAAAAAGTAATCATACCCCTGTGCCACCCGCGTTTGCTGTAAGATGATCTCGGAAATCCAGATTCGGTAAGGGTCTTGGGTGTCGCGCCAAGGCAGGGGGCGTTTGTGGATTTTGTACCATTTGAGTAAAATCTTGGAAAAATCTTTCATACACTCATTCTAGCAATTTATGCAAAATCGGGGCTAATTTTACTTTTTTTAGCATTTTGCATTTTCAGGGCAAATTTTACGGCAGTTATTTTTGACCCGATTTTTAAAAATTCATTTTTTGGCCTTTTTTGCTTTGTGCAAAACTCCCGCAAAAATCCTCCCACCCTTACCTTCAAAAATCTAAGTCTTTGTGTTATATGAGATTTTCAAAGAGGGGAAAAAGCCATTTTCAGCACTTATTTTGCGTTAAAATTGAGGAGATTTTTTATAGTTTCTCGTCGTAGAATGTCACTTTTAAACAGGTTTTGACATAAAATGACATATAATTGACATATATTGACATATGTCAAAATATTATTTATTATATGTCAAAAGGGTGTTTAAAAGTGGTGTGGAAAACTATTTTGTAAACAGGGGGAATGTATGACAGAAAACCAGCAAAATAAAGTCAAAATTCGCTTAAAATTGCGCTCCGGAGAGGAATTTGAGGCTGAAGGAAGTCCCGATTTTATAGAAAAACAGCGTGCGGAGTTTTTGCAATTAATCGGAAAACCTGCAAAATCGTCCGGAACGGATTGGGCCGAATCTGGCACAGGAACCAGCCGCTCGTACCGCCGCCCCCAACCGCGCCAACAAACTTCCATACCGGCTCCATTTCCCCAACAGGAACACTATCCTAACCAACAATCGGCCTATCCGGCCCCCGCAATCACCTCTTCCGGTTTTGCCGCAGCCGAACAGATACGCCCACAGACAGCCCCTTCAATAAGCCGCGAAACAGCCCCCAGCGTGCTTTGGGAGCAAATAACCAAGATAGATGACGGTCTGGTTGTTTTGCGCCGCAAGAGCCGCCTTTTAAGCCCGGAAACAGCTGCCATTCTACTGATAGCTGCGGCCAAGGAGCTACTAAAAGAAAGCGACGGCTATAGCGCATTGGCCCTTTCCAAGTCTTTAGCAAAGTCCGGCTATGGTGGGGGAAGATTAGACCGGGTATTGGCCGGAGAAATGCGCCAAGGCTCCGTTAAGGCCGCCGGCAGCAAACGTTCCCGCGCTTACTTACTTTCTGACGAAGGATTTGCCAGAGCCTTTGTATTGGCCGGAAAAATAGCCGGGGAATGGCACTAGAATCCCGCCAAAAAGACATGAAAAAAGGGCATTTGAAAAAGAAAAAGCGGCCATTTCACCTAAATTTTCTTTTTTAAAAAGATGATCAAAAATGCAAAATCTTAGCTGATTTTGCATTTTTTTGCTTTTAAAGAAAAGAATAAAAAGCATGAAAAAAGGGAAAATAAAAGGATAAAATACCCCTTTTCTTTCTGTTTTTCAAAGATTCATACTGCTTTTAAAGACAAAAAAATCTAATTTCAACAATTAGATTTTAGTTTTTTACAAAAGACACGCAAATTTAGTTTTGCCCATATCTAACCATGGCTTAAATACTAAAAACAGGGTTTGGAAAGTGGCGGAGGGGGTTATTTGTCATATTGATTTAACTAACGATAATTTTTATTATGTTAACTAATCTAATAAAAAAACGATATTTTTAAACTTAACTATTTGATTTATATTTATCTTTATTTCTTTTATTTTTTAAGTATTTTTTTATAAAATCTATTAAGTAACTTTATATTTTTTATACTCATGAATTTTCAATTTTTTTCATAGAAAAAATTTAAGGGGAATTTTGCAAATGTTTTTTTGATGCCACATTCTTATAATTTTTTTCTCCCCCTTTTTTTTGTCAGTTTGCAAATTTTGCCCAGATTTTAAATCGCCCCAGAACGATTTGGGGGTACCTAGGGTATGGGGCATTTCGTTTTAGGCGATTTTAGAAAATGCAAAATTAGCCCTGATTTTGCATTTTAGGGTATCCTAGCCTACCCCTTTTACGTTTTAGGGCATTTTGGGAAAGGCGGATATTACGGGAAAGTGATATTCTGCCGCAGGAACTAGCAGAGGATACAGAGTAAAGGGCTTTATTATCCTTTATAAAAGGTCCATAATAGGAGGCCACCCGGAATGGAAGAGCTTTACAAGCGCAAGAGGGGCGCAGTATATAGTATAAACAAAGAGTAAAGAGGGGGATAAAAGGGAGCTGAGTTACTGCCCTACAATATAGGGTGGAAAACCTATTTTAAAAAAGAAAGAAGGGGAAAAGCCCCCATTTTTCATTCACAAAAAGGGGGAATTTTCCCCCCACGTTTCCCCCCACCATACGGCGGCTGGCAGTGTAGCCCATGGCATCGCTCAATTTGCCATAGGACATTGATCCGGCGGCGGCCACTTCCCATTTGGGTGGGGTTTTCTCTTTACAAGGGGTGTCTTCTTTAAAGGTGGGATTGGGGCGGGCAACACGATAAATTTGCGCTTGTGCGGGGCTAGCCAAAGCAAAAACACAACACCCGAACAAGGCACAGACTAAAAGATGAGATGTTTTTCCCCTTTTCAAAATATCCATAGGGGTATTTTATAAAACCCCGAACATAGGTTTATATAGTTTATTTTAGATTTAAAAATAGTATTATTATTAGGTTATTATTACACCAAAACACCCGCTACTGACTGGCGGGTGTTTCGTTTTTAAAATATTACTTTTATAAGGTTTAATATTGTTCGTCTGTGTATGAATATCCTTGCATTTCAAACATTTTACAAGCGATACGCCCAAAGTCAGTTTTTTCCGTATAACACTTTTTTGTGGTCGTTGTGCTGTTTTTACTAAATTCTAATTCATAATAATGTCCAGGACCTCCGGGTAGATCAAATCCCCAAAAGGAACAAGTTGATCCGTTACAATTTAAGTTTACAAACTGGAAATATTTTGTGCGATAGGAGTTATCGGATCCTGCTGTTCCGCTAGTTAATTCAACAGAACAATTCATATTTGCAAAATTTATACCTGTGCCGGCATTGCCATTTATTAAAAAATGCTCATTGATACAATTTTCTATAATTCTGGCATCTGAAAGCACCTGTGCTAAGCGGGCTTTAAACACTGCTTTCTGATACTGCGGCAAAGCCACAGAAGACAAAATTCCAATAATTAGGACTACTACTAAAAGTTCTATCAACGTAAAACCTTTTTTCATTTTTCTCTCCTTTTGGACATCTTTAAGGCCCAACAAACAACCTTTAAGATCGGGGTCTGAGTGCAACCCCAAAATTGTAGCAAAAAAAAAAAACGTGTCAAGAGGAGACGCACTTCACCGTCGGAAAACGGCCCTTAAAAGGCCCCATCAAAAAGTCCTTATATTTCCCCCCACCCTAGCCGAGAATTTTCTACAAACAAAATACCCCGCCAGTCTGGCGGGGTGCATTGGAATGAATATTTCTTAGAAACGCATACCCAGTTTTAAGAATGCATTGTGGAATTGGAAATAATGACCTTTACCATAGTAGCGGTTCAAGTCATCAGACGTTACAAATGCCACCACATAGCGGTATTCTAAACCGATGAAGGTGTTTTCAGTCAGGTTATATTGCATACCTAAACCGGCATACATATCAAGGCCCCATTTGTCGCGGCTTTCAGAGGTATAGACCCCGTCACGTTCTCCATAGCCTTTCAAACGCACTTGAGCCATACCGATACCCATCGGCAAATAGAAATTTAATCTGTCATACGGATTTAAGGTATATTTTCCGGCAAAAGCCACCCCGTTGAGGCGGAGCTTTTCATAAGAATAGCCTTTTCCTTTATTATCATGCGGAGTTAAAAGCATATAATCCAAACCTAAGGAAAGCTTTTCTCCGGCACGCCACAATACTTGCACATTACCACCCATACCGATATCAGCAAAGTGAGTACCGTGCGTATCTTTATCATAGGATTGGCTCAAACCAAAACCCAACGAAATTTCACCCGCTTTTGCATTGGCCACCGACATCATACTAGGCGTAAAGTCACTATATTCCACCTGGCTCACTAACCGTGTACCGCCGCGGGGCGTTGTTTCCGTCTGTTCTACCACGCCATATTCGGTAGTACCTCTTTTATTGGTAGTAGACACATCATACACCGTGGTAGTATCGGTCTTGATGACGCGGCCTTTGGCCGGATTGGGCGTTGTTTGCGCCATGCCAGCGCCGGCTAATAATAGTAGCGCTGTTACAACTGTAATACCCCTCTTCATGTTTTCCCCCTATATTGCTAGGTAATATAAACTACACCTCTATATTAATTGTTCCTTTTCCCCCTTTCAATGTAAAAAACTGATTAGATTTGACAGGGCGGTTTATATAATGTTAAGATAAATTATCTGTAAGAGCGACTTGGTAACAAGTCGCTTTTTACTTAATTAGGCAGGTGCGAAACGATGAAAGACATTAAAACCATAGAACAAACCGTAGCCACTGCGTTGGAAGGAGAAAACGTAGAACTGGTAGATTTGGTAATTCAAAACCAAGGCCGCAAAAAACTCTTACAGTTTTTTGTAGATAAGCAGGGCGGTATCACATTAGAGGATTGCTCTGTTCTGACCAACAAAATAGACAGTATTTTAGAAATGGAAAACCTCATTGACGGTGCTTATATTTTAGAGGTTTCTTCTCCGGGCGTAAAACGCGCCTTGAAAAAACCGGCCCATTTCAAACAGTTTATCAACGAGCGTGTACGCATCGTGCTTAAAAATCCGTTGGAAGGGCGCGGATTTTTTACCGGTACGATTGCCTCTGCTGATGAAGAAGGTTTCATATTAGATGAC
This sequence comes from Elusimicrobiaceae bacterium, assembly GCA_017468055.1. Taxonomy (GTDB): domain Bacteria; phylum Elusimicrobiota; class Elusimicrobia; order Elusimicrobiales; family Elusimicrobiaceae; genus Avelusimicrobium. The sequence continues at coordinate 5,823 of JAFUJU010000065.1, forward strand.
GGCACCAACCAATTTAATTTTAAGTACGATAATATCAAAAAAGCCAACTTGGACCCCGTACTTGAATTTTAACACCCATCAGGGAACCATATATATAAAGGAGAAAAAATAAAATGGAAGGAAATGCAAAAGATTTAATTTTAGCTTTGGAAGGATTGGAAAGAGAAAAAAATATCAAACGCGAAGATATTTTGAAAACCATTGAAGATGCCTTAGTGTCCGCCTTGCGCAAAAACTTGGGTAAAACCGCCCAAATCAGTGCCAAGATTGACGTACTTACCGGCAGCATTCAAGCCTATCAAACCTTAAACGTCGTAGAAATTGTAACCAATCCGGAAAGCGAAATTGACGTAGAAGCCGCCAAAGCTCACCTCAAAAACCCGAAAGTGGGCGATGTGGTAACCTTGACCCAAGACGTGGAAGATTTCTCCCGTATTGCGGCCCAAATTGCCAAACAGGTACTGATTCAAAAAGTACGCGGTATTGAACGCGAAAACTTTTACAAAGAATTTAAACCCCGCGAAGGCGAAGTTATTACCGGGTCCGTGCGCCGTTTCTCCGACAGAGATTTAATTGTAGATTTAGGCAAAGTGGAAGCTATCTTGCCCTACTGCGAACAAATCAAGAAAGAACGCTACACCAACGGTTCCCGCGTCAAAGCCGTTATCACCAAAGTGCTCAACCAAACAGACTTGGCCAACATTGGCGATGATCCCGTGCTTTCCCGCTATAAATCCGCCGCTTTCAAAATGGATAAAGGCCAACGCGGACCCTATGTCATCTTGTCCCGCGCCAATGGAAAGTTCATGGAAGAGCTTTTTAAAGTAGAAGTGCCCGAAATCAGCGAAGGCATCGTAGAAATCAAGGGGATTGAACGTGACCCCGGTTTCCGCGCCAAAGTAATGGTGTCCAGCATTGACCACAAAATTGACCCGATCGGCACTTGCGTAGGTATGCGCGGTATCCGCATTCGCGCCGTCATGAACGAACTCTCCGGTGAACGCATTGATTTAATCAATTATTCCGACGAAATTTCCACCGTCATCGCCAATGCTATTGCTCCGGCCAAGGCCAACTTTGTCAAAATCGTAAGCATGAGCGAAAAGAAAGCCTTGGTAATCGTGCCGGACGATCAATTAGCCATCGCTATCGGTAAAGATTGGCAAAATATCAAATTAGCCTCCCGCCTGACCGGCTGGAACTTGGAAGTAAAGAGCGAAAGCCAAAAAGCCAAAGAGGCTGAAGAAGCTGCCGCCGCTACGCAAGACGTCATTGCAGGTATTGAAGGTATCGGCCCGAAAACGGCTGAAATCTTGCAAAAAGCCGGTTACACTTCTGTAGAAGCCATTGCCGCGGTAGAGCCGGAACACTTGGCCGCCTTGCAAGGCATCGGTGAAAAAACGGCCGCCAAAATTATTGAAAGTGCCAAAAAATATTTAGAGCAGGAGGTAGCTGATGACAACCAAGAAAACAACTAAGAGCGACTCCTCCGAAGAAAAGAAAAAACCGGCTGCCAAAAAGACTCCGGCCAAAAAAACCACTGCTAAAAAGACAGAAACGGTAGAAAAGAAACCGGCTGCTAAAAAGGCTCCGGTCAAAAAGACGACTGTTAAAAAAGCTCCGGTTAAAAAGGTAGAAACGGTGGCGGAAAAACCGGCCGTGGCAGAGGACACCAAACCGCAGGTACAAGCGGCCCCCGCACCGGAAGCCCCCAAACCGCAAGTACAAGCAGTACCCCAGCCCAAACCGGCTGTGGTAGAGGCTCCTAAACCGCAAGTACAACCGGCACCGGTGACTAAACCGCAGCCTCAACCGCAAAAACACCAACCCGCGCCGAAGGTGCAAGAAGCCCCCAAACCGCAGGGTAAAACCGTACGTTTAATCGGCACGGAAACGGTGAAAGATTTAGCGGAAAAGATGAATTTCAAAATCAATGATTTCATCAAAAAGCTCATGATGTTAGGGGTGTTTGCTACCATTAACCAACGCTTGGAAAAAGACATGGTGGAGCTAATTTGTGCTGAATGTGGGTACACCATTGAAGAAGCAGCCGCAGAACTGGACGAAAGCACGATTAATATCATGGAAGCTCAAGACGACCCTGCCAGCCTAAAACCCCGTAGTGCCGTCATCACGATTATGGGTCACGTAGACCACGGTAAAACTTCTTTGTTAGATGCTATCAGAAGCTCTAACGTTGTAGCAGGCGAAGCCGGCGCTATTACCCAGCACATTGGTGCCTACCGCGTGCGCACCCCGAATGGAGAGTTGACTTTCTTAGATACTCCGGGGCACGAGGCCTTTACTGCCATGCGTGCGCGCGGAGCGCAAGCTACTGACATTGTGGTACTCGTGGTATCTGCTACCGACGGTATTATGCCCCAGACTATTGAAGCTATGGAGCACGCCAAAGCCGCCGGAGCGCCTATCATCGTGGCTGTGAATAAAATAGATTTACCCGGTGCGAATGTGGACCGCGTAAAACAAGATTTAGCCGCCCGCGGACTCGTGCCGGAGGAATGGCAAGGATCCACCATTTTTGTAGAAATTTCCGCCAAGAAAAGAATTAATATTGATAAACTCTTGGAAATGATTTCCTTGCAAGCGGAAATGATGGAACTCAAAGCCAATCCGGACCGCTTGGGTGTAGGTATCATCTTGGAATCTAAACGCGACAATAAACGCGGTGTCGTGGCCACCGTACTCGTACAAAAAGGTACGATGAAAGTGGGTGACCCGTTTATTGTAGGCACCAGCTATGGCCGCATCCGGGCTTTAATTGACGAAAATAGCCAACGTTACCAAAAAATCGGCCCCAGTGTACCGGCAGAAATTTTAGGTATCAGCGGAGAGCCGCCGCAAGTGGGTGATACGCTTTACATCATGGAAAGTGAAAAAGATGCCCGCTATGCCGCCGAAAAGCGTAAATTGGCCCAAAAAGAAGATGTCAATGCTCGCCGTACGAAGCAAGTATCTTTGATGAGCTTAGCCAAGGATGAAAATGGCGAAAGTACCGTCAAACGCTTACCGATCGTACTTAAAGCTGACGTACAAGGCTCTATTGAAGCTATTAAAGATGCGCTTTTGCGTATTCCGTCTGATGAGGTGGAACTGGACATTATCCTTTCCGCCCCGGGCAATGTCAATGAATCTGACATCTTGCTTGCCAAAGCCAGTAATGCCGTAGTTATCTGCTTCCACGTGGACGTGGAAAACAAGGCCCAAACCGAAGCCGAACGCGAAGGCATTGAAATCCGCAAATATACCATTATCTTTGAACTGTTGGAAGATATCAAAGCCGCTATGGAGGGCCTCTTAGAGCCTGACGTGGTAGAAGTATCTTTAGGCAGTGCCACCATTAAAATGGTCATGCGCTTGAGCTCCGGCATTATTTCCGGTTCTTTGGTAGACACCGGAAAAATGGTGCGCGGTGCGGAAGTAAAAGTATTGCGCGGCGGAGAAGTGGTCGGCAAAGGAAAAATCGGCGGTCTTAAACGCTTCAAAGACGACGTAAAAGAAGTGGAAAAAGGCTTTGAATGCGGTATTTTGGTGGAAGGCTTCAAAGGTGTCAAAGAAGGCGACATTATTGAATGTATCAAACACGAAAATATTACCCGCCGTATCAAAATGTAAGTTTTGATATAACACTAAAAACCCCCGCTTGTGCGGGGGTTTTTCTATTTCTAAAATGCTATAATAAAACTATGATAGACAGAATTAAACGCTTAGAAACCCTTTTCTTACAGGAAATCAACACCATCATCACCAAGATGACGGCGGCGGGTAACTTTGGCGGTTTTGTAACCATTACCGCTGTACACGTATCTAAAGATTTAACCAGCGCCAAGGTATATTTTTCCGTATTCGGTAGTCCCGAAGATAAGAAAAGAACCCAAGACCAACTTTCGCTCCTACGCAAGGAGCTGGGTGCCTTGTTGCGCCACCGCCTGCACTTAAAACGTATTCCGTCTTTTAGCTTTGAGTACGACAATACGCCCGAGCAGGCCAGCCGTGTGGAAAGCATTTTCAAAGTGATTGAAAAAGAAAAAGAGCAATCTCATGAATAAATACGATTCCTTTCAGCAGGTTTGGCAAGCTATTCACCAAGGACAGAATTTCTTTGTGGCCGGACACTTAAATCCGGATGGAGATTCTTTGGGCTGTACATTGGCCGTATGCTCCTTACTGGAAAGATTGGGTAAAGAAGCCTATGCATATGCCTCCCCTGCGATTGGAAAAGATTTATTCTTTTTACCGGGTCTACCTAAAATTCACGTGAACGAACTCCCCCCCAAGCCCCAGTTTGACACCGTCATTTTACTGGAATGTTCGGACCGGCAACGCGGCGGAGATTTGGAAACGGTATTAAAAAATGCCAAAACCCTCATTAACATAGACCACCACTTGGTCAGCGAGGCCTACGGCGACGTCAATCTCATAGATTCTACGGCCTCTTCCACGGCGGAAATTATCTTTCAACTTTTTGAAGCCAGCGAAGACAACCTCTTGCCTACACCCGACGAAGCCACCTGCCTTTATACCGGAGTAGTGACCGATACGGGCCGTTTTTTGCATACCAACACTTCTGCTGAAGCTCTGCGTGTGGCCTCTGCCTTAGTGGCATTAGGTGCCGACGTAAACAAAATCAACCAAGTCATTTACTTTACCAAATCCTACACGGAGCTCAAACTTTTGGGACGCGCTTTAGAAAAGATGCAACTGCTTTTCCAAAACAAATACAGCCAAATTATTCTGGCCCAGAGTGATTTTGAACTCTTTAATGCCGTTCCTTCCCAAACGCAAGGAATCGTCAGCCAACCGACGATGATTCCGGGAGTAGAGGTATCGGCTTTGCTAAAACAGGAGCCGGATAAAGTATCGGTCAATTTACGCTCCCGAAATCAAATAGACGTCAGCGCCATTGCACAGCATTTCGGTGGTGGCGGGCATGCGCGCGCGGCGGGTTTTAAAGTAAGCGGAAAACCGGTACAACTGGTGGCTGAAGAACTGGCGGCCGTTGTCAAAGAAGCCCTTTCCAATGCACACTAATCCCAGCGGACTTTTATTGATTGATAAACCGCAAGATTTCACCTCTAATGACGTGGTGGCTGTTGCGCGCCGCGCTTTGCACACCAAGTGCATCGGTCACAGCGGTACGTTAGACCCCATGGCCACCGGACTTTTGATTTTACTGATAGAACGCTCCGCCACACGTTTGCAAGAGAAATTTTTAAAACTTCCCAAAGTCTATCAAGCCGAATTGACCCTCGGTACGGAAACCGACAGTTGGGACGCGCAAGGCTCTCCTACCCGTACGGCCCCTGTTCCGGCCCTTACGCTTGCGCAAATTCAGACCGCCACACAAAGCTTAACGGGCTCCGTACACCAACAAATTCCCCCCGTCAGCGCCAAGAAAATAAACGGACGAAAAATGTATGATTTAGCGCGCGAAGGAACACCTGTAGAGGACCGTTTTAATACGATTGAAATTTTTGAATGGAAAGATATTTCTTTTGACGGTACAAATAAAATTACCTTTACTTTGCATTGTTCTTGCGGCACATACGTGCGTTCTTTAGCTTTGATGTTGGCACGGGCCCTGGGCACTACGGGCCATTTGACGGCTTTAAGACGGCTAAGTATCGGAAATTTTGACGTCGCAAATGCTTTTGACGGAAACAAACTTAAAACCACACCCCGCGAAGAAATAGTAAAATTTCTACAAGAGCCTGTATTATGACACGCAAAAAGTTGATTACGGTGGGTACATTTGACGGAGTGCACTTGGGGCACCGTGCTCTGTTTGCCCGTTTAGAACAATTATCCGTCCAATACCAGATGAAAGCACAGGTGTTGTATTTCCCGTATCCGCCCAAGACTCTTTTATCCCCCCAACCGGAAATGACCGTACTTTCCACCCCTCCGGAGAAAAAGGCTTTATTAAAATCTTGCTTACATTTTCCAACGGAAGAACTGAATTTTCAGATGTATCGGGAATATACGGCGGAAAAATTTTTTAAAAAAGTATTGTTGGAAAAATATAATTGCGGCGCAATTTTGGCCGGACCGGACTTTGCCTTTGGCAAAAACCGCCAAGGAAATGGCGATTTCCTAAAAGCCAAATGCCAACAGTTAGCTATTCCCTGCCATATCATGTCTTTTTACGATGGAGAGGACGGTAGTAAAATTTCCTCTTCTTTAATTCGCAAAACGTTGGCACAGGGCGATATCCGCGCCGCCAATGCTTTATTGGGTCGCCCCTACAGCGTGGAAGGGCGCGTGATAACCGGACAGAAATTAGGCCGAAAAATCGGTTTTCCGACGGCTAATTTGGACATTAATTTTTACAAACTGTTGCCGCTGGGCGTTTTTGCTGTTAAAGTGCGCATCGGCCGCCGTTTTTACCGCGGCATCTGCAACATCGGTTTCCGCCCGACCGTTAATACAATTCATTCCGTTATTCCTTTGGTAGAAGTGCATATTTTAGATTTTAAGCGTTCCATTTACGGAAGAAGGGTGGAAGTGTTCTTTTACGATAAAATCCGCTCTGAGAGCAAATTTGATAGTCTAGAAGCACTTAAAGCACAGTTGGAACAAGATAAAAAAGACGCCTGCCATCTGATTGATTAGAAAGTTGGAAATTTCAAAGCTAAAACCCCGCATTAAGCGGGGTTTTTTATTATAAATCACATTCAAAAAGTTCACTTCCGACTGCAAACGGTTGACACACTGAAAAAAGCATACAGTCTTTTCCGGTACAGTGAGTGTAGTTGAGGCTCGGATGCGCTCCGGTATAAATGGATAGGGCATAGCTACCTATGCCGGGAATAATGGAAAACGTCGTGTGCCACCCACCATCAGGAAGCATTTGTTCTGTAGATAATTCATGATATTTCATTTCGGGAAGTTTAAGATCCAAATCTTCTAATGTGAAATCTTCAGAAGCACCATTGAGATAATATACATTCATGGCTTTTCTTAGGGCATTTGTCGTTGTAATCGCTTCAGCGGTACGGGCTTTCATTACCGCCTTATTATACTGCGGTAAAGCTACGGAAGCTAA
>JAFUJU010000066.1 GCA_017468055.1 Elusimicrobiaceae bacterium
ACTGCTTCAGAAATAGTTTTCAAATTGGTAAAAGCTTCCGCCATGCGGGCTTTAAATACCGCTTTTTGATATTGTGGCAAAGCGACGGCAGACAAAATACCAATGATAAGTACCACTACCAAGAGTTCTATTAATGTAAAACCTCTTTTCATACATGATCTCCTTTTTGTTCCAATTTTTCCTACGCAAAAATTGTAACAAAAAAAAAAAACGTGTCAAGGATTGGAGCACTTTCTCAACGAAAAAACAACAAATGAAAAATAATTGTTGGTAGCATGATTTTTTAGATTTATGATTTATTTCCTCCGCTAGTTGCCTAGGCAAGTACTGCTAGATACGGCGCAGGCAAGGCGGAGGCAAGAAACTTAAATATAGAAAATTGTTTGCCCAGTAATATACAAACAACCGAAGAAGTAGTTTGCATCACCTAAAAAATAATCCAAAACCTTACCGACTAAACAAACCCGTTTTTTATATAATGTAAGTACTTATCAAAACAGGGGTTTAAGATGGCAAAACGATTTACGGAAAATGCGCAAAAAATTATTCTCATCGCGCAAGAAGAAGCCAAACGGCTTAATCATGATTATGTAGGTACGGAGCATGTACTGCTGGGCCTGACAGCACTGGACGGCACGGTATCTAATAAAATTTTAGCTTCATTAGGGGTTACCTTTCGCAAAGTACGTCTGGAAATTGAAAAAATGGTAGGCATCGGAGATGCAGTGATGCTACTGGGGGAAATCCCGTTTACGCCGCGCGCCAAAAAAGTGCTGGAGTTTGCGGTGGAAGAATCGCAAAGTTTAGGCACGGAGCACATCGGCACGGAGCACATTTTGCTGGGCCTTGTGCGAGAAGAAGAAGGCATGGCCGGCACTATTTTTCAAAATTTAAATGTTACCTTAAGTACCGTGCGCGAAAGCACATTAGCTTTTTTGGAAGGGGCTCAACCGGCTGACTTAAAAGAGGACGAAGCCTCCTCTGACTTTGCCCAAGATGACGAGGAAGAAGAGGAAATTATTCCCACCCCGTCCGCCAAAAAAGATACCAAAACAAAAACCCCCACTTTGGACGAGTACACGCGGGATTTGACGGCTCTGGCAGAAAAGGGCTCGCTGGATCCTGTCATCGGGCGCGAAGATGAAATTGAACGCTTGGTACAAATCTTGGCTCGCCGCACTAAAAATAATCCTGTTTTAATAGGAGAACCGGGGGTCGGCAAAACTGCTATTGTAGAAGGTCTGGCGCAAAAAATGGCCGCCGGAGATATTTCGGACGTGCTGAGCGGCAAACGCCTCTTGGGCCTAGATTTGGCCTCTGTAGTAGCCGGCACCAAGTACCGCGGAGAATTTGAGCAACGCCTCAAAAACATCATTGACGAAGCCGCCGCAGACCGCAACAGTATTATTTTTATTGACGAACTCCACACCCTCATTGGGGCAGGCGCGGCCGAAGGGTCTATGGACGCGTCTAATATGCTTAAACCTGCTTTGGCGCGCGGAGAAATACAGTGCATCGGTGCGACCACTTTTGACGAATACCGCAAATACATTGAGTCCGACACCGCCTTTGAGCGCCGTTTCCAACCCGTTACGGTAGAGCCGCCGGATGTAGAGCAAACGGTTACTATTTTATCCGGTATCCGCCCGAAATTTGAAGAACATCACAAGGTATTTTTTACCGATGAAGCCGTGCATGCCGCGGCCGCCATTGCAGACCGCTACATCACCGACCGTGCCCTGCCGGACAAAGCCATTGACCTCTTTGACGAGGCCGGTGCCCGCGCACGGCTCAAAAATTCTGCCATGCCGGCCGATGTGCGCGAAATGCAACGCAAATACCAAGCCGCCGTGGCCGAAAAAGATCAAGCCATCCGCAACCGCGAATTTGAAAAAGCCACTCAACTGAAAACTAAAGAAGAGGCTTTGAAAAAAGAGTTGGATGAATTAAAAGCCAAATGGCAAGAAGAGCGCAATAACCGCCGTGTAGAAGTAACGGAAGAAGATATCGCCATTGTTGCCTCTAAATGGACGGGTATTCCCGTTACGCGCCTGACGCAAACCGAAACGGACAAAATTTTGCACATGGAAGAACACCTTCACAAACGCATTATCGGCCAAGAAGAGGCCGTACGGGCCGTTTCTCAGGCTATTCGCCGCAACCGCACAGGCTTGGGCAATCCGCACCGTCCTATTGGTGGATTTCTGTTCTTAGGTCCCACCGGTGTAGGAAAAACCGAACTGGCCAAAAGTTTGGCCACCTTCCTGTTTGGTGACGAAGAGGCCATGGTACGTTTGGATATGTCTGAATATATGGAAAAGTTTGCCGTTTCCCGTTTAATCGGGGCCCCTCCGGGGTACGTGGGTTATGAAGAAGGCGGCCAACTGACCGAAGCCGTACGCCGCCGCCATTACAGCGTGGTGGTACTGGACGAACTGGAAAAGGCACACCCCGATATTTACAATATTTTATTGCAAGTATTGGACGAAGGCTCTTTGACCGACAATTTGGGTCACAAAGTAAGTTTCAAAAACTGCGTGATTATTATGACTTCCAACGTCGGTGCGCGCCAAATTACCAATAAAGGAAACAACCTGGGTTTTACAGCCGCGGCTTCTCAGGAGCAACAACATGCTGAAATGCGCCAGCACGTCATGGACGAAGTAAAAAAGACCTTTAATCCGGAATTTATTAACCGCATTGATGAAATTGTGGTTTTCCACTCTTTGGGCAAAGAACATATCGGGCAGATTTTGGACTTACTGCTTAGCAAAGTAGAAGCCAAACTGGCAGACCGCCAATTAACGCTGCAACTAACCCAAGAGGCCAAGGATTTCTTGATTGTCGAAGGGTTTGACGAAAAATATGGTGCACGTCCTTTACTGCGCACCGTACAACGTCTGTTGGAGGACCCGCTGGCTGAAAATATTTTGGTACAACAGTATCCCGAGGGGACTCAAATTATTGTACACTTAGAGAAAGAAAACAACAAATTAACTTTTTCCCGCGCGGAAGTAAACCAAACCGTGGCGGCATAATCGTTTTTTATCTATCTGGGAGGATTTATGGACGCAAACAAACAAAAAGCATTGGATTTAGCCTTAGGCCAAATTGAAAAGGCCTTCGGAAAAGAAGCCATTTCTATTTTAGGAAATGCCAACGTAAAAAAAGTAGATGCCATTCCCACCGGAGCCCTATCTTTGGACTTGGCCTTGGGTGTGGGCGGTATTCCCCGTGGGCGCGTAATTGAGATTTACGGTCCCGAAGCCGGCGGTAAAACGACGTTGTCTTTGCATGTAGCCGCGCAAGCACAAAAGAACGGCGGTGTGGTGGCCTTTATTGATGCCGAGCACGCCTTGGACCCCGTCTATGCCACCTCTATCGGTGTAAACGTGGACGAACTGTTAATTTCCCAACCTGACAGCGGAGAGCAAGCCCTGGAAATTGCCGAAAAATTGGTCCGCTCCGGCGCGATTGATTTGATCATCATAGACTCTGTGGCCGCCTTGGTACCGCAAGCAGAAATTGAGGGAGAAATGGGTGATTCTCACGTCGGTTTGCAAGCCAGACTCATGAGCCAAGCCTTGCGTAAACTGACCAGCATTTTGAATAAAACCAAAACGAGTATTATTTTCATTAACCAGCTTCGCCAAAAAATCGGCATCATGTTCGGCAATCCCGAAACCACGCCGGGTGGTTTGGCCTTGAAATTTTACTCTTCTGTGCGCATTGATGTACGCCGCATTGAAAACTTGAAAAAAGGGGACGAAATTATCGGTACCCGCGTGCGCGCCAAAGTAACCAAAAACAAAGTAGCCCCCCCGTATCGCCAAGCCGAATTTACCATGCTGCATGGGGAAGGAATTTCCCGCGAGGCCTGCTTGCTCGATAAAGGCGTAGAGGCCGGTATTTTAGACAAAAGCGGAAGCTGGTTTATCTATGGTGATGAAAAATTGGGCCAAGGTGCCGAAAATGCACGCCAATATTTAAAAGACAATCCGCAGTTGGCGGCAGAAATTGAAGACAAATTGTATGTCAAATATTTGGGCCACCACTATGACGGCTCTAAAGCTCCCAAAGCAGAAGATGCCGAATCTCCTGCCAAAAAAGGCAAGAAATAAGTTTGAAACGAAAGTAGAAAACTGAAATCAGTATGAAAAACAACACCCCGCTTTCTGCGGGGTGTTTTGATTGATAAATTAGCAACATCAACAACCTTCACCTGCCGCTATATTTAACGTTTTTGTGATATCAAAATTTGGAAAATGTCCGTTTCCACAACCAGCAATTCAATCAGAGTAAAACCGCCGATATTACCTCTAAATGATGTTTTCATGAATAAAACTCCTTTTTGTTCCAATTTTTCATACGCAAAAATTGTAACAAAAAAAAAAAACGTTTAAAGACACGATACTATTTTTCTGCCAATCATACACTTTAAAAAATATTCTAAA
>JAFUJU010000067.1 GCA_017468055.1 Elusimicrobiaceae bacterium
ATGCTAAAACGGAAGCGGTTAAACCATTCTTTGTGGAAGTGAAACGGCTGTAACCGATACCGTGGCGGCACTCGTAGGAGTCAAGAGCAGTCTTGGTTGGCTGCCAGCCCGGATTCCAGATGGAATCGCCATCCTTTATGTAATAGTATTTACCGTTGTTGTCGTAAGGAACGTTGTTGTAACGATAGCGGGTTAAGCGAAGGAGCTTTGCGTCCTTGTAAAAGCTGTAACCACCGCAGGTGTTGGAAATTAAAGAGAAGAACTCGTTGGTTCCAAGGTAGTTAATCCAAGGAAGCGGAGTCTTTGGCGTGGTAATCACGTACTCTTTTGCGGCATCATCAAAATAACCGAATTTCATAAAATAAACCCTCCTACATTTACTTTAATTTTTTGGGAGCTTGTGAGGGTGCAAATACGTAGCGCACTATCTCACTTTATCCTCAGTTTAAACGATTAAGTAAAATAAATCAATAGAAATTTTTAGTTTTTGTATACGTTTTTTTTGCGCTTTTAAGAAAAAGAGCCGGAAAGCCTTTAAAATAGGGCACTTAATCGTTTTTGGAGTGTTCGGCCATACGGGCTTTTAATTCCGGAGTGATGTTCCAGATAAAGCGGAAGGCCAGATAGCTTCCCAGGGAAAACAGGGCCGGTGCCAAAAGGCACAGAGTTTTGATACCGAAAATCGTAAAATTGCTTTGCACCAGACCGAGGGCTTCTTTTGCGGCGTCAAAGCCAAACCAGCCGAGCAGTGCCACACCTGCGGAGGTACCGATGGCCTGTCCGATGCGGCGCAGCATATTAAAGGAGCCGTAAATCGTGCCTTCGGTACGTTTTTCCGTTAAATATTCGTTGTAGTCGATAGTTTCGCCAAGTAAGCCCCACTGCATCATGCCGGATACACCGGACAGACCGTAGGCCAGGGAGTAGAGCAGCACATGGAGCCACAGCGGTACCGGAAATAAAAGGTGCATAATAAACAGTCCTGCATAGGCGGCAATTCCTGCTACCAGAGAGAAGCGGATGAAACCGTTTAAGCCCATTTTCTTTGTAAATTTTGGTGCGACAAATAAAAATACCAGGCTGAACGGCATTAAAATCAGGCTGCCCATACTCATGAGCTTAAGGTTTTGGTATACATCGGAGTATACGTAGGAGCTCATGGTGGAAGTAATGGAAGTAGCTGCGCCCTGACACAGGCCGTGAATGCACATGCAAAGGAAGGCGCGGTTTTTCTGTATGACGTGGAAGGCATCCACAAATTTCACCGGCTTGGCGTTGGAACCCTTGCCCATATTGCGCTCTTCCGTGAAGGCATAGCAAAGGAAACAGGATACAAAGCCGATAACAGCGCACACCGTAATACTGATGGTGTATCCGGTGGATAACTTATCCTCAAAACCGGCGAGAATCAGCGGGAAAATAACCAAAGGAACGATGCTTCCCAAAATGGAGCCGATGCCACGGAAGGAGGAAAGGTTTGCCCGTTCTTCGTCGTTTTTTGCCATGGCGGAAAGCAGGGAACCATACGGTATGTTATACATAGTATAGACAAACTGGTAAAGCAAATAGGTGGTGAAAATAATGATTAGACGGGATGCGCCGGTGACATGATTCGGCGCGGTAAAAACAAGAATAGCGGTGACCGCCATCAGAGGGGCAGAACGGAACATCCATGGGCGGAATTTTCCCTTTGGATTTTTGTGGGCTGCAAAACGCTTGTCCATCCACATGCCAAACACAGGACTGCTTAGGGCGTCCCAGATTTTCCAAAGCAAGGTCATTACCGCCAGAATGGCAGTATCAATCATTGGCACGGTAATATAATACCGTGTCAAAAAATTTGTCATGGTAAAAAACGTAACACAGCAGCCGAAGTCACCCAGGGCATAACCGATGAGATGCCGTGACTTCAGCGTATTTGCAGACTCTTTGTTCATTTGTAACCCCCAATAAGTATTGTAAAAATACTGCTTTTAGTATAGCGGAAAAACGGGAGGATTACAACGAAATTTTTTATAAAGAAGTAGCTGATTATTCCGGAAAAGACACAAAAAAAGGAGCTATCCATCGTTACGAGTAGATAGCTCCCTTTACTTAGATTCTGTAATTTCCATTGGACTGTACCTCTTGTTTCTTTGTTTTTGATTAGGTG
>JAFUJU010000068.1 GCA_017468055.1 Elusimicrobiaceae bacterium
CTATGAGGAGCGCCACCCGGACCGCTGTGTTTTCGTGATGAACACCCTCACTGCCGGCCCGGAGATAAGTCTCATCGCCGGGTATGCCCGGGACCTTGTGCTGAAGGGCGTGGACTATGCGGCGGTGTGCGCCGCCTGCGTGGCCTATTCCCGGCGCACCGCGCTGCTCTTTATGCTGGGCTCCATGAAAAACCTTGCCAACAACGGCCGCGTAAAGCCCATCGTTGCCAAAGCAGCGGGGCTGCTGGGTATACGTGTCGTGGGCAAGGCCAGCGATGTTGGTGACCTTGAGCCTCTGGACAAGTGCCGCGGAGAAAAGAAGGCTCTGGAGGCCATTGTGCACAGAATGAAGAGTCTGGACTTCTGCGGCGGCAGGGTGAGAATTGACCACTGCTTCAACGAGGCGGCGGCCTTGACTCTGCGGGAGATGATTCTGGCGGAGATGCCCGACGCGGAGGTGGAGATTTACCCCTGCGGCGGACTGTGCTCCTTCTACGCCGAGGACGGCGGCCTGCTCATAGGCTTTGAGACAGCTGAGAAAAGCGAATGAGAGCGAATGAGATAAAAAATCCCGTGCCGGTGGCACGGGATTTTTTGAGACTGTCAAAGAACTTCGCTTGAGAGAAAAGAAAAATAGGAGCGGGGGCGTGTGTAGGGGGCGAAGGGCCCCCTGCACGTTTAAATCGAGGCAATTTTGGACTTATTAAAGTTCAAAATTGCTTTTGAAGCGTGGCAAAAATACTTTTTTGACACTCATAAAAAATCCCGTGCCGGTGGCCAATGTCATTAAGTTAAGGCGTTTTTTGATGGAAAATCGCGCCAATATAAACAAAAAATCTGCGGCGTGAGGTAGCTACTCATAAAACAGTATCAACCAACAAACTGAAAACGAGTACCTAACGGTATTTTATGGGAAAGAGGTAGTGTTTTCTTTGTTTTTGTGATATACTTTTACAAAATATCTCCTTGAAAAATTAAAGAGAAATAGAGTAAAGAGTAAAAAGTTTGTAGTTTCACGAGATAAAAAGGATGTAAAAGTTAATGAAAAACAGTTTGATATTAAAATGGATGTTTTATTTGGAAACACTTTTCCTTGCGGGGGCTCCGTATATTTATATATGGCTCGTTTGGTTCGTGTTTAAATTAGACTTTCCATTAGGAACAGACAACTTGTGGAAACTTTTTGCGCCATATCTTTTAGTATTACTTTTTATTTGCGTGCCAAATCTTCTTGTTGTAAGAATTGCTTCTAAAAGCGCCGTTCCATTAAACAGACTGGTTTGTTTTGGCATGGTTGTAAAATTAGCGCATGCACCTGTCTGTATTGCAGTAATGATTTTGGCTGTATTACTTGCGGTTATGATGTTTTTGTTCGGAGGAGCAATTTTGGCTGTAGTGCTGATAGCAATGTTCTATCCATTTTTGTATGTATCTTCTGCTTATGGATTGAACGCACTCAAACAATGCGAAAAACACCATCTTTTTGATGAAAGTTTTATACGGAAACATACCAAATACCACCGTATTCCCTTGCTTGATGAACTCAGTTCAATTTTGCTATATAGAAAATTAAAAAATGAAATTCCGGAAACAGCAGAACTGTAAGAGAAACCATTCATTTCAATGAATGGCAGAATTGACAATATTGCTCCCCCAAAAGGCTTGTAGCAGGACAACGCCAAACGCAAAAAATACCCACCCCATTCAAAATGAGGTGGGCATTTTTTCTTGTGCGCCAAAAACCTTAACTTAATGACATTGTGCCGGTGGCACGGGATTTTTTTATGAGTGTGATACTTACTTTTTCTCTATAATGACGCTGAGCTTGCCGCCCTCAAGCATAATGGTGACGGTCACGCCGTCGGCGCTGGCCTCGTAGAGGGAGCCATAGGTGTATTCAGTCACGTCGAAGCCTTCATCGCGCAGATCCTGAA
>JAFUJU010000069.1 GCA_017468055.1 Elusimicrobiaceae bacterium
AAGAAATTAAAACCACTGGTGCTCCTGCCGCTGCTGCGGCTGCCAGAGCGGAATGACCGGCCAGACCGTTTGGTAATTATCGCTTTGAAAGCCGCCGCAAAGTTTGCAAAGTTTGCGCGGAAAAAATTGACAATGTAGATTACAAAAATTTCCAATTTGTCAAATCTTTCACCATGGAAAGCGGCAAAATCTTGTCCCGCCGCATTACCGGCACTTGCGCCAAACACCAACGCCAAATTACCAAAGCTATTAAACGCGACCGCAATTTGGCCATTTTGCCGTATTCTTTGCCGAAGAAATAAGTTTTAGGAGAGTTTAAAATGAAAGTTATTTTAAGAGAAAACGTAAAAAACCTCGGCATGGCCGGTGATATCGTAGAAGTAAAAACTGGTTACGCCAGAAACTTTTTAGTGCCGCAAGGCTTGGCCGAAATCGCCACCCCGGGTGCCATTAAAAATTGGCAATTAGGTGCTGAACGCCGCGCCAAAAAAATTGAAGCCGAACTCAAAGAAGCCCGTGCCATCGCTGAAAAATTGGAAGGCGTGGTATTGCCCTTCACCAAAACCGTCAACAGCGACGGCGTAGTGTTCGGTTCCGTTAACAAAGCTGACATCTTTAAAGCCTTGACCGCTTTGGGTCACAAAATCACCAAAGACAATATTGAGCTTAACATGCCGGTAAAAGCCTTGGGTGAAACGGAAGTAGGTATTTATTTGAAACCGACCGTAACCGCCAAAATCAAAGTGAAAATTGAAGCTTTGACCGAAGTGGAAGAAAAAATCGCTGACGCTAAGGAAGAAGTAGCCGCTTAAGCGAATCGGTAGTAATTCTCTGATTGATACCCCGTGTGGAATTTTTCACACGGGGTTTTTTATTAATGGCAGACTGTTTCCTGACGGGAAAGTGCGCTATCTCTTGACACGTTTTTTTTTTTTGCTACAATTTTAACGTTACCTTCAGACCCAAAATTTACAAGTTGTTTGTTGGACCTTAAAGCTGTGTAAAAGGAGAGAAAAATGAAAAAAGGTTTTACATTGATAGAACTATTGGTCGTTGTTTTAATCATCGGAATATTGTCTGCGGTGGCATTGCCACAATATACCAAAGCGGTAGCTCGTGCACGTTTAGTGGAAGAAATTGTGCAGGGTAGAGCTTTGCTAGATGCTATGAATCGTTATAAACTGGCTACGGGAGAAAAATGGACAGAGGATTTGGAAAATTTAGACATAGAACTTTCGGATAAATGGGAATGTTCTACAGAATCCCACTATTGTGGTTATCGTGAGTCAAAGACAGATGCCATTCTGGAAGTGAGTGAATATAGATCAAACGAAATTTCTCTTTGGTGCGTGGCAGATAAAAATTATCCTTTGGCAGAGCCGGTTTGTCGTTCGCTTACCGGAAAAGATCCGGAAAGGCAGAGAGAGAATAAAAAATATTACTTAATTTACGAGTAAAATCATCCTTTTTGAAAACCCCGCTCGGTTTGACATGCCAAGCGGGGTTTTATACCATATAATAACAGAGTTTTTACTTAATTTAACGAGAGGAATTTTATGAAAAAAATCATCAACTCACCCCAAGCTCCCAAAGCCATCGGTCCTTATTCTCAAGCGGTAGAAGACGGAGGGTTTATTTTTACTTCCGGTGTTTTGCCGGTGGATCCCGTGACGGGTGAAATTGGCGGCGGTGATGTGAAAGTGCAAACCGAACTGGTGCTTAAAAATTTAGAAAATATTTTAAAAGCAGCCGGTGCCCAATTAAAACACGTAGTCAAAACAACCGTGTATATGACGGATTTAACCTCTTTTGCCGAGATGAACACAGTTTATGCCTCTTTCTTTAAAGAAAATCCGCCTGCCCGCACCACCGTGCAAGTGGCCGCCTTGCCCAAAGGAAGCTGTATTGAAATAGAAGCCATTGTGCGGAAGTAGCAGGAGTATTTATGGCAAGCGTGCATGAAGATCTTTTAGCCCGTAGAACAAGCGGGATTCTGATGCCGGTCTCCGCGATGAAAACGGAACAGGATTGGGGCGTGGGGGACTTTTCTTCCTTGTGTGAATGGGTCCGCTTTTTAGGTGGTTTAGGTACAAAAATTGTGCAAATTTTGCCCTTACAGGAAACCGCCCCCGGCCAAAACTGTCCTTATTCTGCGCTTAGTGCGTTTGCCATAGATCCGGTTTATATTGATGTAAATCAAGTGCGCGAAGTGCAGCTTTCTTCTGCCGCCCGTCAGCTGGTGCAAGATTTGCAAGGGGATATTGCGGCGTGGAAACTTTCGCACAAAGCTCCGTTTAAACAGGTCAAAGAAGCCAAATTAAAAGTGCTTTGGCAGGCCTATCAGTTTTTCTTGGAAAATGATGTATGTCATTTCTCGCCGGAGTACCGGGCTTTTCAGGCGTACCGCTCTGCCAATAAAAGCTGGCTGCGTAATTATGCCGTTTTCCGCGCGTTAAAAGAGTTTTACCGTTGGCAAACGTGGCAAGATTGGCCAAACGGACTAAATGAATTTAACAAAGAAGCCGTTGATGCTTTTGAGACAAAGTACCGTGAATATGTAGAATTTTTCTCTTATTTACAATGGCAGGCCGATTTACAATTGCGCGGGGCTAAAGCTTGTGCCCAAGCGGCCGGTGTATATTTGTTTGGAGATATCCCCTTTGGCACCAATTTAGACAGCGCTGAAGTGTGGAGCGAGCGGGAAAATTTCCGTCTGGATCATTCTGTCGGAGCACCGCCGGATCAATTTAGTGATAAAGGCCAATGTTGGGGGCTTCCTGCCTATAATTGGGATTATATTCAAGCTCATAATTTTGATTTGTGGCGGCGCAAAATCCGCCGTGCGGTGGAACTGTATGACCTGTTCCGTCTGGATCATTTGGTCGGCTTTTATCGTACTTATGTTTTCGCTCCCAATGATGAAAAAGGAAATTTTGACATTACTGAAGAACAAGCCCAGATAGACCGTGGTTATCACTTTCTAAGTATGGTGCTGGAAAGTGCGCAAGGGGCTATGCCCGTTGGAGAAGATTTGGGCGTGATTCCGAATTATGTACGCCGCATGTTGGTGGACTTAAAAATTCCCGGTTATAAGGTGCTTCGCTGGGAACGGGAAGACAATGGTTACTACCGCGAACCGCGCAGTTATCCATCCGTTTCTTTAGCTACCACTTCTACACATGATACGGAAACGGTACGCGGTTGGTGGGAAACCATGCCCCAGTATGAACGTGCTAATATGTGGGAAATGATTTCCGCTCAAAAAACAGACGGAAATATTCCTTTTAATTTAGATACACAAAAGGCTATTTTTCATCGGGTCTTAACGTCCGGCTCAGCCATTACGATGTTTTCTTGGCAAGATGTAATCGGTACGTTAGACCGTGTGAATGTGCCCGGTACGGTGGGCGAAGAAAATTGGACGTACCGCAGTGAATGTACGCCGGCCGAAGCCGTTGAAGTATATCGGGCGCAATTAAATGCCTACGAAGAGTTGTTAAACCAGACCCAAAGAGCCTAATATGTCAAACTACACGGCCATTATTCCTGCCGCCGGTAAAGGTGTGCGGCTGTTGCCATATACGCGGTATTGTGCTAAAACCATGCTTCCCGTGGCAGGAAGGCCCGTGATTGCGCATATTTTGGAACAAATAGAGCAGTGCGGAATAAAAAAAGTAGTTTTTATTGTTGGATATCAAAAAGAATCTTTTATCGGTTTTATTCAAAAAAATTATCCCCACTTAGAAGTAGAATTTGTAGAACAAACCCAACTAAAAGGGCTGGGGCATGCCATTTATTTGGCTAAAGAAATGGTAACGGGCCCGTGTTTGATTGTGTTGGGAGACACGATTATAGAGGGGGATTTGAAGCAACTTTTGCAAAACGGAAAAAATACCGTGGGAGTAAAAGAAGTGTCTGATCCACACCGCTTTGGTATTGTGGAAATGAGCGGGGGAAAAATAAAAGGTTTTGAAGAAAAACCGGAAAATCCTAAAAGCAATCTTGCTCTAATCGGGGCTTATGCTTTTGAGGATTCTTCCCAGCTTTTTACCGCTTTGGAGAAGCTGATTTTGTCAGGGAAAACTGTTAAAAACGAGATACAACTAACCGATGCTCTCTCTATTTTATTGCAAGAGCAGACTGAAATTGTGCCGGTGCCCCTGAAAAACTGGTTTGATTGTGGCACGATGGAAGTGATGTTGCAAACCAATAAAACTCTTATTGAAAGAAAACCTCAAATCCCGAAAAAATTTTTGAAGAATAACCGGATAGTGGCCCCTTGTTGGATTAGTGAAGAGGCAGAAATTAAAAATTGCGTGTTGGGACCCTATTTATCTGTCGGAAAAGGGGCTGTGCTGAATGACTGCCACTTACAAGACGCTATTGTTTTTCCGGACACAAAACTGCAACAAAAAACTGCAAGTCATACTTTTTTTATAAAAGAAGAACACTAATTTTTTTGTTCGGCTTTGGCTTCTATGTTTTCTGGTGAAGATATATTGGCAGAAGCTGTTTGCGTGGAAGATTGGATTTCTAAATCAGAAGTTTCTATTTCCGTATTTTCTACAACCACAGGAAACAGGGTGTTTGCTAATTGTTCGGTGGTAGTTTTGGCGGAGGCATAATTGGTAGCTGCTTTAGAAAATTGGGAAGTGATTTGCGTGCCTCTGACGTTTTTGGCAATTTCTGCTTCATAGATATATCTTTTTACTTCAAAATCCTGCAAAGTTAAAAAGAGTGAAATTTGATTAAATAGTCGAAGTCTTTCTTCTTCCACAACTGCCGGACAAGTGGAGAGAGCTTGTGTAAGAGCTTGTAAATTTTCTTGCGCTTGGGTAAGGGTGGCTTCGTCAATGGCGGGGTTTGTGCGGTCCAGATCCGGAACGGCAATGACGGAGGATAAACTACTGCTGGTGGTGGGGACATAACGGTTTCCTACCAGCATTCCGCCGGTGAACACAAGACCCAAAGTAAGTAAATACAGTACGTAGCGCATATACAGATATTGTAGCAAAAAAAATAAATTTGTATATAAAATAGAAAAATTGCTATAATAATTATGTTGAAAATATAAGTTTTTCCGAAAGAAAAAATAAAAACTTTTCAGATTGGAAAAAATTTTGTATAATATTTATGTTGAGGGTTTGACCCGAAGCAAACAAACCCTTAATAGATCTTTGACCGTTTTTTAGCGCTCGTAGCTCAGTGGTAGAGCATCCGCCTTTTAAGCGGGGGGCCGTGAGTTCAAGTCTCACCGGGCGCATAATTAAAATTTTAGCCCTCTTCGTCTATCGGTTAGGACGTCGGATTTTCAATCCGAAAAGAGGAGTTCGATTCTCCTAGAGGGCGCCATTTAAAACCCGTTTGCAAAAGCAGACGGGTTTTTTGTTTATAGTTATTTAAAATCTTTCCACACGACGATGGCAGTAGGGTTGAGAGCCTTTCTTTTGGTAATAATGTTGGTGATATTCTTCTGCCGGCCAAAAAATATCCAGTGGTAAAACTTGCGTAGCAATTTTGTAGCCTTTATCCCGTAAAAGTTGAATGAGTTTTTCAGTCGTTTCTTTTTGGGTTTCATTGGTGTAAAAGACGGCAGAATGATATTGATCTCCAATGTCTGGGCCTTGACCATTGGTTTGTGTCGGGTCATGAATTTCAAAAAATAATTTAGCTAACGTTTCATAAGAAGTTTTGCTCGGGTCAAAATAAATCCGTACAGCTTCAAAATGCCCCGTTTCTCCGGTGCAGACATCTTCATAGGAAGGATTTTTCATTTTTCCGCCGGTATAGCCACATTCAATACGCAGCACTCCGTCTAAATCTTTCATCAGGTGTTCTACTCCCCAAAAACACCCTCCGGCAAAAACAGCACTTTCTATTTCAGAAGCAAAATCTAAAGAAAGGGAATTGACACAATGGCGCGTATCAGTAGGGGTAAAGCCTTCCCCGAAGAAAACATGGCCCAAGTGTCCGCCACAATGGCTGCAGGTAATTTCGGTGCGTTGTCCGTCCGCATCTACAGAACGGGTAACTGAGCCGGATATTTCGGCATCAAAGCTGGGCCAACCGCACCCGCTATGGAATTTGTTTTCGGAGCGGTATAAAGGCGCACCGCATTGGCGGCAAATATAGATGCCTTTTTCCGTATGTTGATTAAACTTGCCGGAGAAGGGCCGCTCGGTGCCTTTTTGCAAAAGGATATATTTTTCTTCAGGGGTTAATTCCTTCATAAAATTCTCTTCTTTATATCATAATACTTACCGGTTTTTTATACAAGTCTAAAAAAGAGTTATAAAAAACCGCCGTATAGGCGGTTTAAATTAGTCCCAAGTGGGGCGGAGTTTTTTGAGCTCTTTTTTAATAGCCGGTTTTAGTGCGGGATCTGCATGATCTATAAACAGGTGGCCGTCTAAATGGTCCATTTCATGCTGGAATGCTTTGGCCAAAAGACCGCGGGCGCGCACTTTTACCTGTTCGCCTTTTTCGTTGATAAATTGAATCACTACTTCTGTAGCACGGGGAACTTCTACCCACAACCCCGGCAAAGACAGGCAACCCTCTTCTTCTATTACTTCGCCCGTTTTTTCCACAAATTCCGGATTGATCATTACAATACGTTTAAGCGGAGCATCTTTTTTGTCTGATTCGGGGATCAGGATCAACGCCAAACGCATATCCAACCCAATTTGATTGGCAGCCAAACCTACCCCGTGTACGGCTAAACAGGTTTCTTCCATGTCTTGCAGTAAAGACGGAAGCTGCGGGGCCAGTTCCTCAAAATTAACAGGTTTCAATTTCTTGCGTAAGATCGGATCTCCGTATTTTACTACTTTGCGTATAGCCATAATATCTCTCTTATTTTTTAATAAATTTATCAGCAGCCTGTTGCGGTGTTTGGCATTGGGCCAAGTCTGCAATGAAATCTGCTTTAAACGTTTCAGCCAAGGTAGCTAAAAGCTGCAAATGGCGTTGAAAGAAAGCCGGTTGTGCCGGTGATAAAAATAAAAACATAGCTTTAATGGTAGCCTGTTTGGCCGAATCTTTTAGCCCTTGCGGAAGAATGGCTAAAGTGGCTCTCATTTCCGTTAATTCTTCCAAACGGGCATGGGGAACACTTAGTCCGGTATCTAACGTTGTGCTAAGGCTTTCTTCCCGCTTTAAGATTTGGGTGAAAACATCTGCCGGATCCAGAGGGGCACCAGCCTCGCAAACCAATTGGCTCAACTGACTGATGACATCTGTTTTAGAAGTTGCCTGATCCAAAATAAGAATATTTTTGGAAGAAAGCAAATTACTTAAATGAAGACTTTTATCTAACATAATGCAAACTTTATCTTAGCAAATCTAATTTTTCCCCTGCAAGGCTTGTTTATGGATCTTTTTTAATAATTTGCGTGCGGGTTTTTGCTCCGAGGCGGCTTGCTCTAAGTAGGATTTAGCTTTTTCCCACTGGTGCAATTTATAATACGTAGCCCCGAGGTGATAGGCCACCTCCGCATTATTTTCAATAAATTGCGGATCCATATTTTTATATAAGTCTAAGGCCGCTTGATAATCTTTCTTTTGATAATAGAGCCAAGCCAGAGAATCTATAAAAGCATTATCCTGCGGAGAAAGTGCCAATGCTTGGGTAATCAGCTCTTGGGCTTTATCTAACTCTACCCCTCTCAGGGTCAAACTATATCCCCATAAATTGTAAGCGGCCGCATTTTTTGGGTTTTGGGCGAGAACAGCTTGCAGTTCTTGTTCCATTTCTGCATATTTACCCAAAGATTCCAAAGAAAAAGCGAGTGCCAAGCGGGCATGTTCATAATTGGGGGAGGTTTGAAGTACTTTTTTGAGTACCTTTACGGCTTTTTTGTCTTGCTCAAGCTGTTGGAGCAGGAGCGCGTAAAAATACGCAATTTCTACATTGTCTTCAAATTTTTTATAAGCGGTTTTCAGCGTTTGCAGGGCTGCTTTTTCATCTTTTAACTGTTCTTGATAAAAAGACACCTGTAGCCACTTGCCGGCATCTTGTTCATAGTCGGCTGTTTCTTGTAAATAGGTGATGGCGGAAGCAAAATCACCCGTTTCTTCGGCCAGTACGGCTAAGAAATAACCGGCAGGAATATCGCTTTTGTTAAGGGCTTTGGCTTTTTGAAAATAATATTTGGCTTTTTCCGTATCTTGGACAATGATAAACACAGACCCCATGCGTGAAAACATGGAGGCCTCTTGATAGCCGGTTTTTTCCAGTTCTTCCAACTCCCGTAACATGAGAAAAAATTGAGAGGAATGTTCGTATATTTCTGCCCGTGCTAAATAAGGAGGGGCGTAATCCGGATTTTGCTGAGTGGATTTTCGGTAATATTCCAAGGCTTTTGCATATTGCTTTTTAGCATAGTAAATGTTGCCTATTTCATAATAAATGACGTGTTTTAAACCCGGATAATTATCTTTACGTTCTTCCAATTTTTGGGCAGCTTTTTCTACATCTATAAAACTTAATAGCAAAATATATTGGTAAAGTATGCTCAAATCTTCCGGATTTTTGGCTAAAGCAAGCTCATAATATTTTTGCGCCTCGGCTATTTCTCCTTTTCTCCATTTGTAAAAGCCGTAAACGGCTAAATCCTTTGCATCATTTTCTCCCATGGAAATATAATCTGCATATTGGTCTGCTTCCTGCATATTTTTTTGGGAAATGGCACATATTAAGAGCAGTTGTTTAAGGTATTTGCTTTGCGGTGCTTTGGCAAAGGCATTTTGGAAATGTTGGCAGGAAAGATCCGAGCCTTGTTCCTCTGCTATCACACCTTGCAGAAAATCTAAATAAAGTTGGGCCTCCGCTTGGCCTTGCGGGCTGATTTTAAGCGGGGCGGCAAAGAGTAACGGAGCGGAAAAAAAGAATAAAAAGAAAAGTTTTTTCATAAATCTATTCCCATAATAAAAGCATGTTGGCTAGGACCGTAAAAGTCTTTCCTTTCTCCTAAAATACGCAAGCCTGCTTTTTGGTATAAAGCCACTGCCGCGGCGTTGTGCTGAGAAACCTCCAGCGTGACCTGCTCAACCCGTTGTTGTTTTAGGCAGGCCAGCGCATGAGTTAAAAGACGGAAGGCCAAGCCTTGGCGGGTATAACGCGGTAAAACCGCCACATTTAAGATTTCAGCAAATCCGTGTGTCGCGCGCAAGGCCAAAAAAGCAGTTAATTCTTTTCCTTGTTGGGTGTAATAAATCTGAGCGCAAGGTTGTAAAAGTTCGCTCTCAAATCCCTGTTGTTTCCAACCGGCGGCACGGGGCTGTTGGCTTTCTATCTCCGCCAAAGCTGCCGCATGACAAGGGGTGGCCCGGGCGATCATCGGCCTAACTCAAAACGCGCAGGTTTGAGGTAGAGCGGCTCCAGTGCGTTTTTGTCATAAAAGGGATTTTGGGCCATTTCCATAAGCGTTTGCGGACGGACGCGGCAGTCTGCCATGGGGGCCAAGCGGTATTTGTTGCCCAGCAGTTCGCTCAGCGGGGAAGCATCTTTATCCAGTCCGGCACAGTACAAAGGCTCCGTTCGGGCGGACAATTTTTGTAAAAGCTCTTCTTTGCTCAGCCATACCGGCCCTTGTTGCGTTGTATCAAAAAATTGGAGAAAATATTCATCACGAAAAGCGTGCAAAACCACCGCCAAAATACCGTTTTCATGATTCTTTTTCCAAGATAAAAATGCGCGGGATTCCTCTGCCTGACGGCGAATAATATCAAAAAGAGTGGCGCTGCCAACTTCTGCTGCATTTAATTCTTTAAGCATAGAAGCAAACGTAAGAGAAATGCGGATACCGGTAAAGCGTCCCGGCCCGCGTACAAAAAAAACTTTGCTGATGTCCGACAGCTTGGCATTGATTTTGTTCAAAGCACGTGTAACCAGCGGCAGGAGAAATTGCTCTTGTTTGATGCCGGTATGATGAAAGGAATATGTTTTTTCTCCATCGTTAAGGCACACCATCAATGTCTGAGCGGAACTATCTAACCCCAAAGTTATTTTGCGTTTGTTTTGCATAATTCCTCCAATAAAGCATCGGATACGGGCCCGTAAGAACGCAAGGTAATCGCCCGTTTATCGGCACTCTCCAAAACGAAATCCATTTCCAAGCGGTCCTTAGGCATCATGGGGGCAATAGGGTCGGGCCATTCTGCCAAGATAATAGCTTTTTCATTTTCCAGCATTTCTTCAAACCCCAAATTAAATACTTCTCCTTCGCTAAGCCTGAATAAGTCAATATGGAATAAAGTGTTTTGGCGGTTTTGATAACATTTCATTAAACTGAAACTGGCACTGGTGGGAGAATTTTTTAAACCTAGGGCAGCCGCTACTCCTTTTACAAACACTGTCTTTCCCGCCCCGATAGGCCCTCGCAAAAAGATAATTTCTCCGCCTTGAAGCAGGCGCGCACAACGGCGGGCAAAGGATAATGTTTCTTCCGCAGAGGCGGTATGAATGGTTTGTTCGTTCATTATTTTATCGTTTTAATACATACCGTACGTCCGTTAAACTGTGTACGGTCTTGATTATTCGGGTCTAATACATCTTTTCCGTCAATATGAAAGACATATTTGTATTCTCCGGCGGGCAGAGCTAAGGAAACTTCAAAATAGCCGCGGGAATAGGGTTTTAAAACGATGGGGGTTTTGCCCCAGTCATTAAAATCGGCCAACAGCTCCACATGTTTGGCGCGGGTATCGGTAATAAAAAAATTGCGAAATCTAATGTCCGTATTGAATGTTTCGCGGGAAGGGGTGGCCAATGTTTTTAAATCATCTTTATCCAAGGTGGCTGATTGGGCCGCCGACTCTATAGCGCCCGAAGTATAAGCATAAAAATCTTCCCCCACGATAAATAAAGTGGTCAAGGCCGCACTTAAGAGCAGTAAAAACAGCACAAAGAGTTGACCGGGTTTCTTCGTGCTCATTTCAAATACTCCCGATCATTAAATGAGGCTCCTAAAGAAAGGGCTAATTCTTTGACAGCCTGAGGATTTGCGCCGGTGTTTTCTACGCAGCTGGCCGCCACTTGCTCAAATCCGGCTTGGGCGCAGGATCGGATAAATTCTTTAACCGAATTATACCCCTGTTCATATCCGGGGGCCGGCCGGAGTAATTGTTTCCACAAAGTTTCGTTTTCTGCATTTAAGCTGACGTAGACGATGTCTACGGCTGTTTTGAGCTCCGGAACGATGTTTCTGTGATTGATTAAATTCCCCAAACCGTTGGTGTTTAGACGGATTTTAAAGGAGGGATAGGCGGTATGTTGTTTCAGGGCTTGGCCTACTTGCAGTACCGTATCCAAACGCATGGTAGGTTCCCCATATCCGCAAAAAACGATTTGCTTGGCCGGAGATGCTTGCAATTGGCGGTACAGCAAATCCAGAATTTCTTGAGCGGAGGGTTCTTTCCCTTCCAGGTCTAAATTGTGTCCGTCAAACTGCATGGCCCATTTTGTCTTAATGCAAAATGTGCATAAATTGGGGCAGCGGTTTGTTAAGTTAATATAGATCCCTTCTTTGAAACGGTACACAACAGTTCTTTCTGACATAAAAAACCTCTTATATTCATTATAGCAGTTTCATAGCGGCAAGGGCGGGCTTTGCGGGAAAGGGCGAAAATTAATAAAATATAAATAAGGAAAGGTGGCCGAGTGGTTTAAGGCGTCAGTCTTGAAAACTGATGTAGGGGCAACTCTACCGAGGGTTCGAATCCCTCCCTTTCCGTTTGCTTATAAAAACGCGCTCCTACTTTGTTTCTCTCTCGGTCGGATACCTCCGCCCTACGGGCGCGTGCCGCCAGTATACCTTCCTCGTTCGTGCCTCGTATGAGCCCGTTTTTCGTTGCAAACCCGCTGTGTGTCGGCTGGTTCGTTTCCTTTCCGTTTGCTTTCTTCTTAAAACGCGCTACTTCGTTGTTGCTCACCCGGCTGGCTGAATTTTTCTTCTTTATAAAAAACCCCCGATAAAAATCGGGGGTTTTAAGAGCAAAAGTACTTTTATTTATTTTCCGCAATAATGAGAAAAATTACTGTATTTAACAAATTTTTCCTCATAAGCTACGAATGCTTCTTGCAGAATTTTAACGGCAGTTTCTTTATCAAAGATTTTTTCTACCACTACGCTTTTGTTTTCCAACTTTTTGTAATCTTCAAAGAAACTCATCGTTTCTGCCAACAAATGTTCCGGCAGTTCGGCAATCTCCGTGTAATGGCTGACATTGGGGTCACCTTGAGCAACCGCGATAATTTTGTCGTCGGCTTCTCCGTTGTCTAACATGCGCATTACCCCGATAATTTTAGCCGGTACAATGCACAAAGGTACCATTTCGGTTTGGGAAAGAATCAAAATATCCAGCGGGTCTTTGTCTTCTCCGTACGTGCGGGGAATGAAGCCATAATTGGCCGGATAATACACAGAGGAGTAAAGCACGCGGTCCAAACGCAAAAGGCCGCTTTCTTTGTCCAGTTCGTATTTGGCGCGTGTTCCTTTGGGGATTTCAATAATACCGTTGACGATATCGGGCAACGTTTCTTTATTGCCGGGGGAAACATGGTGCCAAGGATTAAAATTGGTGTACATCTGCGCCTCACTTTTATATAGGTTTTTCTATATTATAGTATTTATCTTTTTGTATTTCACATTTCATACAATCGTAAAGCTTTTTAAAGGAAGAAAAAAAGGATTTTTGAGAAGAATTAATTTTTTTCTTGACACGTTTTTTTTTTTTGCTACAATTTCGGGGTTGAACTCAGACTCAAGTCTTAAAAGTCGTTTGTTGGGTCTTCAAGCTATTTAAAAGGAGAGAAAAATGAAAAAAGGTTTTACGTTGATAGAACTCTTGGTAGTCGTTTTAATCATTGGCATTTTATCTGCGGTGGCGTTGCCGCAGTATCAAAAAGCCGTACTGAAAAGTCGTTCCACCCAACTGTTTGTAACCATGAAGGCCCTGCGCACGGCCCAAGCGGAATATTATCTGGAAAATGGTGAATATACCGCGGATCCAGGCAATTTGAGTTTAGATATTTTAACCGATGAAGATTTAAATATCAATTGTGTCTTGGATAGCGGCGGCAAATTTTATTGTCAGGTAAGGGACCGGAAAATTCCGGATTTATTTTTGGAATATGTGTTTAATTGGTACAGTCCGGACGGATCTTTTCGTTGTGGGGCCAGCTCCCAGAATGCCAAGGGGGTTTGTATATCTTACGGCGGAGTATTGTATAAAACATCTGAAAGCGGAGGAACCACATTTTATAAGTTAGCGGTGTTTGAATAATTTTTTATATGCTCCGCTTTGGCGGAGCTTTTTATATTTATTGCTGGCTTCTTTTTCTGGAAAGTTGGTACAATTTTTGTGTGGTTTAATGTGGCGGCGGAAGATAAATTTAAATTATTTAGGAGAAAATATGGCACACATTCGTAATGGTAAAAAAGGATTGGAGTTAGACTTTACACCCATTTCCCGTTGGGTGGAAGAGGGGGAAGAACAACCCTGTTTGGAATATGAAATCGGGCTTTATTACAATGATATTCCTCTTTTCTCTGATGAATTTGCGGAAAAAATAGTGGCCTTGAAAGGTGCACAAGATTCGCATTTGTCCACTTTTATTTTAAATGTATTGGCGAATGGAGAGGCGGACAACTGGATTATGCTGGAGCCGAAAGTATCCATTTTCATGGCGCCCAAATCTACCTTGGGTTGTGCATGCCGTGGGGAGCTGCCTGCCCAGACGCCATTTTTTATGGAGGTCAAAATAGACCAAAACATTTTGGCCGATAAACCTTATACGGAATATTCCGATACGGGACTTTGCTTAAGGTTGGAGGCTACCCGCGAACAATGGGGAGATTTTGCCCGCCAATTGGAAGCGGAAGAAACAGACTTTGAAGATTAGAGAGCTTTTAATCCAAACAAAAGCCGCTCCGATGAGCGGCTTTATTTTTCATCGTCAAATCCTTTCGGGTCCGGAATTAAGTGTTTGGACATTTGTTTAAGCGTTTTTAGTAACATGCCTTTTCGCACCGCGCGTTTGGCTTTTTGCGGGTTGGAGTAATCTACCTTGGAAATGGCGGTTTCCCGTTTTTTATCCAGCGAAATACGTTGGCTTCCGTACACGCTCTGTCGCCCGCTCATCAGAAAACTGATTACACAGGTAACTGCTGCATAAGGGGCAATTTCCGCGCCAAAAAGTTCAATAGCCATAATACTGGCAGAGAGCGGAGTATTGGCAGCTCCGGCCAATACCGCCACCAAGCCCAAGGCTGCCATGGTGGCTGTATCTATACCCAACAGTCCGGCCACTGTGGCACCGGCCTGCGCTCCTACAAAGAAAATCGGCGTTACGATACCGCCCACTCCGCCGGCGGCAAAAGTGACGGCGGTGGTAAAGGATTTGATTAAAAAGCCGAGAGGGTTGTCCACTGCAGCTCCGGCCAATACTTTTTCAAACCCTTCTACCCCCAAGCCCAAATAAAGGGGGGATACCCATAACCCGATAATTACCAACACTACCCCTCCTATAAAACTGCGCCAGAACGGAGAAGTGCGTAATGCGATATAGCGGAAGATAATTTTGACAAATTTTTGGATTTCGGTGAATATGATAGAAATAAACCCGAAGAAAAGTCCGGCCAATACTACTTTTAAGAAGAATTTTTCAGCAAATACAGGGGCAAAGTTCATCGGGTGGTAGAGGTAATCTACCCCCAAATAAGTGGTCACTTGGAAAGCAGTAATTCCGGCGATAAAAGCCGGAAACATGACTTCATAGAAAATATGCCCTACCCATAAAACTTCCAACCCAAACAAAGCCCCCGATATCGGCACCCCGAACACACCGGCAAAACCGGCACTGACACCGCAGATCATCATCTTGCGCTGATCCTCTAAGTTCATGCGGAAAAACCGCCCGAACAAAGATGCCACCCCCGCACCGGCATCGGCGCACGGGGCTTCTTTACCGGCGGATCCGCCCACTGCCATGGTAAAAATAGAAAGCACTAAAGATTTGACAGCGGAAATAAAATCTACCGGACGGTGGGAATTGATTTTTTCAATTACGGCATCGGTGGAATGATCTTGGGATTTGGGGGCCACTTTGTGTGCCAAAAGCCACACAATATATAAAGAAAAAGGCAAGCTAAAATAGAAAAAGAAAAATTGGTTTCTCCAGGTAATTGCGCCGTCCAACGCTTTTAAAAATACAGCATCCACCACGCCCACGATAGCACCGATAAACGTGGCGAGGAAAAACCATTTTACAATGTTCCAAAAGCTGCTCTCTCTTGCTTTAAACATATAAATATTTTACTAAATAGACCCCGTTCTGCACTTGTTTTTTTGAATTAAATGAGTTGCTTGCGCCGGGTTGTTTTAGAAATGCTATACTATAGGTATCTGAGGGCCCTGTGCCCTTATGTTTTTAGGTATATAAGGAGTTTTGATTATGGAATTTTTGATTTCTTCCGTGATTACATTATGTTTGGTGATGGACCCGTTTGGGAATATTCCTCTGTTTATTTCCGCTTTGAAAAAAGTAGCACCGGAGCGCCGCACTATTGTGCTGGTGCGTGAGCTGAGCATTGCTTTGGGTATTATGATTGCATTCTTATTTTTGGGAAAATGGTTCCTGCATGCGTTTGGTATCCAACAGTTTTCCATGAATATTGCCGGCGGTATTATCTTATTTATCATTTCCGTTAAATTGGTCTTTGGCGGGGACGAAGAAACCAAAACGGACCCCAAAGAAGAAGAGCCTTTTATCGTGCCTTTGGCCATTCCGTTGGTGGCGGGGCCGGCAGCTTTGTCTATTGTGATGATTATGTCTGCCCAACAGCCCAATAAATTTTTGACTTTGGCGGCGGTACTCATTGCGTCCGCTATCAATTTTGCCGTTTTGATGCTTTCCTTTCCGATCAGCAACCTCTTGGGCAAACGCGGTTTGACCGCTATTGAACGATTGATGGGTATGATGTTGGTGTTGATGTCGGTCAACATGGTTATGGGCGGTATTTCGGAATTTATGAAAGGGGGCCTGTAAGCATGAGACGTTGGTGGGTGTTGGGTGCGCTTTTGTTGGCTTTGCCTTTGGCAGCGGCGGAAAAGGTGGATTTTGCCGTTTTTGTCAGTCCCACGTGCGTGCATTGCAAACATTTTGAAAATGAATATTTACCCGTCTTGCAAGAGAAGTATAAAGACGAGGTAAATTTTGTGATTTACGACGTTTCCAAAGATAATAACAACCTGCTCTTGCGCGATACTGCCCAAATGTATGGCAAAAGTGCCGCTTTCCCCACCGCTATCGTGGGCGATACCTATATGTTAGGTTATCCGCACGAAATTAAAACCTATGCGGAAAGCGCTATTGAAAAGGCCAAACTGCTTTCTTTGCCTACCAAACTGGCCACCAAAACCGAAGATACGAAAACCGCATTTTCCAAAATTACATTTTGGGCCATTGTGGGAGCAGGGCTGGTGGACGGCATTAACCCGTGCGCGTTTGCCGTAATAGTATTTTTTATCTCTTTCTTGACGGTATATAAATATACTCGCCGTGAAATTTTGGTAGTGGGCAGTGCCTATTGTTTTGCGGTGTTTGTGGCGTATGTGCTGATTGGGTTGGGGCTTTTCCGGTTTTTATATGCTATGCGCGGGTTCTATTGGCTGATAAAAGGGTTTTATGCTCTTTCTGCGCTGATGTGTTTGGTTTTCTTTGTGCTGAGTCTGTACGATTTTATCATCTACCAAAAAACTAAAAAGTCCGAAAAAATGCTGTTGCAACTTTCACAAAACCAAAAAGTGCGCATTCATAAAATTATGGGTTTCTTTCTGCGGGAGAAACAAAGCAGTTTGTGGCGGTTGATGTTTGCGGCGCTGGCGGTAGGGTTTATTGTGTCTTTGTTGGAGGCAGTGTGCACGGGGCAAGTGTATGTGCCTACCGTGGTATTGATCATGCAGGACCCTGCTTTCCGCATGAAAGCCGTTGCCTATTTGCTCATGTATAATTTAATGTTTGTTGTACCGTTGATTGCGGTGTTTGTGCTGGCTTTGGCGGGCTGTGAATCTAAGGGATTTAATGAGTTTTTAAAGAAGCATTTAGGACTAACCAAAATACTTTTATGTTTGGTATTTTTAGGGCTTTTCTTACTCTTGGTGGGAAATATTTAAATTGTTACATTAAGTAGGAGTTTATATTTTATGTTTAAGAAGAAAAAAGGGTTTACTTTGGTGGAGATGATGGTCGTGTCATTGATTGTGGCCATTTTGGCATCTTTTGCCGGACTTTACTACGGCAAATTTGTGGAGCGTATGCGCATTGCGGAGGCGGACCGTATTATCGGTGCGGCTATTAACGGACAAAAGCAATTGTATATGCGCGCTCAGCGTTTTACAAACGCTTGGCACAAAATAGACGGTGTACCCGTGATGGTGCGCCTGCCCAAGGCCGATAATGACTATGCCAACGGCATAGAAAATACCATTTTTTATACGCGTGGCGGAGCTTTGGCCGAAGAGCCGAATGCAGGATTTGCCATTTCTTTTGAAACAGATGCCGCAGGCAATTGGTTTGCCGTGGCGCGCCGCGTGGGGCATGGCGAATATGCCTACCGCTTGGTACGGCCGTTTAACAGCCGCGAAACTATTTGTGTGCCGGAAGAAGACGATGAAAAAGGCATAGAAATATGTGTAGATTATATGGGGGTGGACTCTGCGGAAGAACTGACGGAAGACCCCATGGTGGCAGAAGCACCGCTAAGTTTAGCTTGGTTTTAAAAAAATTTTCAGACGAGAAAATAAGCCCCCAAAAAAGTACTTGATTTTTTGGGGGCTTAATGTTAAACTAGATTTGTAGCCCTTGAGGCTATGAAATTAAAATTCTAAAAGTAAAACTGTAGGAGGTTTTATGAATAAGAAGGGTTTTACCCTGGTTGAATTATTGGTGGTCGTATTGATCATCGGTATCTTGGCCGCTATGGCCTTGCCGGCTTACTTTAAGTCGGTTGAACGCTCCCGCATGGCGGAAGCCGATACGCTCTTGGCCTCTATCTCCCAAGCGCAACAACGCCGCTGGATGAAAACCGGCAGCTACAGCAAATTGTTCTCCGGCTTGGAAGTATCCCCCACTTCTGGTGCCGTAGCCACTTTCTGTACCAAAGGTACTGATATTGCTGCTGCTCAAAATGCTTCCGGCACGATCGCTGGTTGTGGTAACGGTTTTGCCGTCGTATTGGAACAAACCAATTCCGGTACCTTGAACACCGCCAAAGTTACGGCTTACCGCGCTAACAACACGCAGTACACCTACTCCTTGGATCGCATTTATCAGGACAACAAAGTAACCTGTCATGCTATCTCTGCGGAAGATAAAGCCATCTGCGCTGAATACTGCGGTATTGATACCATGGAAACCAATGATTGCTGCAACAGCGGTACGGAAACCGAAAGACAAGCCGCTTGTGTGTACACCAGTGGTTCTTTATAATTCCTAATTTCTTAGGATTTATACCCCGCCCGCAAGGCGGGGTATTTTTTTGTCTTTATCGGGTTTTATTTATCAGCTTGCCTCGCCACGGCCTCGGCGCGTTTTTGCACTTCTTTCGGGTCCCCT
This sequence comes from Elusimicrobiaceae bacterium, assembly GCA_017468055.1. Classification (GTDB taxonomy): domain Bacteria; phylum Elusimicrobiota; class Elusimicrobia; order Elusimicrobiales; family Elusimicrobiaceae; genus Avelusimicrobium. Next base: position 18,620 of record JAFUJU010000069.1, read on the forward strand.
AAAAAATAATCCCGCGTGAGATAAAGCGTATTATCAAACTCCAACACATAGGGAATGCCTGTGGGTAAATTAAGCTCCGTTATTTCTTCGTCGGATATATTTTTTACATGTTTGAGGATGGCGCGCAAACTGTTGCCATGTGCTACCACCAGTAGGTTTTGCTCCCGCTCCAGTAGCGGGAAAATGCGCTCCTGCCAGTACGGCAATATCCGCTCCACCGTATCTTTCAAAGATTCCGTCCTCGGCAAATAGGCCAGCGGTACATTTTGATAACGTACGTCAAAATAGGGGTTGCGATTGTCGTCTGGGTCTAAGGCGGGCGGGGCACAATCATACCCCCTGCGCCATTTTTTCACTTGGTTAGCACCATATTTGGCCGTTGTTTCGGCTTTATTGAGGCCCTGCAAAATGCCGTAATGTTTTTCATTTAACCGCCAAGTTTTTTGCACCTCTATCCATTCTTGATCCAGTTCCTCCAATACCAAATGTAAGGTTTGCACCGCACGGCTTAAATAAGAGGTGAATGCCTTGCTAAATACCAAGCCTTGCTCTTTGATCAGCCGTCCCGCTTGGCGCGCTTCCTGACGGCCTTGCTCCGTCAGTGCTACATCGGTCCACCCCGTAAAGCGGTTTTCTTTGTTCCACGTGCTTTGTCCGTGGCGCAGCAATATAATTTTTTTCATACCTACCCCCTTTTTTTAAGGGTATTTTTTTGTCAGAAAATTACCATAGGCTTTTATGGATTAGAATGAAAGGTGCAAATTTAGCTATAATAAATACTATAGCGGAGGCATTATGTCCAGAACAGTATGCATTATGAAATTTGGCGGCAATACGCTGGCCAATAAACAAAAACTTTTAATGGCGGCAGACTTGATCAAGGCTCGTTATGACGGTGGTTTTTTGCCCGTTATTGTGGCCTCTGCCAACGGTAATTTGACAGACGTACTTTTGGACCATGCCTACAGCATCAGCCGCAACCCCGATAAACGCGAATTGGATATGCTTATCACTACCGGAGAGCGCGTGAGTGTGGCCCTTCTGTCTATTGCTTTGCGCGAAATCGGCGTGCCGTCCGTTTCGTTGACGGGCAGCCAAATCGGCCTGATCACTACGTGCGCCCATACGGGGGCGGATATTCTGTCCTTAAAAGGAGATCGGTTGGGAAAAGAACTTTCCGCCGGGCATGTGCCGGTGGTGGCGGGCTTTCAGGGGATTGGCGAAAATAAAGAAATTACCACTTTAAAGCGTGGCGGATCGGATGTGTCTGCCGTGTTTTTGGCGGCCCAACTGGGGGCGGGGCATGTGGAAATGATTAAAGATGTGGACGGCGTTTATTCCGCCGATCCTAACAAAGATTTACAGGCCCAAAAATATGAAATTTTAGACTTTGATGAAATGTACAAACTGGCATTGAACGGAGCCAATGTTTTGCACCCCGATGCCGTGCGTTTGGCTAAAGAAAAAAATATTGAAATTCGCATTGTGCATTATCAAACCGGACAAACGGGTACGGTGATTAAGTAAGAGGAAAAAATGACTGTTTTGAAAGATTTAAAACTGGAAAATATTAAAAAAAGTTTTCAAGATTTGGCTTGGTACGAGTGGTTGATGTGCGCGGTGATGGTGCTGATTGCCGGTTGGGCCATGGTGAAAGGTTTTACCGGAGGCTCCGCCGACGGAAACCCCGCTTGGCTGACGGTGGTCAATTTTGTGAGTGCGGTGTGCGGCGTGATTTGTATTTTCTTTTGTGCCAAAGCCAATATCAGTACTTTTGTTTTTGGTTTGGTAAATACGGTAGTGTATGCCGTGTACTTGGTGTATTGGAAAATTTGGGGAACGGCCGCCTTGGAAATTTTCTTTTACATTCCCATGAATATGGTGTCTTGGTACTTTTGGGCCAAACACAGAGATAAACAAATTTCCCGCAAAACCAAAGCCAAAAAATTGCAAATAAGCCAAAATATTCTCATCGGAGTGGCTGTTTTGGCGGCGGGATATGCCTGCCATGAAGTGCTGGTAAAAATAGGCGGAGAGGTGCCTTGGTTTGATGCGTTTACGTTAACCATTGGTATTGTGGCCACGGTGCTGAGCCTTTTGCGCTACCGTGAGCAGTATATCTGGTGGATTATTACTGACGTTATCTCCGTGGGTATGTATATCGCCCATTTTGATGCGGTGTATTTAACCAAGCGTACCATTTACCTGATTATGGCTATTATCGGTTGGATCAACTGGAGCCGCCTGCAACAACAAAGAAACCTCTCCAATGAGTAAGCATTTGAAAAGGGGCGAAAAGCCCCTTTACTTTTCTTTGCCCGAACGCGCGTGTATTTAGTAGAATAGCATTATGGAATTGTTTGTCATTTTACCGATTTTATTTTTTTCCATTGTGCTGCATGAGTTTGCACATGGCTATGCCGCGTACAAAATGGGCGATGATACCGCCTACCTCATGGGCCGTCTGACCTTAAACCCTTTGGCACATATAGACTGGGTGGGCACTATCATCGTGCCGGCCATTTGTTATTTCTTTGGCACTCCTATGTTCGGCTGGGCTAAGCCGGTGCCTATTAACAGTGCCCGTTTGCCAAATCCTCGCAAAAGCATGGGCAAAGTGTCTTTGGCGGGGCCGTCTGCCAATTTGATTTTAGCTATCATATGTGCTTTTTTAATGAAGCTGGTGTTGGTGACGGGTTGGCTCAGCCCCGAAGCTACGCAAAAAGCCGTTTTCTTCCTTGTGTACGGATTGCAAATCAATGTGTTGCTAGCCGTGTTTAACCTGATGCCTCTTTTTCCGTTAGACGGCGGACATATTTTGGTGGCTTTGCTGCCGCTACGGGCGGCCATTGCCTATTCCGTATTTATGGGACGTTTTGGAATGTATATTGTGTTTGGGCTTATTTTGACGGGGGCTTTTCGGTACATTTTGTATCCCCCGATGTATTTTGTCATGAGTGTATTAAGCCAAATTTTTGGACTGTAAGGAGAATGTATGAGTGAAGAAATTATTGTATCCGGTATGCGCCCCACAGGCAAATTGCATTTAGGCAACTATCATGGAGCGCTCAAAAATTGGCTTTCTTTGCAAGATAAATATAAATGCTTTTTCTTTATTGCGGATTTGCATGCATTAACCACCTCTTACAAACAAACCGAAGACTTGGCCGCTAATAGCGAACGTATGCTTATTGACTGGTTGTCTGCCGGACTGGACCCCAAAAAATGCCACATTTTTGTGCAGTCCGATGTGCCGGAAATCAGTGAGTTAAACACGCTTTTGGGCATGATTACTCCTTTGGGCTGGCTACTGAGAAACCCGACCTATAAAGACCAAGTCAACGAGCTGTTGGCCCGTAAATATGCGGGGCAATTGAAAGGGGACGAAAATACCCCGTTGGCTGAGCGTGTAAAAGGGCTGGCCGATGAAGATATTTCCGTCTATGGATTTTTGGGATACCCCGTGCTGATGGCAACGGATATTTTAATTCACAAAGCTGCCTATGTGCCTGTGGGGGAAGACCAGACCGCCCACGTGGAAATTGCCCGTGATTTGGTGCGTCGCTTTAACGAAATTTACGGCGTGGAAAACGTATTTGTAGAGCCGAAACCTTTATTTACCAAAGAAACCAAAGTGCCGGGGTTAGACGGACATAAAATGTCTAAGTCTTATCATAATACCTTGGACTTGGGGGAAGAGTTAGAGCCGGCACGCAAAAAGATTATGTCTATGTTCACCGACCCTAATAAGAAAAAAGCCAATGACCCTGCCGATCCGCAACATTGTGTGGTGTATGCTTTCCATAAAATTTATAATCCGAACTATGCCAAACGTTGCGAAGAATGTAAGGCCGGCGCTTTGGGTTGTGTGGCGTGCAAAAAAGAATTGTATGCTCTGATGGAGCCGGAATTGACGGCATTCTTAGATAGACGGAAAACGTTTGAAAATGATAAGGCCCAACTGCAAGCCATCTTAAAAGAAGGGGCCGCCGCGGCGAGAGAGTCCGCTGCCAAAACTTTGCAAGAAGTAAAACGGGCAATGAAAGTAATAAAGTAACAGCATGATGAACCAAAAACCCATTAATGTTCACTTAAACGTATTTGAAGGTCCGATGGACCTGCTTTTACACCTCATCAAAAAGGATAACTTAGATGTGGCGGAAGTGAATGTGTCTGAAATTACCAAGCAATATTTGGACTATCTCAATGTCATGAAAGAGCTGAACTTGGAAATTGCAGGGGAATTTTTGGTCATGGCCAGCACCCTCATGCAGATCAAGGCCAAGAGTTTGCTTCCGTCCCAAGTACCGACGTCTGAAAATGAAGGACCGGATCCGGCCAAAGAATTGATTGCCAAATTGTTGGAGTACCAAAAATACAAAGAAGCCGGTAAATTCTTGGAAGAAAAATTAGAAGAGAATAAAGATAATTTTTATAAGTCGGCTCCTATTTTTGACAATGGGGAAAAGGTGCTGAATTTGCAACTTTTTGACTTGCTTTCCGCTGTGAAACGTGCCTTTGACCGCTTGGAAGAAAGGAAGCGAATTGAGCTTTTAAAAATAGAAGAATTTCCCATTGAAAATAAAATGGAAAAAGTAGTGGGTATGCTTAAAAGCCGCCAATGGGTGTTGTTAGATGATATTTTTGTGGGAGAAACCAAAAAACGGGGAATTATCACCTGTTTTATGGCGGTGTTAGAACTGATGAAAATCAAGAAATTGCTGGCTCGCCAAGATGAACAGGACGGCCAAATCCGCATTTATTTAAACCCCGATAACCAAGACAAAGATTTCCGCGAATTGATGCATGGGGACGCGGCCTAAAACGGAGAAACTATGGAAGAAAATTTGACCCCTCAACCTATTTCCCAATCCGCAGAAGCGAATGGGCAAAATCCCGCGGCAGAGCTACTACAGACGGACGATGCCAAACAGATTGTGGAGAATTTACTTTTTATTACGGACCGTCCGCTTAAACCTTCCCGCATTGCCGAAGTAGTAGAAACGGTAAATGCCAAACGGGTGTTGGAAATTATCCAAGAGCTGGCCCAAGAGTACATCAATACGGGCCGTGCGATCCGTATTTTGGAAATTGGGGGCGGTTACCAAATGTCTACCAAGCCGGAGTACGGCCGTTGGGTGCGCCGTTTGTATAATGAAAAAATGACTACCCGCCTGTCTAATGCCGCTTTGGAAACGTTGGCTATTATTGCTTACAAGCAGCCGGTAACCCGCGCCGAAATGGAGATGATTCGCGGGGTGGATGTAGCTGCTCCGTTAGACCGCTTGTTGGAGCGCGGATTAGTGCGCGTGTTGGGCAAAAGAGATACTATCGGCCGTCCGATGGTGTACGGTACGACAGATGAATTTTTGCGTTTATTCGGATTAAATAAAATTTCGGAGCTGCCGGATTTGCAAGAGTTTGCTGCTAAACAATTGCAAGAAAAGCAGGAAGATCTGCCGTTTGATGAAAAATTACCTCCCTTGGGAGCACCGGCTATTTTGTCGTTGGAAGATGAAACTTCTGTTCCGGCAGATGCCTTCTTTAAACGGCCCAAGGATATGTTTGAAGAGGAAGGCGAAATCCAAGAAGGACCGGAAGAAAAAACAACCGAAGAGCAGGTAACATTAACAGAAGCAACCCATTTATCCGAGGCCGCACCGGCCGGACCGGAAGAGACCGTGCAAGAGCAGGTTTCTCTTTCCGTAGAAAATAAAGAAGAAAAATCTCAGGAGGAAAATGTATGAATATTGTAATGGCCGCCAGTGAGGCGTTTCCGTTTTGTAAAACAGGAGGTTTAGCTGATGTGGTGGGCTCTTTGAGCCAACAATTAGCCGGACGCAAAGGCAATAAAGTCCTTTTGTTCTTGCCGCATTACCGTAATATTCGCAGAGTTTCCTCTTTGAAAGTAGTGCCGGGGGTGTTTTTTATACCGGTAGGGGGAAGAGTGGAGCAAGTGTCGCTCTCTTATATTAACTGGGGAAATGTGTTGGTATTTTTTGTCGGAAACCGCAAATATTTTGACCGTCCGGATTTGTACCGCACCAAAATGGGCGATTTCTTAGACAATGACGAACGTTTTATTTTGTTTTCGCGTGCCGTGTTGGAAGGTTGTAAGTTTGTAGGTTTCCGCCCTGATATTATCCATTGTCACGACTGGCAAACAGCTTTGATTCCCGCATATTTAAAGACTGTGTATAAATTGGATGCTTTTTTTACGCGCACGCGCAGTCTGTTAACCATTCACAATATTGCCTATCAGGGGCACTACCCGTATTCCAGTTACGAAAAAGCCGGTTTCCATCCGGTGGATTTCACGGCAGATAAATTTGAATATTATGGCGGTATCAGCTACTTAAAGAGTGGTATTGTGTTTGCTGATAATGTCAACACCGTTAGCCCTAACTATGCCAAAGAAGTACAGCATGACCCTGCTATGGGGTTTGGTTTGGAAGGCTTGTTGAAACACCGCAGCAAAAATTTCTTCGGCATCGTCAACGGTATTGATACGGAAATTTGGGACCCGGAAATAGATACACTGCTTCCTATTGGTTATGATGCCGTCACATTCTCTAAAAATAAACCTGTCTCCAAACAGCTTTTACAACAGCAAACGAATTTGAAAGAAGACCCCTCCAAGCCGCTCATCGGGGTGGTATCTCGCTTAGATTACCAGAAAGGATTGGATATTGCTTACAGCGTTATGGAACGTATGCATGACAAAGTACAATTTGTAGTGCTGGGTATGGGCGATCCGGTGGTGGAAAAACAATACCGTGAACTGGCCAAAAAATATCCACAAGATATTGCTTATGTGGACAGATTGGACGAAGAATTGGCGCACCATATCTACGCAGGAGCGGACCTGTTCTTGATGCCGTCACGCTTTGAGCCGTGTGGTTTATCGCAAATGATTTCTATGAAATACGGAACATTGCCGGTAGTCAGCAAAGTAGGGGGTCTGTTGGATACGGTGGTAGGCTACAAAGAAGACAGTGATAATGCTGCCGCAACGGGTTTCTTTATCCAAAACTTTAGCGAAAACGGCATTTATGCGGCTTTGGAACAAGCCTTGAAAGTATACGAAGACAAAAAAACGTGGAATAAATTGGTTAAAAATGCCATGCTCAAAGATAATTCTTGGGATAAATCCGCCCAAGATTACATGGCTTTGTATAAGAAAACGATGGCTTAATTATGAAAAAGAAAAGTTTGATTGGAATTTTACTGATATTTTTCTTTGCGCTTCCGCTGAGTGGAAAAACCGCAAAAAATGCGGTTTGGATCATTGGTGACGGTATGGGCCCCGGCATTATGGGTATGTTTATGCAAGGGGTTCGTCTGGCGGATTTACCCTTATATCCGGATAAAACCTCCACATTAGAAAAATTTATTAATTCCTCTCAAACGGGTATGTTTTTTAACCATACTCATGACAGTGTGGTGACCGATTCGGCCTGTGCCGCTACACAAATGGCCTGTGGCGTTACCACCACTCCGGGGGCTATAGGGGTCAATGCGGCCGGCAACAAAGTCGTCAGCATTTTGGAAGAAGCGGTAAAGGCCGGAAAGTCGGTAGGAGTTATTACGGATAGCTATGTGGCAGATGCCACTCCGGCGGGATTTTTGGCTCATGTCTTTAACCGAAGCGAAAAATATGCCATTGCCAACCAATTGGTCAATAGCCAAGCACAGGTGGTTTTGGGCGGGGGGCTCAAATATTTTTCCAGAGGAGTGAACAGAAACCTCTTGTCCAAAGCCCAAGAACAGGGGTGGCAGGTTGTCAAAACGCTGGAAGAGATGCAAAAGGTAAAAACGGGGCGGTTGTTGGGGCTGTTTTCCTACGAATCTCTGCCTTTTTACGGCGAAGAAGAAAATTATCCTCACGTTCCTACGTTAAAAGAAATGACCCAAAAAGCCATAGAGCTTTTAAGCCAAAATGAAAAAGGCTTTGTATTGATGGTGGAAGCGGGTAAAATAGACTGGGCTTTGCACGACAATGAGGCCGGCCCCAGCCTGTGGGAAATGATTACTTTAGATGAAACGCTGGCCTATGTGTGGCAATTTGCCAAAGAAAACAAAGATACGCTGGTTTATTTAAATGCAGACCATGAAACCGGGGTGCCGGCTTTTCATTATTATCATGTTTACGGTCCTCAGGCTTCCCAAAAAACGGCTCAAGGGGAAAAACTGTATAACGGAAATATGGATTATATTAATTTCCCGAATTACCAAAAGTTATTTAAACATAAAAGAATGTTGTATTTTATGTATCCCGAATTTAAAAGCTTGCCCACAGAAGAACAAACACCGGAAAAGCTGGAACAAATGACACAAGAGGTTTTAGGAGAAAAGATAGACCTTCACCTAGGCCAATGGGTGCCCGATTATAACGGGCTTGTCAGAAAAGTAAATGAGGCTTACGGCTTGGTATGGGCCACACCCAATCATTCCGGAGGTATGATTTTGGGAGTAGCGTACGGGCCGGGAGCAGAAGAATTTAACGGGGTGTATCATAATACAGATTTAAAAAGAAAATTCAAGAAAGTACTTGATTTGTAGAAGGAAGGAATATGGAAGATTTTTTACAGGAAAAACCGAAAAGAAAAAAACATGCTGCCGTCATTTTTCGCGGATACCGCCGTTTGTTTGTCTTGGTATTTGCAGTGGCGGTTTTGTGGCAGGCTGTCAGCTTTTTGCAAAAGCAACTTTGGAATTATCATTCGTCTTTGGTGCGTGACTTTAAGGTCATTCTTACGGTGGTGCAAGAGCAAAACAATGAGGCATTGGCCGCTTTGGGGGAAAGTTTAAGCGGAAAAGAAGATGTGCTGGAGGTAAAACTTTTTTCTCCTCAAGATGCCGTTGAGGCCCTGAAACAAAAAAATCCCCGTTTGGCAGAATCTCTGGTTTTGTTGGGACATGAACAAATGCCTGCCTATTTTGAGTTAAAACTGTCTGAGCGTGCTATTAGTAATGTGCGTTCCATTTCGCAGAATTTGTCAGCGGAATATCCGTCTCTTTCGGTGAAATATTCACAGGCACAGGCAGATATGGCCTTTTATAGCGGGCTTTGCTTGCGTATTTTAAATATAGCCTGTGTGTTGGCCTTTGTTTTGTTTTTCATTTTTATGTTTATGGTGGAAGCGTACCCATTGCGTGGCAAAACCCATGTGGCGGGGGCCGTTATTTCAGCTGTTTTGGCGGGGATACTGTCTTTTATTGTTTTTGTATTGTTGGCCTACCCTACGGGGCTTCTGGTGCCGGCACTGCATACTTTTACATCTGTGGAAAGACAACTATGCCTGTATGTATTTTGCGGACTTTTCGGATGGACTTTGGGTAAATGGCAAAAATTCTAACTTTTTTGGTTGCGGCTATTTTTTTGACACCGGCTCTTTTTGCGCAGGCCGATGCGGAGGCTGCGCGTAAGCAGGAGTTGGATCGTTTGAAAAAACAGGCTGCCCAAAAACAGCAAGAATTAAAAAAGTATAAAGATCAGGAAAAAGCTATTTTTAAAGAAATTTCAACCCTTAAAAACCGCCAAGCCGAAGCTCAACGTCAAAAAAATAAGTTGGCATCAGATATCAGTTATGTGGAAAAAACAATTTTATCTACCGAAGATAAACGTGAGGCTTTAGAGCGCAGTATCCCGCTGTGGCGTGAACTTTTGTCTAAAGAAATAGCCCAATATTATTTGACACCCGTTTGTGAAGTGTGTTTAGGAGAAGTGAATTTGGCAGAAGAGGAGCTGTTGAACCGGGCCCTTACTCACAAGGCAGCATTTTCTGTTTCTTTGCAAAGTGAAAATAAGGCCGCCAAGCAAAAAATTTATGACTTTGAAAAACGCAACCAAAAATTAATGGCCCAAAGCTCGCAAATAGAAAAGCGTGAAAAAATTATTACTACTAATTTTTTAAAAAAACAACAAGACTTAAAACTGACGAAGAAAAAAGCGGAAGCGATACGACAAGAAATTAACGAGTTGAATAAATCTGCCAAAGCGTTGGACGACTTATTGGCTAAATTTGAGCGTCAGCGCAAAGCCGAAGCCGCTAAAAAACAGGCCCAGGCTAAAGCACAAGCCTCCAAGTCCGGCAAAAAAGAGGAAGTGGTCTCTTCTATTGCTAAGATAGATTTACCTAAAAACTCTTTGCCTTGGCCCGTATCCGGCAAGGTGATTAGTAAATTCGGCAAAGAATACCGCAAGGATTTGAATACGTGGATTTTCCGCGACGGTATCAAGATTTCCGCCCAAGCGGCCGAAGCGGTCCAAGCGGTAGCCGCCGGTGATGTTATTTATGCGGGCCCTTTCCGCTCTTATGGTAATGTAGTGATTGTGGATCATGGAAAGGGTTTCTTTAGTATTTATGGATTTTTAAGCGAAATTAAAGCGGTAGTAGGCGAAAAGCTGCCGCAAGGCGGCGTGTTGGGAAGTGCCGGATTGGATACCCAGCAAAAGTCCGGTACCGGACGGTATGCCGTCTATTTTGAGACCCGTCAGGGAGCTACAGCCGTAGATCCGATGAACTGGTTGCAGAAGAAGATTTAACAAGCGCCTTGTAGCGCGGAGGATAAATATGAAAAGCAGAAAATCAATGAAGGTGGCATCGTGGTTAGCCGTGGTCTTTTTTGTAGGGACCTTATTTCCCTATGCTTATGCGGCCGTAGATAGCAGTTTAAAACAGCTGCGCACATTTGTAAATGTTTTGGAATACGTAAAAGAAAACTATGTAGAGCCGACGGATAGTGATACGTTGATTACAGGTGCCATTCGCGGCGTAGTGGACGAATTGGACGATTTTTCCCAGTATTTGGAGCCTAAGGACTATAAAGCTTTGCAGAATGATACGCGGGGAGATTTTGGCGGGTTAGGAATCCGTTTGGCTAAGGTGGACGGCTTTGTAACGGTTATGAGTCCTATGCCAAATACCCCGGCTTTTAAGGCCGGTGTTATGCCGCAGGACCGTATTTTATTTGTAGATGATAAAGACGTAACGGGTATGGAATTGGACGCGGCGGTAGAACTGATGCGCGGACCGGTAGGGAGCAAAGTGAAAATTACCATTAGCCGAAAAGATGAAAAGAGCGGAGAATATAAAAAATTACCGGATTTTCATTTTAAACGTCAAAAAATTGTACCGGAAGTGGTGCATTACCGCATGTTAGAGGGAAAAATCGGTTATATTTATTTGGTAGATTTTTCCGGCCATAGTACCGAAGAAATGCAAAAGGCCTTGAAGGATTTAACCAAGCAAGGAATGAAAAGCTTAGTATTGGATTTGCGTTTTAATCCGGGCGGTCTTTTGAACGGAGCGGCCGATATCGCCAAGATGTTTATGGGTGACAATCAAATGATTGTTTATACCAAAGGCCGTAAAGAGGAGTTTTATCAAGAATTTAAAACCTCTGCCAAAGCCCCGTATCCGGATCTCCCTATGGTGGTGCTGATTAACCAAGGCTCTGCCTCCGCCAGCGAAATTGTTTCCGGTGCTTTGCAAGATAATGATCGGGCGGTTATTGTGGGGCAGCGCAGTTTTGGCAAAGCCAGCGTCCAGCAGGTGTTGCCTTTGGACGGAGGGGCCGGCCTTCGCTTGACGATTGCTAAATATTATACGCCCAAGGGCCGTTTGATCCATCGGGATTACCGTGATAAAAGCAAAGAAAATGAGGGTGGTATTTTTCCGGATGTGGAAGTAAAAATGGATCCCAAGGAAGAAGTGAATATTTTTATGCAGTATAATAATATAGTATATACCCCGGGTAAAGAAATGCCAAAAATGGAATTTAAGGAAAAAGATCCGGTGTTAGACAAAGCGGTGGAAATTTTGAAAAACGGGGTAGAAAAAGTATTGGCCCAAAAAGCAGAAAAAGAGAAACAACTCCAAACGCAGAAGGCCGCTACCCAAGAAGAAAGTGTTAAGTAATATATGATGAAAAAAGATTTTACAATTTTAGGCATAGAGAGTACTTGTGACGAAACTTCTGCGGCTGTTTTGGTGGGTGGAAAAAAGTTAGTCAGCAATGTAATTTACTCTCAAATAGAAGAGCACAAAAAATATCATGGCGTCGTGCCGGAGTTGGCCAGCCGTGCGCACGCGGCCAAAATTGCCACGGTTATTGAGCAAGCACTCGGCGGACGCGACATTGATTGTGTGGCTTTTGCTCATGGGCCGGGTCTTCCGGGAGGGCTGATGGTAGGCCGCGTGGCGGCAGAAACATTGGCTCATTTGAAACAGGTGCCCCTGTTGGGAGTGAACCACTTAGAAGGGCATTTGTTTGCTTGTGAATTTGAAGACGGAGAAGTCAAAAATCCGCTCAGTTTTCCGTTAATAGCACTGATTGTATCCGGCGGTCATACGGAGCTGTGGTTTGTGGAAGGATACGGCAAATATAAAGTATTGGGCCGCACCAGAGATGATGCCGCCGGGGAAGCCTTTGACAAAGTAGCCAAATTGTTAGGGCTTGCCTATCCGGGCGGGCCGCAAGTGTCTGCGCAGGCTTTGCAAGGTAGACGTGACGCGATAGATTTTCCGCGGCCGTTATTGCCGGGCACATGGGAATTTTCTTTCAGTGGTATTAAAACTTCCGTCAGCTATTACTTGCGGGATCATCAACCTGTTAACATTCCCGATGTTTGTGCCAGCTTTGAACAGGCTGTTTGTGAAACCTTGGTGAAAAAAACCATGCTGGCAGCTGATAAATATAAAGTTAAACATATTGCCGTAGGCGGCGGAGTGGCGGCCAATACGCTTTTACGCCAGCTTATGCAACAGGAAGCGGAAAAACGTAATATTCAGACACACTTTGTACCGCGCACCATGTCTTCAGACAATGCCGCCATGATTGCACTGGCTGCGTGGAAAAAGCTAGAATGTGCCGGACCGAATGCCTTGGAAAAAAAGTGGAAGATTAATATTAATCCGAATTTAAAGGTTAAAAACTGGGAGCGCTAAAACATGATTTTGTGGGTTATGCCGGATTCCGGCGCGCGTACAAAAACCGATTATCAAAAGTTGGTGGAACGTTTTAAGAAAGAGCACCCCTCTGCCCAAATAACGGTGCAGGTGCTTACGCGCAATCAATTGTGGAAAAAAGTTTTTACGTTAAAGCATCCCGCCGCTGGGGAAGTGATACCGGATTTGATTCAAATTCCGCATTATTGGACGGCCTTGCTTACGCGTTCCGGAGTGGCGGAGAACTTGTCTAAATTAGATCCGGGGCTTTCTTTGTCTTCTGCATTGGCACCTTTGCGTGCGCACTGTTACAAACCCGGCACGAAAGATTTGTATTCCTACCCGTGGTGGTTTGATATGAGTGCATTGCACTATCGGGTGGACCATTTGAAATTTGTTACCAAAAATCCGGAAGAAGAGCTCTCTACGTGGGAGGGCCTGCTAGACGTTTGTGCCCGCTTACAGGAGTATTTTAAAGAAGTGGACGGCTATTATCCCATGCAAAACGGCGATTGGCGCGGCTCTTTATCCACGCGCAGTACGTTTATGGAAGTTTGGGGCCGCGGAGCAGATTTGTTTACACCGGATTTGCGCGATACCTTAATCCATACACCTGCATTTAAACAAGGGGTCAAAGATTATATTGACTTAGCGTTAAAACAATATATGCCCATTTTAAGAGAGAGGGGCAGCTTGGGGACGATGATCTCCGGTAAAGCCAGTATGCTCCTTTCGCGCAAACAGGGGTTGGCCAGTTTTCACGGGCGGGGCCGCTCTCGGGTGCGGACGTTGCCCGTGCCGCGCACAGGACAGCAGCCGCAGGCTTATTTATCCGGTATGAATTTAATGATTAACACGGTTGGCAAAGATAAAGAAACCGCTTTAGAATTTATCAAGTGGTCCTCCCGTGCAGATAATCAGGTGAAATATGCCTCTGCTATGGAGGTATTCCCTGCTTTTGAAGACAGCTTTGAACAGTTGATTTTTTCCTCTTCTCAACGGTTGCAGACGTATGCCACCATTTTGGCTTCGGCCCGCGCCTTGCCCAATATTACCATTACGGGCACCGTAATTGAACTGCTAAATAAGATTTTAGCCGTTAGTGCCACCCAGATTGTGGAGGGCCGTTTTACGCAAGCCAGTTTGGATATAGAGTTGGATAAAGCAGCCAAAGAAACCCAATATTTATTGTCGCTCTATGAGGGATAATTATGTTTGATAAAGAAGCGTTTACCCTATTTAAATTTGCCAAAAAGCTTAACCAATCCTTCCAAAACAGACGGGAACTGTTAGATTGTGCGTTGCCTGCTCTGCGGGATTTGTTTAAACTGGACAGAGTATATTTTTTTAACTGGCAGCAGGAACGTGCCTTGCTTTCGTTAAACTTAATGTGCAAGAAAGAATACTGCATGGATATGCAAGAAGATATATCCGTGTTGGGGGAGCCGGATTTCCTGAAAACTTTATTGCGGGACGGCATTGCCGACTCTACGGAGCTAAACTATCCTGCCGTTTATGTGCTTCTACGTTGGAAAAAACCCAACATGATTTTAGACGGGGAAGAAGTGCGTACCGTCCGCAAAGACAGCGTGGGAGTGTTGCGTCTGGAGCGTTTCCGCAGAAATCGTCATTTTACCGAGGCGGAAAAGAAACTGATTAAAAGTGTAGCGGCCGAAATTTCACACAATCTCACTAATACCGAAGAAGACCAAGCCAAAAACCAACGTTTAAATATTGCCACCGCTTTAAATGATTTAGCTACCATTTTTGCTTCTTCTTTGCGTTTATCGGACGGGCTGGAGCTGATTTTACAAGGGGTACAAAAGTACTTCCGTTTTGACCGTGTCCGTTTATACCAGACCAATTATGACGGTACAAAAATAAAAAGTATTTTAGGTATTGATATTTCCGGCGAAGTGGCCCGCCAAACGGGGGAGGATTTGCCGGAGGACGAGCGCACGTTGCTTAAAGAAATTTTTAGCAGCGGTGCCACGTACCGCTCCATTAACAATGTGGTATATATCCCGTTAAAAGTACAGCGCAAAAAAGTGGGTTTTTTAACGTTTGATAATTTGCTTTCCCGCCGTAGAATTGATTATTTAGATTTTATTTCTTTAAAGCAGTTTTCCAGCCAAATTGCCTTGGCAATTGACAATGCTTCCCTGTTTGAGCGCGTGCAGGAGCTTTCCAATTATGATGAGCTGACCAAACTGCCGGTACGCCGGTTCTTCAGTGAAAAATTTTCGGAAGAGATCTACCGTTCTAAACGTTTTGATTTAATTCTGTCTTTAATTGTTTTGGATATAGACCTTTTTAAACAGATCAACGATACCTATGGCCACCAAATTGGGGATTGGGCCCTCAAAGAGGTCAGCCGTGTGATTCGTACAAGCTTGCGCCAGACGGATTTTCCATGCCGGTACGGCGGTGATGAAATGGTGATTATGCTTCCGCGTACCAATGACGAAGAGGCTAAAATTATTGCCAAACGCTTGAAAGAACGTATTAACGCCATTGCCATTCCGGACCGTTATACAGACGGTCAACGCGTTACACTGAGCATCAGCCAAGGCATAGCTTCCTTTCCGCAAGACGGCAGAAATGCCGAGGAGTTGTTTGAAAAAGCGGACAAAGCCCTTTATTGGGTTAAAGACGGCCGCCGCGGCACTTTTGCCGTTTATCGTGAAGTGGCTGATCAAGTGGAAGAATAAATTTTACAAAACAGAAAAAATTACCGGAAAAAAAGTAGAGAAAAAGCAAAAAAACTTTTTTGACGGAAAAAAAGAGAAAAAACAGTTGACAAGTTGTGCAAAAGTTGTAAAAATTTAAGAGTAAGTCCGTCGCGTGTCTTTTAAAAATAATTAAAAATAAAAGGCCCCGGCGGTTTGTTGGCATGTAAAGATTTTAAAATTACGACGAACAGGAACCCAAAAAAATATGACATTTCATTTCTCTTCCAAAACATGGTTAGGCAAAGTCGCCGCTGTGCTTCTTTTGCCTCTGATGTTATTGGCGGCGCAGCCCGCCTTTGCCCAGTCTGCTGAGGTACGCTCCATGGGGGTGTATTACTTAGAGGGAACTGCCAACGATAATATTAATAATGTGTATTGTAATTGGTCTGCTGATAAACTTACCGAGAATCAATATAGAGGGGGATTTGTGAATGTTGAGGAGATGGGTTCCACTAATGATCCGTGGCAAACGTCTGCCCTGATTGAGTATGACCAGCCGTTTCCTTCTCCGGAGGAAAAAAACGCATATCCCAATCACTGTTTGGGGATTTGTATGGATATTTATTGTACCAACAAACCCAACGGAGCGGCTACGTATTCGGTGTCTTTCCCGATTCAAAACGTTCGCTTTGAAATTGCCAAATATTACGGTTCTAAAGACATAGCCAATCCGGACACGAACCCTGCCGTGCGCGTGATAGATATGAGTTTGGAAAATAACTATATTGTAGGTGGAGCGAATCCTCCTAGCGGAAATATAGATTTGAGTGATTTTATGTGTGCGGCCTATTCTTGTTGGGGCGCCAGAGCCAGTTGGGAAAATACTTCTACCTGTCCTAACCCGATATATGAATGTGACTCTAACAGTAATGATGCTACTTGTAAAAAATTAACTGGCGAAGGCGGTACTAAGGTTGCTAAGAATGTATGCGGTGCAGGCGGAGTAGCAAAAGATATCGGTTCTTTTACAAACGGCGAAGAAACGGCTTGTATTGTGCGTGCATCCGGCACGGGGAAAGGGTATAATGACCCGATTAAATTCTGTACATCTTGGGACGGGTCTTATGAAATTTTAGGTGAATTTGGCAAAACGAACGGGCAGTTTGGGGTACGCGGTACGATACATACGGACTATCCTGGTGACGGGATAGCGGTAGAGAACATCACGATAGACCAAACGTTTACGTATCCCGGTAACAACCAATATCCGATACAAGTGGACGTAACGAACGTACACACGGTACGGAGCACGCCGAGTGTAGTGGGTAGCATAACGTCTGTTCCGGCGTTACCGTACACGATGACATATCGTTTAAGTAAAGATGCAGATGTAAAGATGGAGATTTTTGATGCATCTGAGGTAGGAACAACTAACAGTGCCGTACCGGGTAATTTAGTACGGACGTTGGTAGATTGGCAACCGCGCTTAGGGGAAGGCTTTAAAGGTAGTGACAGTGATAAGTTGTTAGTAGAGAGTGAATCTTGGGATGGTCGCGATGACAGTGGCCGCTTGTTACCGGCGAACAACTATTTGGTGAGTATCCAAGCCAAGAGTCAGGATGAATTTAGAGGGACGGACTTATCC
>JAFUJU010000070.1 GCA_017468055.1 Elusimicrobiaceae bacterium
TACAGGCCATTGGGGGGTGGTGCCCTCTTGGGTCAGCTGCGCCACAGCCTCGGCCTTTTTGGCTCCGCTGGCTAAGAACAAAAGCTCTTTGGCCGCCAGTACCGTACCGATACCTACCGTCAGGGCTTGGGTGGGTACAGCTTTCATATCTCCGCCAAAGAAACGGGAGTTGGCCTCTATGGTATTTTCGGTTAAATCTACTACACGGGTGCGGGAATCAAAGGCAGAGCCCGGTTCATTAAAGGCCAGGTGTCCGTTTTGCCCCACTCCGCCTAAGAATAAATCAATACCGCCTGCTTGTTCAATGGCTTTTTCATAAGCGGCACACTCGGCAGACAGATCGGCTGCTTTACCGTCTAAAATGTGGGTATGTTGGGCGGGAATATCTATATGAGAAAACAAGTGATGATTCATATAGTAATGGTAGCTTTGGTCGTGCTCCGGAGCCAACCCGACATACTCGTCCATATTAAAAGAGACGGCATTTTTAAAAGATACTTTTTTGTTTTTTACTAAAGCCGATAAAGCCGCGTACATGTCTTCCACCGTTCCGCCGGTAGGTAAGCCCAAGACAAACGGCACCTTGGACGAATGATTCATGGTGCGGGCCACATATTCTGCGGCCCACAAACCTAAATTGTGTTTGGTAATAATTAGTTTCATAAATTAGTTTAAATATTTTTTCACTTCATCAGAGATAAGTTCTGCTTCCGGCCCGATGATAACTTGCACCGCCCCTCCGGCCGATTTTACTACCCCGCGTGCACCGAGTGCTTTTAAGGCGGCAGTATCTACACGCTCTGCATCGTTCACTTCCACCCGCAAGCGCGTGGCACAGGCATCAATGGTTTTGACATTTTCTTTTCCGCCCAAACCGTGCAAATATTGGGCCCCGCGGCTGTTATCTGTGGCTTCTTGGGGGGCTGCATCCGTGGCAGGCTGAGCTTTAACTTCGGCATTTTCTTGGGCCGCTTCTGCAGCGGTTTCTTCTTCTCTGCCGGGGGTTTGCAAATTAAATTTAATAATGGTCCATTTAAATAAGAAATAATAGACCAAGGCATACACAATACCTACGGGAATTAAATACAAACCATTTTTTCCTAAACCGTAGCTGAGCAAATAGTCAAAGAGGCCGGCTGAAAAAGTAAAGCCCAGTTTGACGTCCAACACGTTCATAATGACTAAAGAAAGCCCCGTCAAAAGCGAGTGTAACACATATAACGGGAAAGCCAAGAACATGAAAGAGAATTCAATCGGCTCGGTAATACCTGTTAAGAAAGAGGTGAATGCCATAGAGAGCAAAAGCCCGCCAATGGCTTTTTTACGGGTTTCTTTGGCCGTGGAGATCATGGCCAAAGCCGCCGCCGGCAAACCGAACATCATGATGGGGAAAAAGCCTGCCATAAACGGGCCGGCCATCGGATCTCCGGCAAAGAAGCGGGTCAAATCTCCATGGACGATAGTGGTCACCCCTTCTTTGACGACTTCAAAATCACCGAATTGGAACCAAACCAAATTGTTCAAAATGTGGTGCATTCCTACCGGAATAAGTAAGCGGTTGGCTAAACCGTAAAAGAATAGGCCGATATTTCCGGAAGTAATGGTCCAATCTCCGAAAGCTCCGATAACGCGGGCAATCGGCGGCCAAATAAAATAAGAGACACCGGCAATTAACAGACATACGGCGCCCGTTACAATCGGCAAAAAGCGGCGTCCGCCAAAGAAGGCCAAATAAGAGGGAAGTTTGATGCTTTTGTATTTGTTATACAAGAGTCCGGCCGTTACACCTACAATGATACCTCCAAAAACACCCATGTCGATACTGGGGTCCAATGTTTTGAGGGAAGAGGTTAAAATGACGTATCCCACATACGCCGCTAACGGGGCAGCTCCGTGGTTGTCGTCAGCAAACCCGATGGCTACGCCCAATGCAAAAATCAACGCAATGTGCGAAAATACCGCTTGTCCGGCTGCGGCAATAAAACCGATGTCCAACAGATCCGGTTGGCCCAAACGCAGTAGAAGACCTGCAATGGGAAGTACGGCAATGGGTAACATGAGGGATTTGCCCAGTTTGACAAGACCCCGTCCAAAAGATGCAAGCATCGTTTTCATACGTTTTTAATCTTCTCCTTATTGATGAACAACAAAATTTTGTTTTACTAACTCACGCACCTGAGTGGCAGATTGCAAGCCAAGAGCCTGTTTAGCCGCCTCGGCGCAGGCCTTGTATTGCAGACTGCGTACAAGTGCTTTAACGGGTGCCACGGAGGCAGCACCGACGGCCAGCTCTGTAACGCCTAATCCGATCAAGAGGGGCACGGCTTGCAAGTCTGCGGCTACGGCTCCGCATACGGCCACCGGTTTGCCGTGTTTTTTGGCTCCTTGGCAGCTGAGATCAATTAAGCGTAAAACCGCCGGATGCAAAGGGTCGGCTTGGCCGCATAACGTTTTGTGTCCGCGGTCAATGGCCAAGGTATATTGAGTTAAATCATTGGTACCGATAGAAAAGAAGTCTGCATGAGCCGCCAGTTGTTCGGCCAGCAGAGCCGCAGACGGCACTTCTATCATGACACCGATTTGTACCGGAGTTTCTATGCCTAAGGCTTTTTTCTCTTGCTCTATGATTTCTTTATATTCCAAAAATTCCTCTACAAAGGCCACCATGGGTAACATAATGCGCAGGTTTTCCGCCGGTTTTACCCGCAACATAGCGCGGATTTGCTGGATAAACAAATCCCGATATTGGCGATAGTTACGTACACCGCGCAAGCCCACAATGGGGTTTTCTTCTGACGGAAGCGGCATATAAGATACAGGCTTGTCTCCGCCTACGTCCAACGTGCGCAAAGTAACCGGCTTGTTGGGTATGGAGGATATGATAGATTGGTAGGTGGAATGTTGTTCATCAGAGGTGGGGGGAGTATTTCTTTGGAAGAATAAAAACTCTGTGCGTACAAGGCCCAATCCGTCTGCGCCGTTTTGTGCGCAGGCAGCGGCTTCCTCTTCCTTGCCGGCATTTCCTTCCACAAAAATAGCCACTCCGTCTTGCGTAGCAGCAGCATGCAGGGCCGCTTGCTGGTTCTTTTGCTGTTGCAGTATCTGCAAATCATACAACTTTTTCATTTCTTCCTTTTTTTCTTGGGAAGGGTCCGTATAAAAAACAGCTTGCGAAGCATGCAAAATAATATCGGTGCCATCTACGATATCCAATACATTTTCTCCGGCACTGACAATGGCGGCAATGCCCATATTGCGCAGTAAAATAGATACGTGAGCGGTGGGAGAACCGGACGCCAAAATGACCCCTTTTACTTTTCCTTGGAATAAAGATAAATCCGAAGGTAGCAAGTCGGAGGCAATCAAGATGCAATCTTGGGCAATAGTACGTGCTTTACCGGGGCCGCACAAATGTTCCAATATGCGTTTGCGCACGTCTTTAAAATCAGAAATGCGCTCCATTAAGAAACGGTTTTGGGTTTTTTTCAACACGTCAATGCTGGCGCGGACCGCTTCGTTAAAAGCGGCGGCGGCACTTTTGCCGGATTGGAGCTGGTTCTGGGTTTGCTCCAACAAAAACGGATCTTGTAAGAGCTCTTGGTGCGCTCTTAAAATTTCTTGGGTGCCGGCATCTGCGGCGGTTATTTCTGTTTCTATTTCTTTTTGAACGGTTTTTAATGTTTCTTGAAAAAGAGCTTGCTCTTGTGCCGGATTCGCGGCTGTTTGGGCAAAGGAAAACTGACTGTCTGAAAATTGGCAGGCTTTGCCGAAAGCAATGCCGTCACAGGCGGTCAGTGCGCCGCTGGATGCGGTTTGTGTGTTGGCGGCGGAAGTGTTTGTTCCCTGTACATCTTCTCCCAGACCGTTTTCAATTTCGGTAATTAATTTTTCCAACACTTCGGCGGCTTGGGGGGCATCTTCAGGGGCTCTTAGGAACACCTGGCTGCCTCTGTCTATAGAAAGCCCCATTACAGATACCAAACTTTTGGCATCGGCGGAGCTATCTGCTTTTACAATTTCAATAGGAAAAGAATATTGTTTTGCTAAAGTAGCCAGTTTGCCTGCCGGACGGGCATGAAGACCGTTAGGATTAAAAATAGTAACCGTGCGGGAAGAAAGCCATTGGGTGGCTTGGGTGGCAACGGGGGAATTTTCTCCGGATACTCCCGGAACGGAAAACACAAAAGAGTGGCCTGCTTTTACAGGGCCTGTCGGGGCCGGTACAATAGCGGCTCCATCCGGAGACGTGACCAACATAATGACCAAGTTGCTGGGAGCATTTTGCGCGATAAAATTTAAGTCAAATTCAGTCAATTTATCTCCGGCTTTTACCGTTTGACCGGCTTCTACCAAAGCGCGGAAGCCTTCTCCTTTCAAATTAACCGTTTCCACCCCTACGTGAAGGAGTACTTGCAGGCCTTCTCTTTCTATAACAACGGCATGTAAGGCCTTATGTATGCTGACTACTTTGCCGTCAAAGGGAGCCACAATAAATCCGGCTGTGGGTTCAATGGCAATACCATCTCCGAGCATACGCTCGCTAAAAGCCGGATCCGGCACTTGTTCTATGGATACTAAATTTCCGTCGGTGGGGGCTAAAACTTGAAAGTCTGGCATATTCTCTCCTAGAAGTAGGTTTTCTTTCATTATAATATATTCCTGACATCTTGTAGGCAAAAAGAAAATTTGAATTTCTGCTCTAAAACCTATATACTTAAAAAAAGACCAAACAGGAGCGAGTATATGCAGTTTTTTCAAAGAAAACAAAAAAAGGGGTTTACATTATCCGAGTTAATGGCCGTGGTGGTAATTATAGCTATTTTGGCCGGTGTTGCCATGGGTTCTTACCGCAGTATAACGGAAAAATCCGTTTTTAATGAAGGTTTGGGGATTGCCCATGCCATAGCCGCAGCTGCCGATGAATATTACTACGAATACCATAATCAACCTGAAAAATTGGAACAATTGGTAGTAGATTTAAAAGGAATTTCTCCTCTGACCGGAGTGAATATAGAAAACAAGCATTTTTCGGGAAAGTTTATTAAAGATTCTTCCGTTGAGCTAACATCTAAGGACTATCCCTACACCATTATCGTATATATGGAGTATTATCGCCAGCTTCCGGACGTTTGCCGAGGAAATACAACCGCTGGAATTGAGTTTTGCCAATCTATGGGTTATGCCTCCTGTAGCGGTGGAGATTGTACTAAAGAATAAATTGTTTTTCTTGCAAACCCCGCTTTTAAAGCGGGGTTTTTTCATATAATATTAAGTATGAAAACAGTACAAACGGATTGTTTGGTAATCGGGGGCGGTATCGCGGGGGCGGTGTACGCTTATGAAGCAGCCCAAAAAGGCCTGAAAGTGACGTTACTTGCCTGCGCGGAGCTGAGCATGGCCAACAGTGATTTGGCACAGGGCGGTATTGTCTATGAGCCTTCGTTAAATGTGGAGGCCTTACTGAAAGATGTGCGCTTGGCCACGGCGGGGCTTTGCCATGAACAGGCCGTCAGAGATCTTTCTGCGGCAGGCTGTGAGGCCGTTAAAAAGATTTTTTTAACAGAGCTTCAGACAGATTTTTCCCGCGGTGAAAAGGGGGAACTTCTTTTTACCAAAGAGGGAGCCCATACCACCAACCGGATTATTTATTGGAAAGATACGACCGGACATTCTTTGCTTTCTTCTATTCATAAAG
The DNA here is from genome assembly GCA_017468055.1 of Elusimicrobiaceae bacterium. Taxonomy (GTDB): domain Bacteria; phylum Elusimicrobiota; class Elusimicrobia; order Elusimicrobiales; family Elusimicrobiaceae; genus Avelusimicrobium. The sequence continues at coordinate 5,696 of JAFUJU010000070.1, forward strand.
CGTTGCGCCAAAATCCCAATATTACCATACTAGAACATACAGCTGCGGTGGATTTGCTGACCCTTTCACACAGTTCTACCAATATTCTGGACCGTTATGCTCCGCTTACTTGTTTTGGAGCATATGTACTGGATAACCCTAGCGGAGAGATTTATGCCATAGTGTCTAAGAAAACGGTTCTGGCTACGGGAGGAGTGGGGCAAGTGTACCGCCATACCACCAATGCCGCCCATAGTTACGGCCACGGAATAGCGATGGCCTATCGGGTGGGGGCACGCGTGATGAATATGGAGTTTGTACAATTTCATCCCACCGTATTTGCTAAAGGGAAAAACTTTTTAATTTCAGAGGCTTTGCGTGGAGAAGGGGCCATTTTGCGCAATAGTAAAGGCGAAGCTTTCATGGGGCGCTATCACGCGCTGAAAGATTTGGCCCCGCGTGATATCGTGGCACGAGCCATAGAAGAAGAAAGATTAAATACTTCCCATGATTGTGTGTATTTGGACATCACGCATGAGCCCGCCCAACATATTCAAGAGCGTTTTCCGTCTATCTACGAAACCTGCTTAAAGGAAGGGGTGGATATTACCAAAGAGTGGATTCCGGTTGTTCCGGCTGCCCATTATTTTTGCGGCGGAGTATATGCCACCGTACAGGGACGCACCAATATTTTAAATTTAAACGCCGTCGGTGAAACGGCTTGCAGCGGCTATCACGGTGCTAACCGTTTGGCTAGCACTTCCTTGTTGGAAGCGGTGGCGCACGGCTATTTATGTGCGGCGGCAGATGCGGCCGAAATTGCGTCTGACTCTTTCTATTTGCCGGAGCCAAAAGAGTGGGTAACTCCGCAGGTAAAACCGGATTTGAATTTGATTAAACAAGATTTAGCTACGCTCAAAAGTACCATGTGGAATTACGTGGGCTTAGTGCGCAGCGCCACACATTTAAGCAGAGCCGAAAAAATCTTGCGCCATTTGCACAATGAAATAGATGTTTTTTATAAAGGTTGTGCCTTAAATCAAGAGTTGTTGGATTTGCGTAACGGAACCCAAACAGCTTTGCTCATCACATATGCCGCTTTGAAAAATAAACGTAGTATCGGGTGTCACTATATTCAATGATTCTAATCTAAATTGAAACTTGAAAAAAGAATGTCTCGGCGGTATCCTTTTTGAAAGAGGATCGTATGAAAAAAGCATGGATAGGAATATTAATTTTTTTATGTGCTTGTGCTTCTTGGCAAGGGCCCACGCATGAGGCTCATTACAAAATGCAAACCCAAAGAGAAGAGCCCTACTATCTGAGCATTGATGCAAAAGAGGTGCAAGATGCTTGCCCCGGCAACGATATTATGACCCAATATACCTGCGATAAAAAGGCACCGGACGGCTTTTCGTGCTTTGATGTTTATATGGTGCAGGGACGGCCTGCCGGAGAACAGGCATATTCTCTGTTGCAAGAAAATATTAGCCGCCAGTCCGTTACTGCTCAGCCGCTTTGCCCGACAGGTATGTTACCCAAGTGTGATTCTTTTCTGCAAGCCCTTCATAATAATCTGGAATTTTCTTGGTATTTAGTGGATTTTCCTTCTTCCTCTTTTCCCGAGTGCAGGGAAACCTATGATTGTAAACGGATAGATTGTTACCTTCCGACGGAAACGGACACAGAATCTACGCTGGTATCCTGTGTGTATAAACGCAATCAAATCTTTTTTGTCGGCAGTACGGTACAATGTCGGAAAATTTTCCGTTGATTGTATCTTGCAAGAAAACTACGAATTTATTAGCATATAAAAAATGCGGTCTTGAAGGGACCGCAACTACGCGCGCGCGAGGATATTGCTATGGCTAATAAAATATTTTCTTTCTTTTCTCACCAAAATAATCTGTCAGAAAATTTGGATCAATTGAAAGCATTCTTGCAGTTGCTTCCGGTAGCGGTCTGTTTGTTAGACAAGCAGGGAAATATTTTGTTTGCCAATGAAAGAATAGGGGATGTGTCCGGTTTTGAGGCGGATACTTTGACGGGAAATAATATTTCCACGTATGGGTTAACTATGGCAGACATAGACGGTTTGTTACAAAAAAATCCGTCTAAAAAACTCTTGAAAGAAATGGTCACAAAAGACATAGATTCTGTGCATATGCATGTGGCGGCGTGTGCCGTTTCGCAGAAGTATATTTTGCTGACTTTTGATGAAATCCCCCAGTATAGAGAAATTTCTTACCAGAACCAAACTAACTTGTCTTTGGTGAATAATTACCCTTTTGCAGTGAGCGTGCAAGATAAAAAAGGGGTTTGTATATCTTGGAATAAACATGCCGAGACGTTATTTGGGATCAATGCATCTTCCGCTATCGGCAAAAACATGAAAGATTGTTTGCCGCGGGAATTGACAGCCGCATTGGAAGTGCTGGACCAAAAAGTAAAGAAAAACCAACAAAGTACCCAAGGACACCAAATGTCCTTTAAAAATACCAACGGAGAAGAGGTCACCCTCTCGGTGCTAAAAGTGCCTTCGTTCAATCAAGATGCTGAACTGGTATCTATGTTGACTGTTTTTGAGGATATTTCTGCCCGAAAAAAAGAGGAAGAGGAATCTTTGGAAAAGCGCAATTTATTGCAAGCGATTGTGGACAATATGCCTTTGGGCATGTACACCCGTACTCCGGAAGGGGAAATGACATTTTTTAATAAGCAAGCACGTGATATTTTTTCCGAAGTCAATTTAAAATATTCCAATATCCCCAATCCTAAACAGGATCCGGCCGTTGTACACCAGTATGCTTTGCGGGAAAAACAAGCCTTAGAGGAGGGCAGAATTATTGACTCTCCGGACGAAATTTACGTGGATTCCAATGGAAATGAAAAAGTATTGCACGTCATTAAAATCCCCATTAAATATCCCGGTTTGGAGCCAGTTATTTTGACCTTGGTAGAAGATGTAACTCTTAAAAGAGAGCAGGAACGGGAAATTACCAAAGCCAACACTTTCCTGTCGGCTATTATTGACAATGCCCCTATCGGCTTATATGCCCGCACTAAACACGGAAAAATGTTGTTGCGTAACAAAAAGAGTGAAGAAATTTACGGCGTACAACGTGGTCAAATAGATGAGCAGGGCAAGCTCTCCCATGAAACACGGGAACAAGCCAACAGCTATTTAACGCGCGAAGCCAAAATTTTAGAATCGGCTCAGCCGCTGTTTATTCCGGAAGAAGAATACATCAACGGAAATGGGGAAAAACGTGTTTTGGAAATGGTAAAAGTGCCGGTAAGCGATGCGGAAGGAAATCCGGAGTTCGTCATTACCATGGTGAATGATATTACGGAAAGCAAACGGCAAAAAGAAAAAATAATGGAAGTGCAAAACTTGCAGCAGGCTATCTTGGATAATGCTCCGGTGGCTATTTATGCCAGAGGTATTAATCAGGCCGTTTCGTTTAGAAATAAAAAAGCGGTGGAAATGTTTGAAAGCGAACCCAGAGATCCTAACCAAAATATTTCTTACTTGGAAAGGGAGAAAATTATGTTCTCCAACGGCCAAGTATTGGATTTGCCTGAAGAAGAATTTACCACAGTTTCCGGTAAGAAAATGTTGCTGCATTTGATCAAGGCTCCTATCTATGATAAAGAAAATAAACCCTTTATCGCGCTGACAATTGCCGAAGATATCACCCAAAAGAAGCAACAAGAAAAAGAAATCCATAAAGCTAAAAACTTTTTACAAAACGTGGTGGATAACTTGCCGGTGGCTTTGTCGGTCAAAAACAGTGCCGGCCAGTATATTGTATGGAACAAAAAGAGCGAAGATTTGTTCGGTGTGTCGGCAAAAGATGTAATCGGAAAAGATAATTACCGCTCAGACATCAGTGCCGAACAAGCCGAATTTATGCGCGATGCCGACAAGCGGGTATTTGACAGCCGGCAAGAGCTTAACATTGCCCAAGAATTGATCTCTACACCTACCGAAGGCGTCAAAATTATGCACACGGTAAAAACACCGCTTTACACCGCGCAGGGAGAGCCGGATTACCTCTTAAAAGTTTCCGAAGATATTACCGCCAAAACTAAGATGGAAAAACAAATTCGGGAAACGGGGGAAAAGAATTCCCTGTTGGTAGAAAATGCCCGAGAAGGCATTTTGATTTTAGAAGATACCAAAGTAATCTATGCCAATAAAGCCGCCTGCAAAGTGTTGGGTTATGAAGCGCAGGAAGAAATATTGCGGAAGAAATTCTTAGACTTTGTGGCCCCCGACCACCAGATCTTTGCACAAGAAAAATATGATGCGGTATTGAACCAATTGCAAGGAGCTGACGAACCTATCCAAATGCAGTTTGTGAAAAATAATGGTGCTTCCATGGAGCTGGAAATGACCTCTATGGTATCTAAGTATTTGGGTAGAAGAATTGTGATTGTGTTCTTGCGTGATGTGTCTGCCACCAACAAAGTATTGCGGGAATTGCGCGGCGATCGTGAAAGATATAGAAATCTGTTTGAGTTGGCTTTGGCACCGGCTTTTGTGTTGAATGCCAAGGGATATATCAGCACGATGAACAAAGCGGCACGGGATTTGTTTAGCTTGACGGAGAATGACCGGAATTTTTATCGCAACGTATATGTGCGTCCGGCTTTAACCTTGCAAGTGCGCCGCAAATTAAGCCGTGGGGAAACGGCAGAAATGGACTATGTGCTTGATTTTGATAAAGCCGCCCAAAAGTTCCCCGGCCGAGTCCGTGCGGAAGGAAAGCTGCCTTTACATTTAACCCTACAGCCATTTAATTGCCGCGATACGAAAGATGGTCAGGTAGAAGCGGATTATTTGGTTACTTTACACACTACGGACAATACCTCCGCCAAGCCTCAGCCGCCCACAGCGGCCGTATTGCCGCCGGCGATACCCCCTTCTGCGCAAGTATCTGCCAAACCTCAGCCGCCCCAAGCGGTACTATTGCCCAATACAGAGCCGTACGTCATTTGTTCGCCCCAGTTTAAAATTGTCGAAAGTAATGATCTATTTTGCCAGTTGTGCCAACTGGGAAAAGAAGAGTTAAAAGGGCAGGACTTGGTGCAACTTTTTGTAAAAGAAAACAGAGATGCTTTAGCGGAAGATTTGAAGTCTTTGCCCAAACTGGGCGGTTTTGAAAATAGAGATTATGCCCTTTGCGTTGCCAGCGGTTTGGAAACAGTGCCGGTGAGATTGACGGCTATTTCTCTGAAAGATGGAAAATATGCTTTTGTATTTCGCAATATGGTCTATCAAAAGCAACTGATGCAAATCTTGCAAGAGCGTTCCGCCCAGCTCAATGCACTGCTGGAAGCAACGGACGGGGCTGTTTTTTCCGTACATTATGAAGATGGCCGTTTCGGACGGGTTGAACAAGCTAATAAATTTCTTTCCGAACTCATGGGTTACGGGCAAGAAGAGCTGTTGGCGATGTCTTTTGCCCAGCTTTTCACAGATAAAAACCGCAAAAACCAAGAACAGGTAAAAGAGCAACTAAAAAAAGCCGCTCGTAATTTGGAAAATATCGGCCAAGCTCGTTATGTGGCTAATTTGTTCACCAAAGACGGTACTTCTTTAGAAGTAACGGTTACTTTAATTCCGCTGGATATTCCGGGCAAAAATTCCGTTATGGTGCTTTTGACGGATTTGTCAGATATGATAGCCCATTTGTCTCAAAATTCCAAAGAGGCCTTAGAGTTGCGCAGTATGCGCCAATTATTGCCGGGGCTGTACTTGAAAACCGATCGTAACGGACGCGTAAAAGAGGTAACTTCCAACCTGTCTTACCTAAATGGACAGGAGGCTGCCTCTGTTTTCTTGCACAAAATTCCTGCCCAATATTGGCCGGAAGATGCCGTAAATAAAGCAATGGTGTCAATTAAAGAGGCGTTCAGCGTCAACATCAACACTACCTTTGAATTTGAATGGGAAGTGAAAGAAAAAACTCATTTTTTTGAAGCGTTGTGTACCCCAATCAGCGGTCAGGAAGAGATGGTGATCTGGATAAAAGATATTACCGAACGCCGCCAACATGAAAAAAATATTCGTGAATTATATGATATCAGCAATGAAAACAAAGGGGAAATTACGCAGCAGGTGGATCGTATTTTAAACTTTGGAAAGAAAGTATTTAAGGCGGATGTCGGCATTGTGATGCGTTTTAATGATTCTAATGCCAAAGAGATGACGGTAGTATATGCCACACCGAGTCCGTTTCAAATAGAACGCTACATGATGTTTCCTGTAGAGGAATGCTTGTTTGATGTCAAAGATGACAATGTGGTTGTTTTTGCCGATTTGAAACATAGCAATTGTTCTCGTTGTATTCACAAAGAAAAAGGATTCCAGTCTTTGATTGCGGCCCCGTTGTACGTGGGGGGAAAAGTGTCCGGCGCTTTGTGCTTTGCTTCGGCGGAGCCTCGTGCTCATTTTGAGGAAGGGGCCGAAGAACTGGTGGGGATAATGTCTCGTATTTTAAGTCTGCGTATTGAGTTGCGTGAAGCCAGCAAAACTTTGGGGGAAACCTCCCAAAGCTTTATCCGCACCTTGGAATATGTGGATCTGCCGGCTGTTGTGTTGGATCTGGGTTTCCGCGTAACGTATGCCAACAGTGTTTTCCTCTCTAATACGGGGCGTAATCGGCGCACGACGGAAAACAGAGAGTTTTTTAAAGAGTTTATCCGCAGCTCTGAGGATAGCCGCCGTATGTTTGTATCTTTGGAACATGGTGTTTCCGGCAATGCTTTTCAAATTAAGTTGGACTTGGTGGACGAACACGGCAAATTTACGCCGACCAACTGGGACGTATTTTTGATTAAAGATATCAAAGGAGAGGTGGAAGGGTACGGGCTGATAGGCATACGGCAGTAGTAGGGATTAGAACGGCTTATTCAGCTATGGGTATTTCGCACATAGGAGAAAACATAAAGTTTTCTCCTATGTTGCTTTTATGCTCAACATTTTCCCATATTTGGTTTATTTTGCGTTGTATGTAACAGCGATACACTGTGCCGAACCTAGCCACGCAAACTAAACTTAAATCTGGAAAAACAGAATAGAGCAATACACCGTTTTCAATTGTTACCAACGGCATAACGTTTTTTATCGGTTGTTTCCCGTCGGGAAAGAGCTTTTTCGCTTGACACGTTTTTTTTTTTTGCTACAATTTCAGCGTTGACCTCAGACACAAAACATAAGTGCCGTTTGTTGGGTCTTAAAGCCGTGTAAAAGGAGAGAAAAATGAAGAAAGGTTTTACGCTCATTGAACTGTTAGTAGTTGTATTAATCATTGGTATATTGTCCGCGGGTGCGTTACCGCAATATACTGCCGCTGTGGAAAAATCCCGCGCTAGCGAAGCTTTGATAAATTTGAAACATGCGTTAGACGCCAGAATGTTAGAGAAAATGAATGCTGACGAATCAACAGGTAATGCTCAAGATATTATGGAATTAAGCGGAGGATTTTGGAGCACGACCGGCGGAGATTATTGTACAAAGAATTTTTATTATACGTTAGACGATGGTGTTATTGTATATTCCGCTAGATGTAAAGGAAATTTTGTATGTGGAGAAGGTTGTAATAATTCTGAATATGAATTAGCGGCTTATACTGCTTGGATTGGAGAAGATTGGCAAAAAATGAAATCATGTACGGCTTATACCGATTTGGGCTATAAAATATGCAGTGGACTTAAAGGACAAGGTTGGGAATTAGACGATGCTCGTTAAAAAAAGCCCCGCTAAATTTAGCGGGGCTTTTAGATTTAAACTTATTTATTAATCTCTTTGATTTCCACTTCAAAGGTCAAGTCTTTACCGGCTAAAGGGTGGTTGAAGTCCAACGTGATTTCCTTATCGGTGATTTCTTTTACAATCGCGCGGAATGTGTGGCCGGCATTGCTGGCCCCCACCATATCGCCTACTTTTAAATTTTCAGCACCGCCAACGGCTTCTTTGGGTACGCGGCGGATAGCCTCTTGCAAAACAGGTCCGTAGGCCTTTTCGGCTTTGATTTGTACGGTCTTTTTGTAACCTACATTCATAGAGGCCAGTTCTTCTTCCAATCCTACAATGATTTGTCCTGCACCGTGCGTGTACTCCAGCGGGCCGCGTCCGGCAGAGGTGTCTTGGATTTTGCCGTCAACGGTTAAGGTATAATCAAATTTTACTTTATCACCATTATTAATCATTTCTTTCTCCTTTACCGCAGGTCAGCCCGCGGGATATGCTTTATTGTAACATTTCCATGCGCCCTTGTGTTAAAAAAGCCTCCGTCTTTTTAGGACGGAGGCCACTAGCGCTAGTTTTGGGGGATTTTCTTTTTAATCTAATAATTTGCTGTTGTTGAATCAAGTCAAAAAATAGATTAGATAAATAAACCTTTTTTACTCTTCCCCAAAAATGGTGTTCAACTGTCTGTTCACCCGATAGAACGTGGCGCATTTGGGCATATCTTTTAGGCGTTTAGCCCCGATATAGGTCATGCAGCTGCGCAGACCGCCTAAAATAGCCAGTAAGGTGTGTTCAATCGGGCCGCGGAATGGAATTTCTACCACTTTTCCTTCGCTGGCACGGTATTTTTTCATGCCACCGTAATGGGCCTCTTGGGCATATTCTGAACTCATACCATAAAACTTTTTGTATTGTTTTTCCGTGAGTTTCAGAGCGCAAGTTTTATCGTCAATCAGGTCCACTTCTCCGGTTTGAAAGTGCTTGGTGCACAGCTCTCCGGCGCTTTCTTCGTGTCCGGCTAACATGCCGCCCAACATCACAAAATCTGCTCCGGCACAGAAACTTTTACACACGTCTCCCGGCACCGTGCAACCTCCGTCTGCGCAGACCATGCCGCTTACACCGTGGGCCGCATCGGCACATTCAATAACGGTGGAAAACTGCGGGCGTCCCACACCGGTCAGCTTGCGCGTGGTGCAGACGGATCCCGGCCCAATGCCCACTTTTACGATGTCGGCCCCACTTAAAATTAAGTCTTCACACATATCGCCTGTTACCACATTTCCAGCCATGATGAGGGCTTGCGGCCATGCCGCCCGGACCTTTTTAACATAGTTGACTAAATACGGGGAATAGCCATTGGCTACGTCAATGCAAATGTTGTTGGCCAGCCCGCTATCCATAACGGTTTTTAATTTTTCAAAATCACTATCCGATACACCGGAACTAATAAAAATCAAATCATTGTGAGTGTTGGTTTGTACGTTTTCTTTCAAAA
>JAFUJU010000071.1 GCA_017468055.1 Elusimicrobiaceae bacterium
CGCAGATGCAGACGGGGCGTTTTACCACGTTTGTAATGAAATCGTGGAGAACATTGGCGTACTGATAGGCTGTCCAGGGCTTTTCGGGGCAGAAGGAATTGCCGAAGCCGGGAAGATCCATGGCATACACATGGTAGTTTTCCGCCATGTCTTCGATGACGTCATCCCATTCACGGCAGGATGCGCCCAGCATGGCGCTGTGGATGAGCAGCAGGGGTCTGCCCTTGCCGAGGGAGCGATAGGCAACTTCGCCTTCCGCTGTTTCGTATGTTTCCATCAGATGGGTCTCGTCTTTTTTTTTTGCGGGCTTTTTTCAGGCAAAGCTGCTGATAGCCAGCCAGACCGGCGATGGCTGCGCCGACAGCACCAAAAAATGCGAGGATATATTTCATGATTTTCTTTTTCATATACAAACCTCCTTCAGAGGAAAATTTATACAATATTACTTCAATTTATATTATGTACCTATTTATTGCATTTGAAAAGGATTTTTTTCATAAGATAAAATGAAGAATTTCTTAAGGAGGGGGCGATGTGGATGGTTTTCTGACACTGGCGGGACAGCTGTTTCTGATCCTTTGCATCCAGTCGGTGCTGGAGGCCATGGCGGCAAGGTGGCAGAATAATTTCATACAGAAACCCATCGAACTGGGGTGCTATCTGGCAAGTCTGGTGGCGGTGCTGAGGTTCATGGAATCCTATCTTTTCAGTATTTTGCGCTCCATCACGAATTTTTTTTGAAAAAATGAAAAAAATATAAAAAAGTGCTTGACGAATGATAAAAACGATGGTAATATATCATCTGTACTCAGCAAGAGTTACGCCGATGTGGCTCAATTGGCAGAGCAGCTGACTTGTAATCAGCAGGTTATCGGTTCGAGTCCGATCATCGGCTTTTATTATTTGGATGGGTTCCCGAGTGGCCAAAGGGGGCAGACTGTAAATCTGTTAGCGACGCTTTCGAAGGTTCGAATCCTTCCCCATCCACTTAACTTAATATCGCGGGGTGGAGCAGTCTGGAAGCTCGTCGGGCTCATAACCCGAAGGTCATAGGTTCAAATCCTATCCCCGCAACTTTTGTAATTTCATAAGATAAACAAACATGCCCAGATAGCTCAGTCGGTAGAGCAACGGACTGAAAATCCGTGTGTCACTGGTTCGATTCCGGTTCTGGGCATCTTTTTTTGTTTAAAAACAGAAATTGCAATACGGTGAAAGGCAATGCTTGACTTATGAAAGGCACTATGCTACAATAAAAGCCGTGAAAAATGGGTTACTAGCTCAGGCGGTAGAGCACTTGACTTTTAATCAAGGTGTCGCGGGTTCGAGTCCCGCGTGACTCATTTTAAAAAGACTTTTTCTACTTATGAAAAAGTCTTTTTTTGCTTTTTGCATATATTTGACGTTTATTTAGCAAAGAAAGCATAGCACAAAGAGTAGTTCTGTGATAAAATGAAAGGGCAAATTGTGCTGGCTGAGAAAGAGGAAGATAACGATATGAAAGATTTTTCAAAAAAAGCCGGAATAATTTTATGTCATATCATTTGTATTTTTGTTTTAGTATGTTCTGTCTTAAACGGGCAGGAAAGTGAAGCGGAAGAAGTAGTACATAGAGAGGTTCACACGGTAAAAATACCGGGAACAGAACCGGATATAGTGACCCCTTCTGCAACACCGACAGCAACATCAAAGCCAACAAAAACACCAACACCGACGGTAACACCAAAACCAACAAAAACACCAACACCGACGGTAACACCGGAGCCGACAAAGACTCCAATACCAACAGCAACGCCGGAACCAACGAAGACACCAATACCAACAGCAACGCCGGAACCAACGAAGACACCAACGCCAACGGCGACGCCGGAACCGACAAAAGAACCAATTCCTACGGTAAATCCTGAGGATAGCAGGGCTGAAGTAAAAAGCGGAGTGCTGCAGAATATTTCTGACGGAGTATATGCTTCCATAGACAATACAATGGATAATTGGTGGTTTCTCAGAAAGAAAAAACAAAGTCCGTCCGGAAGCGGCGAATTCTTTAAAATCAGGGAATATGATGGTTTTTATTTAGATAAAGGGGCTACAAAGGAAGATAAGGTAGTATATCTGACTATAGACTGTGGTTACGGAAGTTCTAATACAGAAGTACTTTTAGATGTATTTAAAAAACATGATGTCAAAGTCACTTTTTTTGTAACAAAATTTTTTATTGAAGCGTGTCCAAACGAAGTAAAACGAATGGTGGCAGAAGGCCATACCGTAGCAAATCATTCTGTGAATCATTTAGACCTTACAAAATTGTCCGATCAGAAAATATACGAAGAAATCGTAGGATGCGAAGATGCATTTTATGATTTAACCGGTACACAGA
>JAFUJU010000001.1 GCA_017468055.1 Elusimicrobiaceae bacterium
AAGAAAAAGACGAATTCAACGTTGTGTTGGCCGCTGTTGATGCCGCCAAAAAAATCGCGGTAATCAAAGTAGTGCGCGAAATCACCGGTTTGGGCTTGAAAGAAGCCAAAGACTTGGTTGAAGGCGCCCCCAAAGCCGTAAAAGAAAACGTTGCCAAAGCCGAAGCTGAAGAACTCAAAAAGAAAATCACCGAAGCCGGCGGCACCGTCGAACTCAAATAGTCAACACTACTATTTCCCTAGCCCCTTTTTAGGGGCTGGGGATTTGTCTTTCCCCGCTTCTTAAGAAGCCAATGCCGGTGAATTTATTTTTGTCTTATGCGTGCACAAAAGTAAATTTATTCGGCTCAGACCAAGGCAGGAATAAACGCAAATGATAGAACAGAAAAATTTTGGTAAGATTTCTTCCAGACTACCGCTTCCCGACTTGCTGGACATGCAGAAACAGTCTTTCGTGGACTTTTTGCAGTTAGACGTCGCTCCTTCCAAAAGGGAACTTAAAGGCTTGCAAGCCGCATTTGAAGATGTGTTCCCGATTGAAGCTCCCGATGGCAGCATGCGTTTGGAATTTTTGAAGTATGAATTGGGCACCCCCCGTTATGCCACTCCGGCAGAAGCCACCGTGCGTGACAGCACATACTCTGCCCCTTTAAAAGCTCTTTTACGCTTATACGTAAAACAGAAAAACGGCAAAATGAAAGAAGCCTCCGATCAAGATGTCACCTTGTGTGATTTGCCCTTGATGACGGAAGCCGGCTGTTTTGTGTTTAACGGCGCAGAACGTGTGGTGGTCAGCCAGATGCACCGCTCTCCCGGTATCATTTTTGAAGAAGACGAAGAAAAGAAACAATCTACCCTCGGTAAGAAATTGTATGTAGCACGCATTATTCCTTACCGCGGTGCTTGGATTGAGTTTTCCTTTGACTTGATGAACGCATTGTGGGTCCGCATTGACCGCAAGAAAAAAGTATTGGCTTCCACTTTCTTGCGTGCTTGCGGTTTGGAAACCAATGCCCAAATCATTCAAACTTTTTATAACTGCGAAGACGTGGCTATTAAACCGTCTGAAATTGACAATGTCATCGGTCGCTACGTAGCAGAAGATATTTATGATCCTTCCACGGGTGAAGTACTGTGGAACTTGGACGATAAAGCCACCATTCCCGTGGATGACAAACTTTTCCAAACTTTAGTTGAAAAAGGTGTCAAAACCATTAAAGTCATTTCCGGCAAACCCCGCCAAGATGATCCGGGTATTTTGGCTACTTTGGAACACCGCAAAGATTCTATCCGCACCGTGGCGGAAGCGCAATCCGAAATTTACAAGAAAATGCGCGGCCAAGACTTTGTTGTTAAAGAACAAGCCGAACATTTCTTGGATAATTTGGTTTTTGACAATATCCGCCGCTATGATTTGAGCTTTGTCGGCCGTTATAAAATCAATAAAAAATTCGCCAATATGTTTAATTTAATTGGCGGATTGAAATTTAAGAAATTTAACACCCCGTCCGAACGTCGCCGTACCTTGGCGCCGGAAGACGTGATTGTAACCGTTAAATACCTCTTGGCTTTGAACGCCGGAGAAGATGCCCAAAAAATGTATGGCTCTGACTTTACGTTCAAAGTGGACGATATTGACCACTTGGGCAACCGCCGCGTACGCGGTATCGGTGAATTATTGGAAAACCAAATTCGTATCGGCTTATCTCAAATGGCTAAAACCGCCCGCGACCGCATGAACCGTGAGTTAACTTCTCATACGCCGCGTGCTTTGGTGAATGCCCAACCGGTACAAGCCATTGTTCGCAAATTCTTTGGTACTTCTCAATTATCTCAATTCATGGACCAAATTAACCCGTTGGGTGAGCTGACGCACAAACGCCGTTTGTCCGCTCTGGGTCCCGGTGGTTTGAACAGAAAACGTGCCGGCTTTGAAGTGCGCGACGTACACTATACGCACTATGGCCGTGTATGTCCGATTGAAACCCCCGAAGGTCCGAACATCGGTTTGATCACCTCTTTGACCTGTTACTCCAAAGTGAACAAATACGGTTTGATTGAAACTCCGTATCGTAAGGTAGAAGGCGGCAAAGTGACCGATAAAGTGGAAGTTTTGACCGCTGATGCCGAAGACGATAAAATGGTAGCTCAGGCCAACACTCCGGTGGACAAAAACGGTAAAATCACGGTTGATTCCGTAGCTTGCCGTGTCCGTTCCGACTATCCGATGATTGCCCCTAAAAATGTAGATTACATGGATGTATCTCCGTTGCAGGTCATCAGTGTGTCTGCGGCCTTGATTCCGTTCTTGGAACATGACGATGCTAACCGTGCTTTGATGGGTTGTAACATGCAACGTCAGGGTGTTCCTTTGCTCGTAACGGAAGCTCCGTTTGTGGGCACCGGTATTGAACACGAAGTAGCCCGCGATGCCGGAAGCGCCATGGTGGCCAAACGTTCCGGTAAAGTACAATTTGCCGACGGTTCTCGCGTAGTTGTGGAAACCAATGATGGCTCTACCGATGTTTATGAACTTTTAAAATACAAACGTTCCAACTCTGATACTTGTATCAACCAACGCCCCATTGTTTTTGCCGGTGAAACGGTGAAAAAGGGCCAAGTGTTGGCAGACGGTCCGTCTATGGACCGCGGTTGCTTGTCCTTGGGACGCAACTTATTAGTTGGTTTTATGTGCTGGGAAGGGTACAACTACGAAGACGCCATCTTGGTGTCCAGCCGCTTAGTACGCGACGATGTATTTACCTCTATCCACTTGCACGAATTTAACGTTGATGCCAGAAACACCAAATTGGGTGCGGAAGAAATTACCCGCGATATTCCCAACATCGGTGCGGAAGCTCTTTCTCACTTAGATAATGACGGTATTGTCTTGCCGGCCACGGTAGTAGAACCGGGTGATATCTTGGTGGGTAAAGTAACCCCGAAAGGAGAACAACAGCTAACGCCGGAAGAAAGACTCTTGAAAGTAATTTTCGGTAAAAAAGCTGATGATGTGGTGGATGCTTCCTTGCGTGTGCCTCCCGGTACCAGCGGTAAAGTATTGGGCACCCGTGTATTTGTGCGCAAAGAAAAATTGACCAAAGCTGAAGAAAAAGCCAGAGTCAAAGCGCTGGAAACGGAAAAAGAACAAACCTTGGAACTTTTGGCCGAACAACGCAAACGCGCCTTGGATAATGCCAAAGCCACTATCAAGAAAGAAGATGCGCTGAAGAAAGAAACGGCTCGCTTAAATGCCTTGTACAAAATGTTTGAAAAGAAAGCCGTGGAACATTATGAGCGCGAATTGGAATTTTCTAAACAGGGTGACGAGCTTGCTGTTACCGTGAATAAATCGGTCAAGGTGTATATTGCTTCCAAACGCAAATTGCACGTAGGGGACAAAATGTCCGGCCGTCACGGAAACAAAGGTATTGTTGCCCGTATCTTGCCTGAAGAAGATATGCCGTACTTGCCGGATGGTACACCGCTTGACGTAGTGCTTTCTCCGCTCGGTATTCCTTCTCGTATGAACGTAGGTCAGTTGTTGGAAACCATGCTCGGTTGGGCAGCCAAACACTTGCAGTACAATGCCGCTACCCCCGTCTTTGACGGTCCGTCGGAAGCCGAAGTGGTGGAACAAATTAAATTGGCCAAAGAAAAAATCTTGGACGATAAAGGACTGAAAGGTAAAGAACGTGAGGAGTATGCCAAGAAATACTTACCGGACGATTACTGCCGTATTACCTTGTACGACGGCCGCACCGGTTTGCCGTTCGAAGAAAAAGTAACTATTGGTTATATGTACATGCTCAAACTCATTCACTTGGTGGAAGACAAAGTGCATGCTCGCTCTACCGGTCCGTACAGCTTGATTACCCGCCAGCCTTTGGGTGGTAAAGCCCAGTTCGGTGGTCAGCGCTTCGGTGAAATGGAAGTGTGGGCCATTGAAGGTTATGGTGCCACGTACACCTTGCAAGAGTTCCTGACTGTAAAGTCTGACGACTTTGCCGGCCGTACCAAAATGTATGAATCTATCGTAAAAGGCGATGCTCCGGCCCAGCCCGGTGTGCCTGAATCCTTCAAGGTGTTGATTAAAGAATTACAAGCTTTGGGCTTGAGTGTAGACCTCTTGAAGAAAATGAAAGACAATAAGCTCGCTCCCGCCGCTGTGGAAGAAGAAACCACAGCGCCGGAAGTGGTTGAAGCGGAAGTTAAATAGCGTTCGGAGAATTTGACAAATGCAAACTACCAAAA
>JAFUJU010000007.1 GCA_017468055.1 Elusimicrobiaceae bacterium
GAAACTGTAAAAAGATACATATTATTGACGGTGGCGCTGTTTTTTATCGGATTGGGAATTGCTTTCACCAAACACGGGGATATCGGAATCTCTCCGGTATCATCCGTTGCAAATGTGATCAGCAGCAAATATACCTTTCTGTCCTTTGGAATGTGGCTGACAGTCACCTATGGCGTTTTGCTGTTTGGGCAGTTTTTACTGCTGCGCAGAAAATTCAAGCCGGTTTATTTGCTGCAGCTGCCCATGTCTTTTTTGACCGGTTATTTCACAGATTTTGGCTTGATTATTGCGGGATTTTTCTCCAATGACAGTTATTTTTCTAAGCTATTGCTGGTCTTGGTAGGAAGTGGAATTCTGGCATTTGGCATTGCGCTAAGCGTGTGCGCAGATGTGATTTTGAACGCGGGAGAGGCCTTTGTGAAAGCCCTTGCAGATACGACGAACAAAAGATTTGGCGATACAAAGGTTGTGTTTGACATTTGTTGGGTTGCATTGGCGGTAATCCTTTCCCTGCTGTTTTTTCATGGCAAGGTGGTAGGTGTCCGGGAAGGCACGGTGATTTCCGCCCTGCTGGTTGGCACAATCGTAAAGCTGCTGCAGACGCGCCTTGAAAAGCCGTTAACGAGGCTGCTTAAAAAATAGGAATGCGCCGGTGCGCCCACCGGAAAGAGGAGAGGGAAAATGGAAAATACGTGCGGCTTGGTTTCGGTATCCTTCCGGGAAAACACCCCCCGGGAAATATTGCAGGCAATGAATAAGGCCGGGCTTTTTCTTGTCGAGTGGGGCAGTGATGTCCATTGCCCTCCGGAAAAGGCAGAGGAAATTGCCGCATTGCAGACCCGGTATGGCATAAAATGCTGCGCCTACGGCACGTATTTTCGCCTGGGGGAAACGCCCCTGGAAGAATTGCCCGGCTATATCGCCGCCGCAAAAACCTTAGGCACAGACATTCTGCGCCTTTGGTGCGGGGACAAAAACAGCCGGGATTATACCCAGGCGGAAAGACAGTCCCTTTTCTCCGCGTGCAGGAAGGCGGCGGAAATTGCAGAGCAGGCGGACGTAATTTTGTGTATGGAGTGCCATGCTAACACCTATACCAATACCAAAGAGGCGGCGCTTGCCCTTATGCAGGCGGTAAATTCCAGGCATTTTCGTATGTATTGGCAGCCGGATTCCTACCGAACAGAAGAAGAAAATATCGCGTATGCAAAGCTGCTGGCCCCCTACACAGAAAACATACACGTATTCAACTGGCAGGAAGAAGAAAAATATCCCTTGCGGGAAGCAAAGGATGTTTGGAAAAAATATCTGAACTGTTTCGGCAGCGGCAAGAAGCTTTTGCTGGAATTTATGCCGGACGACAGAATAGAATCCCTGAAAGGGGAAGCGGATGCCTTAAAGGAGATAGCTCTATGAAAAGGATTTATCTATGCCAGGATGCCCAAAGCATAAAAAGAATCTACGGCACAGAGGAAAGGGTTTTCACGAAAGCCGAGCTGCTGGAAAACCCGAAAAGATTTCATGAAACCGAATATATCTTTTCTACATGGGGAATGCCTGTTTTTACCGAGGAGGAGATTCGGGCAACCCTTCCCAAGCTGAAGGCGGTATTTTACGCCGCGGGAAGCGTCCAGTCCTTTGCCCGGGCGTTTTTCAATTGCGGGGTAAAGGTATTTTCTGCGTGGGCGGCAAATGCTGTCCCTGTGGCAGAGTATACGGTGGCGCAGATCATTTTGGCCAACAAGGGCTTTTTCAAAACCATGGGGTATAGGGAGGAAGCTGCCGCGCTGCAGGTTTTTCAAAATTACACCGGAAATTTCGGTGCAAAAGTGGGCATCCTGGGGGCGGGAATGATTGGCAAGCAGGTGATTGAAAGGTTAAAGGGCTATGCCCTTGAAATCCTTGTTTTTGACCCCTTTTTGCCGGAGGAAACGGCCACAGCCCTCGGGGTGAAAAAGGTAAGTTTGGAAACGGTGTTTGCAGAGTGTCAGGTGGTATCCAACCACCTTGCCAATAATGAGCAAACCAAGGGGATGCTGGGCGGCAGGCTTTTTGAAAAAATGCTGCCCTATGCCACCTTTATCAACACAGGCAGAGGCGCGCAAGTGGTAGAAGCGGACTTGATTCGCATATTGGGAGAACGCCCCGACCTTACGGCAATCCTGGATGTCACAGACCCGGAGCCCCCGGAAAAGGACAGCCCGCTCTATACCCTGCCAAACTGCATCCTCACCCCCCACATTGCCGGCAGCTCTGGCAATGAAGTGCGCCGCATGGGGGAATATATGGTGGCAGAATACGAAAACTTGATAGCTGGCAAAGCCTGTAAATACGAAGTAACAGCAGAAATGCTCAAAACCATGGCGTAATGCGAAAAAACAAAGCTTGCCTTGTTTACAGCCTCGCAGCGTAATTTGTAAAATGATTGTAGGGACTACCCACTACCTCTGTCATCCTGAGCGAAGTGCCAACGGCACGAAGTCGAAGGATCTTCGCACTTGAATGCAGAGTTGCAGTTTCGAAAATGCGTAGATTCTTCGACTCGCTACGCTCGCTCAGAATGACATAGGTTTTTGGTAGCGCCGTAAAGTATCATAAAAGGAGAAAGATATAGGAAGGCAACCGGCATTGTCAGAAGAGTGGACGATTTGGGGAGAATCGTCATTCCCAAGGAAATTAGAAGAACCTTAAAAATCCGTGAGGGCGACCCCTCACTGACAACATTGACACCAATCGACAGCTTTTGCTGGGCGATACATAGCTTGGCACAAAGAATAACAGCGGAGTGAATTTCACTCCGCTGTTGCTTTTTAGCGTTTGGGTTTTGCATTATACTTTGCGATACAATCATCACAAATGTTGCGATATCTTGTTCCCATATCATCCTTAATTGTAGAGTACGTCAATTTCGGAAATAGTTTTCCGCAAAGCTCACATTTTCCACCTATCCCTTCCGTTTCTTCTTCAATAGGTTGATCCTCCAAAATAACACTATCTTCGCGTTCCTCGTCTTTGGGCTTTGCATTGTACTTTGTGATACAATCATCGCAAAGGTTGCGATATCGCGTCCCCAGAGCATCCTTGATTACAGAGTATGTAAGTTGTGGAAATTGCTTTCCGCAAAACTCGCAGGAGGATTGACTTGCCGTTTTACCATAATTATCACGCCTCTGCGTATGAGTTACAGAGGTGTTGATTTTCTCATTATCGAATTTATAACTGCACTTCCAACAAACCTTTCGATTTACCGCCTGTACATAATTACAAGCAGGGCATTTAACCAACCCGTTCTCAAGCATAATTGGCTTGCCCGAAAAATTTTTTTCTGCAAAGGAATCGGTGGTAGATATTTTTTCTTCAGATGCCGTCACGATTTTAGCGCCACACTTGTGACAAAAAGCACCACCTTCTATGATTTTTTCCCCGCATTTAGGGCAAAATTGGATTTCATCGACATCAATCGCCTGTTTTTCCTTTTTCGTTCCACATTTGTGGCAAAATACACCGTCATCGATAAGTCTTTCTCCGCACTTTCTGCAAAACCTAACTTCATCGGTATCAACAACCTGTTCTTTGTTGAAATAAATATGCTGCTTTACACACGGATCCCCTTGGGAATAAGCATTAGAGGAAGCCTTGTCATTAACATGCAACGCTTCATCTGCATCTTTTTTGGTTAAAATTGCGCGATTAATCCAATAGTAAAGGACTGCGGGTGCTGCATTCCAAGTGACATTACCATTAGAGTTTGCGATTGTAATCACACAAAAAATCAATCCTAATACAATGGAATTCCATAGCGCAATTTTATGAGCTTTTTCCTTAGGAAATTTTCCATCATTAATAAACAAATTTAGTAACGGAAATATTAAATATGCAACTGCTGTTAACAACGCCCCTAAAATTATTGATGTGAAATCCATATTTTAAGCACCACCCTCAATTTATTATAACACACTAAATTTGAAAAGTAAATCGGCCAGTATAAATCTTCCCCTTTTACAAATAATAGCATCGTAATTTGTAAAATTATTGTAGGGCGGGGGCTAGCTCCCGCCGCATACAAAAACGCACCAAACGGCGGGAGCAAGCCCCCGCCCTACGATGTATTTGTACAAAGGAGAAAGATATATTATGAAGGCTACTGGCATTGTCAGAAGAGTAGATGACCTTGGGCGTATTGTGATTCCCAAAGAAATCAGAAGAACCCTCCGCA
>JAFUJU010000072.1 GCA_017468055.1 Elusimicrobiaceae bacterium
GTGCCCCAGCTCGTGGAATGCCCGAACTGCAAATCCATGCGCTTGCCGCACAACGTCTGCCCCTCTTGCGGGTTTTATAAAGACCATGTAGTCGTCGCTCAAAAAGCGGCCCAAAAAGAAGAAACCAAATAAATCTTCCTTAAATTATGATTAGAATAGCCCTCGACGCCTTAGGCGGGGATTTCGGAGCCGAACCCAATGTGCTTGGCGCTTTGGAAGCAGCCAAACGCTTAGATGTACAAGTCATTCTGGTGGGTGACGAAGTAGTCCTGCGCCGTGAACTGGCCGCCAAGGGCTATTCTGACAAATTACCTCAAAACATTTCTATTGTTCATGCACCTGATGTCATAGACATGGGTGCCGATCCTGCCCGTGAAGTACGTGCTAAAAAGACTGCCAGCATCGTTGTGTGTGCCTCCTTGGTGCGTAAAGGTGAGGCGGATGCTTTTGTGTCTGCCGGTCATAGCGGGGCGGCCATGGTGGCCTCGCTGTTTGGCATGGGCAGATTGAAAGGCGTCTTGCGTCCGGCCATTGCCACTCCTATGCCAACTTATAAAGGCGTAAGCCTGTTGTTGGACGGCGGAGCCAATGCCGATTGTAAGCCGATTCATTTGTTGCAATTTGCGGTCATGGGATCTACTTATATGCAAAAGGTCTTTGATGTAGAGAGCCCAAAAGTAGGGGTGCTTTCCATCGGAGAAGAAGAAACCAAAGGAAACCAATTGGTCAAACATACAGTGCCGCATATGCGTAGCATCGGAGTTAACTTTACGGGTACTTTGGAAGGCCGCGACGTGAACGGTGGTGATGTGGATGTAATTGTGTGTGACGGTTTTGTCGGAAATATCGTGCTGAAAATGGCGGAAGGGTTGTCTAAAACCATGTTGAATATGATTAAGCGTGAAGTTAAAAAACGCCCGCTGGCTATTTTGGGAGCTTTGTTATCTAAAGCTGCATTTAAGGCCGTGAAGGACCATACTAATCCTGACAACTATGGCGGTGCGCCGTTGGTGGGGGTAAATGGGGTGGCTTTGATTGCACACGGTAAGTCCAACCAAACCGCTATTTTTAATGCTTTGAAAACGGCCAAAAAATTGGTAGAAAAAGATTTTATCGGTGATGTGGCCAGACAAATGGAAAACCTCAAAGATACATTTGCCCATATTGAAGAGCAAAGCCAAAATGAGGGGGAAAACAATGGCTGATTTTAAAGGGAAAAAAGTAATCGTTACCGGCGCTACGCGCGGAATCGGTTTGTCCTTGGCGGAAGCCTTTGCCCAAGCGGGGGCTGACGTGGCTATCTGCGGAACGAACGAAGAACTTTTGGCCAAAGCCAAAGAGCATTTGCTTTCCTTTGGCGGTAAAGTGTACGCAGCAAAAACCAACATTTCTAAGGCGGAAGATTGTGACGCTTTTGTGGCGGGTACGGTAAAAGAGTTGGGCGGTTTGGACGTGCTGGTCAACAATGCCGGTATTACCAAAGACGGCCTGTTGGTGCGTATGAGCGAAGCCGACTGGAATGCCGTAATTAATGTGAATTTAACTGGAACGTTTTTAATGTCTAAAGCCGCTTTGAAAGTAATGTTTAAGCAAAGAAGCGGAAACGTGGTGAACATTTCTTCTGTCATCGGAGAAATGGGTAACGCCGGCCAAGCCAATTACGCTGCCAGTAAAGCGGGTATCATTGGTTTGACGAAATCTTTAGCAAAAGAATTTGGTTCTCGCGGCGTGCGCGTCAATGCGGTGGCTCCGGGCTTTGTCCGTACAGCCATGACAGACGCATTAAGCGACGAAATGAAGGAAAAAGCCTTTGAAGCAATTCCTTTAAAAAGATTTGCAGAACCGCAGGACATCGCCAAAGCAGTAATGTTTTTGGCCAGCCAAGATGCTGCCTATATTACGGGGCACGTGTTGGCCGTCAATGGCGGACTTTACATTTAAAAAGTAACATTCGGAGGACAAAATGTCTGTAGAAAACGTGCAAGAAAGAGTAAAAAATATTATCGTGGAACAGTTGGGTGTAGAAGCTGACCAGGTAAAACCGGAAGCCCAGTTCGTAAATGACTTGGGAGCTGATTCTTTGGACACCGTGGAACTTATCATGGCTTTGGAAGAAGAATTTGAAATTGAAATTCCGGACGATAAAGCCGAAAAAATCAAAACCGTAGGCGAAGCTATCAGCTACATCGAAGCTGGTGCCAAAAAATAAGAAAAAAAGTGTTAACAGAGCTAGAAAGACTGATTCGTTATAGCTTTGAAGATACAACGATTTTAAGAGAAGCACTCACTCACAAATCTTATTCCGGTGAACATAAAGCCGTTCACCACAATGAACGGCTTGAGTTTCTGGGAGACAGTATTCTAGGGGCCATTGTAGCCAATTATTTGTACAATCTTTGTCCTCATAGTGAAGAGGGAGTGCTTTCTAAAATCAAGTCTAACTTGGTCTCCAGACATAATTTGTATCTTTGGGCAAAAAAGCTGGATCTCGGGCGTTTTATGCGTTTGGGACACGGCGAGCTGGCCACCGGAGGCCGCCAGCGTGACAGCATTCTTTCCAATGCGATGGAAGCCGTTGTTGGGGCTGTATATTTAGACGGCGGTTATCCGGCGGCGGAACAAGTGGTGCTGCCATGGGTACGCACACAGGAGCTTAAGCAAGATGACGGTGATTATAAAAGCCGCTTGCAAGAGTATATCCAAAAAAGAAGCCGCAGTACCCCAGATTATGAAGTATTGCAAACCGTGGGACCCGAACACGATAAGGTCTTTACGGTGGAAGTTTCCCTTGACGGCAAACGCCTCGGCATAGGCAAAGGCAGAAATAAAAAGCTGGCGGAGCAAGATGCTGCCAGAGACGCTTACCGTCGTTTAAAAAAATAATTCCGGAGGGGAAAGGTTGTGCCTTTAAAGAAGACGACTACCCGAATATCTGCTACATCTCCCAAACAGGTAAGGCAGGTGATTCAAAAAGCGAAAAACAAACCAAAAGTCGCTATCACGGTCTTAGCACTTATTCCGTTTTTAGCGATGTTGATTTTTACGCTAAAGGGCCGTCCTTCTCATGTGCAGTCCCGTCAGGCAGCCAATATTAACGTGATTGTACCCGGCCAGACCCCTCAGGAATTAGCCGAAGAGGCCACCCTCGCTTTACGTAAAGGCGATACAATGGCTTTTTTTGATATCTTGGATACCAAGATCAAAGATCCTAATATTGTTAATAGTCATGGGGATACGTTGCTTTTGGCAGCTGCCACGTTGGGCAATTTAGAAGCGGTACAGCGTCTTTTGTCCATGGGGGCGGACGTTAATAAGCAAAATGCCTTTAGCCGCGATACGGCCGTTTTGCGCAGTGTCTATGGGGACCATGATGCCATTACACAAATACTTGTGTATGAAAACGCAGATTTAAACTTACCTAATAATTACCGTCAAACTCCTATGGGGCTGGCCGTAGAAAAACAAAAAGGCCAATTAGTGGATTTGTTCTTAACCAAAGGGGTAAAGGCCGGTCTTAATTCCGAAACGCTGTTCCGTGCGGTGGCTCAAAAAAATTATGTGGGTGTGATGGCGATGTTAAAGGGAAATGTGGAGCCGAATGTTAAAAACTCTGCCGGAAATACCCCGCTGATTATATCCGCTTCTTTGGGCGATACCATGAGTGTGCAGGCATTGTTAGCCTATCGGGCCGATGTCAATGCATCCAATAACGATGGTAATACCGCTTTGATTTATGCCGCCCGTTATAATCATCCGAATACGATTATGGCGCTGACGGCTCCTTTGACTTTACAGTATAAAGCAGATTTAAACATGCAAAATAAACGTGGAGAAACGGCTTTGTACTGGGCGGCTATGAAAGGGTATGCCCAAGTAGTGAAAATTTTATTGGCCTATGATGCAGACCCCTCTTTAAAAACAAATACAGATCAAACGCCCTTGGATGCGGCTAAAAAATATAAACGTGAGGACGTAATTGCCTTATTGCAAATGCCGATTAATGAGTTGAAGGAGCAGTTTAATCAGGAGTTGCAATCCCGCCAATCTGCCGAATCGGAGGCCCAGCCGGAGGGTAGCGAAGAAGCGGAGGAAAGTATTTAATTTTTTTGATTTCATAAAAAAGCCCCAGCTTTTGGCTGGGGCTTTTTTGTTTGAGATTTTAAGGACGGATTTTATCCATCATGCGCGGGAAAGGAATCGTTTCACGTACGTGTTGCAATCCGCAAATCCAACGAACCATACGCTCTATTCCCATACCAAAGCCAGAATGGGGGACGCTGCCATATTTGCGAAGGTCTAAGTACCAATCATAACCGGCCGGATCTAAGCCGCTTTCTTTCATGCGGCGGACCAAGGTATCATAGTCTTCTTCTCTTTGGCTTCCGCCGATAATTTCACCCGCTCCTTCCGGTCCGATAACGTCCACAGCCAGCACAACATCCGGATTTTTGGGATCTTGTTTCATATAAAAAGCTTTAATGGCGGTGGGATAGCGGTGAATCATGATAGGAGTGTCATAATCTTCTCCAAGCAAGGTTTCTTCATCTCCGCCAATATCGCCGCCCCACGGGGTGTCATTGCCTTTTTTGTGCAAAATTTCAATGGCATCGGTGTAGTCAATGCGGGGGAATTTCTTTTCTACCGTAGCTTGCAGTTTGCTGGTATCTCTTTGCAATACTTTCAATTCTGCCGCACGGTTTTTAAGTACTTTGGCGACAATATATTTAATGAAATCTTCGGCCAAGTCCATATTATCATCTAAATCGTTATAAGCTACTTCCGGTTCTACCATCCAAAATTCAGTCAAATGGCGGCGGGTTTTGCTTTTTTCGGCACGGAAAGTGGGGCCAAAACAATAGGTTTTACCCAAGGCCATGGCAGAGGCTTCGCCGTAGAGTTGGCCGCTTTGGGTCAAGAATGCCTTTTCTCCGAAATAATCTGTTTCAAATAAGGTGCTGGTACCTTCACAGGCGGCCGGCGTTAAGATAGGAGAATCGGAGAGGATAAAACCATTATTGTGGAAATATTCCCGAATGGCAAAAATAATTTCGTCACGGATTTTTAAAATCGCATTTTGTTTGGCAGAGCGAAGCCATAAGTGGCGGTTCTGCATTAAAAAATCGGGTCCGTGTTCTTTAGGAGAGATAGGATAGTCTTTGGCCAGTTGCAAGACTTCCAAAGCTGTCACACCCATTTCAAAACCGAGGGGGGAGCGTTTGTCTTCGCGAATGGTACCCGTAACGGTGATAGAAGACTCTTGAGTCAATTTATCAGCCAAATCAAAAAGTTCCGGTGTAACATCTCCTTTAAAAATCACACATTGAATGATGCCGCTTCCATCGCGTAATTGCAAAAAATGTAATTTGCCGCTAGAGCGTTTGTTATAGAGCCAACCTTTCAAGGTAATTTCTTGACCGACATATTGGCCAACGTCTGCGACTCTGATTTTGCTAGACATAATAAAACTCACTCCTTATTAAAAATGAAATCTACCTATATTTTATATTTTCTAAAGAACAACGGCAATAAAAAAGAATAAAAAACAAAAACCCCGCTTTTCAGCGAGGTTTAGTTAGCTTAAAAAGTGGACGTGATCGGGATCGAACCGACGACCTCCTCGTTGCGAACGAGGCGCTCTCCCAGCTGAGCTACACGCCCGAAAAATTCAACACATTTATTATAGCATTTTTTAAGATAAAATGGCGGAGAGGGAGGGATTTGAACCCTCGAAGCCTTGCGGCTTACAGGTTTTCGAGACCTGCTGTTTCAACCACTCACACACCTCTCCCAATTCTCTTATATTCCCTATTATACAAAACTTAGAAAGAAAAACTCCGCTTTTAAAAAGCGGAGTTTGGTAAAGAAATATCTTGTTATTTTCTAAGCGGAATTAAATATCTTTTAGTTTATTTATTTTGACGATATTTTTCCATCGAAATGAGAAGACCTGAAGATTCCCCGTTTTGTTGAAAAGCTTTTATTATCTCCTTTTTGCTTCTCTCTCTTGCTTTCAAGATTTGTTGAGCTTTTTTCGCACCTTCACTGCTCAGGGTCACTTTTCTATTTCTGTATTGAGAAGAATAGGAATAGCTATAATACCCATAGCCGGAAGATGATACCTGAGAGTACTCTTTCCAAGGAACCACAGCCACGGGATATTTCATGGTAACACCTAACCAAGAGCGCTCTTCAATAGAGAAAGATCTTAAAATAGCTTCTTTGCGATCTTCGTCATCCAAAGCAATTGCGGTCAAAAGCGGGTCTTCTCCGATAGACACCAAAGCTTCGTAGGTGTTGTCTAAATTTTCATCTTTTATAATGTTGACAATATAGCCATGGTAATCAGAATGTTCTTCAGCTTTTTGTTTTAAAAGAGTAATGTTCCAGTGATGAGCGGAAGTATAATAACCACCACCACCGGTACCACTAGCGCCACCGCCACCAGAAGTAACAATGGCATCTGTTACATCCCAATTTGTGCTGAGCGCAGCACCCAATCCGCTCATCGTTTTGAAAAAAGCAGGATCCACATAACCGGTAACGGACTGAGCTTGTGACAAAATTGGCAACAACATCAAAACGGCTAACAACCAAACTGATTTTTTCATGTAGATATCTCCTGAGTAATAGTTTCCCTGACACTTTCATTCTATGACTTCCATAGCTAACAAACAAGGGAATTTGGACCTATATGATGCAGGAAAAAGGACCTAGATCGGATTGGGTCTTTTTTAGATTTTTGAGGCTGTGAAATAAATCTTTTATAAATTGTACAATAGTGCTATGAAAAAATTGAGTATTTTCCCTTATCTTGCCTTGCCTCAATGGTGCATAAACCTGTGCGGAGTGACTGGCGTTGCCTTGTTTTTGGCAGGAGTCATTTGTTTCTTTGCATATAATTGGGAGGATATGGGAAAAATAATTAAATTGGGGTTGCCTCTTTTGGGAATGTTGGGCACGGCTTTTGTCTGTTATTGTAAAGGGACGGATAGTGATATAGGCAAAGCTTGCAGCGTTTCGTGTGGTGTGTTTTTAGGTGTTTTTTGGGCAGTTTATGGGCAAATATACCAGACGGGAGCTTTTGTATATGAATTTTTCTTGGGGTGGGCGGTATGTTTGTTGCCGCTGGCTTGTTTGGCGGGGAACCGTTGGCTGTGGCTATTGTGGGCTGGACTTTTGAACGGTTATTTTTTGTCTTCTCAAAACGGATATCATCCAAACATGCTGTTTTGGCAAATTTTCCTGCTTAATACCACTTGTTTTATTTTTGCGGAAAGAGTCTATTATCAAAAAAAACAAGGTTCGTCTTTTTCATTTTTCTTTTTAATTCCTGCTTTGCTGGCTTGTATGATAAGGGGATTTGATGGAAAATATTTTTGGCTTAGTGTTTGTATTATTCTGCTTTTTGCCGTATATGCATATGCCAAAAAACGCGGGGCAGGCCAATTGGGGCTGTGCGCATTGGCCATAGATTGTTTGTTGATAGATTTGATTTTTTCTCATTTGTTTGAACTGTTTATTTGGTCAAGCATCAGTATTAGTTTATTTATTTTTGTTGTATCGGCTTGGGCTGTATATATGTTGAGCGGTAGGGGGGCCTGCCATGACTAAAAACACAAGAGTTCCTTTGATGGTTTCGGTGTTATTGGCTTTTGGGGCTTGGTTTTCCTGTTTGCTGATGATACTGTGTTTTAGTTTGTCTGCATTAAGACAAAGCTGGATAGCGGGGGGAATATATATTTGTTTTGCGGCGGTGTTGGCCCATGCATGTGAAAAAGCAAAAGGAATAGGCCCGGCCGGGGCGGCATTTTTGACACAACTTTCTTTGGCGTTTTCTTTGCTGGGAAAATGCCTGTTGATCATAGGGATAGCGGAGATTTTTGACTTTCAAGCAGGAGCTACTTTTGTTTTGACTTTGTTCGTTGCGGTAGGGAGCTACCGTGTGTTTACACAAAATACGGACCGTATTTTTACGATTGCCGGAGCCGGATTTGTAGGTATGGCATGGCTGGTAGAAGTACAAATGCCTAGTTTGACTATGGAGTGCTTGGGCATCTTTCTTTTCCTTATTTCCTATGTTTTATTTTTACTTAAAAAAGAGACGTTACGTTCTTTGGCATGGGGCTTGTTGTTGGTAAGTGCAGGACCAATGCTCATGATGTTGGAAGAGCAAACGCGCTTTGCCTTTAGCGGAGTCGGGCAAATATTTTTAGGTATGGGCTTGGTGGCGGTATATGTTTGGCAAGCGGGTAAGCAATTTTGTGTGTCGATAGCGGCGGCGATTCTTGTTTTAGTATATTTGACCAATCTTGGCACCGGCATTGGGGTGGCCTTGCTCTGTTTGGGTTTTATTCAGAAGAGTTTGTATCATAAAATAGCAGGAGTTTTTATTTTTGCTGTAGGCTTGATTTGGCTGTATTATCATATGCAGGTTAGTTTGCTAGTGAAGTCTTATTATTTAATGGGGACAGGCCTAATTTTATTAAGCGGTTATGCTTGGCTCAAACGGGGGCAAAATGCGCGCTAAATTATTTTTTCTTTGTGCTTGTTTGTTGTGCGGTATTTTGGCCGGATATGCATGGAATACCCAGCGTGCTTTGTCTGATGCACAAGTGGTATATTTCAAAATAGCACCGGTGGATCCGCGGGCTTTACTGAGCGGAGATTATATGACACTGGCATATGATTTTGAAGGAAATTCTTGGACAGAAAAAAAAGATATTACTTTGTTTGTGGACGAACGGAACGTGGTCGCTTTGCAAGGCCAAGGTAGAACGTTAAAAATTAAAGCATCCGGCGGTCGCTACCGTGTGCCGCATCAATTTTATTTTCAGGAAGGTACCGGGAAAAAATATGAGAATGCCGTTTATGCTCGTGCGGCAGTACTAGTAAACGGCTCTATTTTGCTGACGGGATTGATGGATGGAAATTTCAATTTATTATAGGAGAGAAAAATGTCTGAATGTACACATGATTGTTCTTCCTGCTGTTTCAACCACTCACACATCCCTCCCAAAGCGGTTGTTCATTCTGTTATATCAAACATTTTGCCCGCCTTGCATAGCCGGTAAAAACTCATAAAAAATGCCCCTGAGAAAGGGGCATTTTGAAACAAATTTCGTTTACTTCCATTTTCCGTCGGTATTGTGTCCGTCTGTCACTTGATTGCAAGCCATTAAGATCTTTCCTTGCGGTTCTTTCGGCGGAATGATGGAACGGCCTTGTACTTTTACCGGCTCTTGGGCACAATAATATCTGACTTCTAGAGTTTTCAAAAGCAAGGCGGAAACGACTACCGGGTTTGGGTTTTTAGTTTTTGCGGAAACGATAAAGTAGTCTTCGCCTTCATGTTGGACACTGACCGGGGCAGATTCCGGAACTTGAATATCTAATCTGTGAGGGTTACTCCCCGGGAATTTACCCGTTTTCAGAAAGTAGCGTTCGCCCGAAGATTCGATCGCTTGGGCATATCTGCGTGCTTCTACTATGCTGGCCTTTTCTACCGCATTAAAATATGCCGGCAGAGTTATAGCGGTGATTATTCCAATGATAAGCATGCAGGGTAAAAAGAGCGCTACAAGTATAACCCATACCGGCACTTTAGAAGATGCCACCGGCTCAGCTTGCGGGGTATAATCATCGGTAACCACCAAACAACTGGCTATCTTATCGTGCAAGCATTGTTTTTGTTCGGTCCAAATACACATTAAATAACCGATACCAAATGTTAAATTAGATACATTTTTAGCTAAATCACGGGCCAAGGATCTCCAGAAAGAAATTCTCTGTCCGTTTAAGTCCGTTACTTTGATGCCGACAATTTTTTTACCTAACGTAGCTTGCCAGGGGGAAGATTCGGCATAAACGAAGTAAAACAGCCAAAAACCAAGCGCTACCAAAGTATCTAAAAAGCTTGTATCAGCACTACCGGAAAAACTCAGGCAAACCTGAATAACGATAGTACATATCGTATATATAATTGTGTCAATAAAAGTTGCCGCGACACGTTGCAAAAAACTTGCGTACATATTTTCCTCCCAAATAAATATCTTATAACGACTCTTTTATTCTAGATAATTTGTAAAATAAAAGAAAGGTTTGTTAAGGAGATAAAGTTTATGGCTGAATGTACGCATGATTGTTCTTCCTGCAGTCAAAACTGCGGGGAGAGAAAAGAACCCCAAAGCTTATTGGAAAAATTAAATCCGCATGCCCGCGTGAAAAAAGTAATTGCGGTATGCAGTGGAAAAGGCGGGGTGGGTAAATCTATGGTAACGGCCCTCTTGGCGGCCGCCGCCCAAAGAAAGGGATTAAACGTTGGTGTGTTAGATGCTGATATTACCGGCCCTTCTATTCCCAAAATGTTTGGCGTGAGCGAGCGTGCCCAAGGTGATCAAAGCGGTGTATATCCCGTACTCAGTAAAACGGGGGTGCAATTAATGTCCTTAAATCTTTTGCTGGATAATGAAACGGATCCTGTTATCTGGCGTGGTCCGTTAATTACCGGTACCGTCAAACAATTTTGGACGGAAGTAATTTGGGATAATGTAGATGTGCTGTTTGTAGATATGCCCCCGGGGACAGGAGATGTAACTTTAACCGTTTTTCAAAGCTTGCCGGTAGATGGGATTGTGTTTGTCACTTCTCCTCAAGAACTTGTGGGGATGATTGTGGAAAAAGCCGTTAAAATGGCCAAAATGATGAATCTCTCTATTTCCGGTTTGGTGGAAAATATGAGCTATTTTACTTGTCCCGATTGTGGTAAAGAACATGAAATTTTTGGGCGAAGCCACGTCAAAGAAATTGCTGAAAAATATACTATTTCTTCCACGGCTCGCCTGCCTCTAAGCCCTGACATTGCCTGCGCAGCAGACCGCGGCGGAATAGAGGGCCTAAACTTGCCGCAATTAGAGGAAGTATTGGCTGTATTGGAAAAAATTCAAAAGTAGTTGAGATTTTAAGCAAAATTAAATGTTAAAATATCCAATAAGGAGTTTTTGAGATATGGCTGATTTGACCCTTAGCAAACGTGCGTTAAGTATTGGGGATTCACCCACACTAAAAATTAATGCTTTAGCGCGCGCTTTGAAAAAAGAAGGAAAGCCGCTTGTGCATTTGGGCGGCGGGGAGCCTGTTTTCCCTGCTCCGCAATCTGCCGTGGAAGCAATCGTAGCCAAAGCTCAATCCAGAAAAATTAAATATACTCCGTCCAGCGGTACACCGGAACTTAAAGAAGCCGTCATTCAGTACACACTAGAAAATTACGGGAAAAAAGTAGTTCCTGAAAATATCATTATTTCTGCAGGAGCCAAACAAGCCTTGTATAATTTTCTTCTGGCGGCTGTACAAGAAGGTGATGAGGTTATTTTTCCGGCACCTTATTGGGTGAGTTATCCGGAAATGGTAAAAATGGCAGGAGCAACCCCCATAATTGTTCGGCCTGCCGCGGGCAGTGTGCAAGTGTCTTTAGCACAAATGCAAGCTGCTGTAACGGATAAAACAAAAGCTATTTTGCTAAACAGCCCCAACAATCCCTCCGGTTTGATTTTTGATGCTACTTTTATCAAAGGAGTGGTGGAGCTGGCGGAAGAAAAAAATATCTTCCTGTTAATGGACGATATTTATCATAAACTCGTTTTTGACGGAAAAATCTGTCCCAATCCATA
>JAFUJU010000073.1 GCA_017468055.1 Elusimicrobiaceae bacterium
TAAGCGCACCTTTTCTAAATTTTTGTTTCATATTTTTTTCTAACAAAAACCGAAAGGTGCGCCAAGTCATTTTTTGGATTATTTTTGATTGTCGGAAAGTAATTTTTCCAAGATTTCAGCCGCACTGCCCACCATATCGGCACAGGGGCGTTTTTTATAATACTGCTCCGTACGTTCCTGCGGGACGGGTGCTTGCGCGCCGTTTACCCCCAACAATTCGCGGCAAATGATAGAGCCGTTTTGCTTTTTAAATGCTTCGGCCAATTGTTGCACCAAGGCATAATGGGCGGCCTTGGCCTTTTGATCTTTAGGGTCGGCGGGTGCATACTTAAGTCCGGCCACCATCAAAAGCCCGCTAAAAGCACCACACACCTCACGCAAACGGCCCATACCGCCGCCAAACGGGGTGGCCAGTTTGAGGGCCGTTTTTTCGTCTAATCCCAGCTCTTCTGCAAAGGCCAAGAGTACCGCTTGGGAGCAGTTATATCCGTCTTTAAATAAGGCAATAGCTTTTTCTTTTTTATTCATAATTATATTATAGAATTTGCCGCGCCGCTTTGCCTGAAACTGCTACAATAAACAGTATGAAAGCTACCATTATTATCATTGGCGATGAGATTTTGCTCGGCCAAATTTTAGATACCAATTCCCGTTATATTGCAGGGCGATTGACGGGGCTAGGGATAGAAACCGTACGCATGTATTCTATTTCAGATGCCGCTTGTGAGATAAAACGCACCGTGGAGGCGGCTTTGCAAGAAAGTGATGTATGCCTTGTTACGGGCGGCCTTGGGCCGACAAAGGACGATATTACCAAAAAGACTTTAGC
Source organism: Elusimicrobiaceae bacterium (assembly GCA_017468055.1). Lineage (GTDB taxonomy): Bacteria > Elusimicrobiota > Elusimicrobia > Elusimicrobiales > Elusimicrobiaceae > Avelusimicrobium. The sequence continues at coordinate 830 of JAFUJU010000073.1, forward strand.
CGAATATTTTGGTACGGAGCTTGTCTTTCATGAAGAAGCTTATAAATGGGTAAGTGAATTTGTGGCGCATTATCCCAAAGCTACGATGAATGAGTGCAACCAAAGCCAAGCATGGCTGCCGAAAGATTGTACCGTACTTCGTAATTTAAAAGGCACAGCCAGCGGTATGTGGTTTGAGAAAGGGGGGAAAATATTGGTTTCCCTGCCGGGGGTACCGTTTGAGGCGGAATATTTGATGGAAGCGGAAGTATTACCCCGCTTGGAAAAACGCTTGGCAGGTAAGCTATTAAAATATAAAATGCTAACGGTATTTGACGTGCCGGAAGCCTCCTTGGCGATGGATTTAAAAGAATATGAGGAAACGTTGCCGGAGGGATTATCTTTAGCCTATTTGCCCTCCCCCGATTTGATTCGCTTACGTCTGACGGCTAAAGGGGCCGCAACGGCAGTATTGGAAAAATATTGGACTGACTTGCAACAAGCTTTAAGCGGTAAAAATTTTAGCACGTCCGCTCAGGCCGCTTCGCAGGATATTTTTGCCGAGGAGCTTAGAAAACGAAAAGTAACCGTTGCTACGGCGGAAAGCTGTACGGGGGGAAATGTGGCCCATTTGATTACGGCGGTGGCGGGCTCCTCTGCGTATTATTTAGGTGGGGTGGTATCTTATGCCAATGAAGTAAAAGAGAATGTATTGGGGGTAAATGCGCAAGATTTAGCCCGATATGGCGCGGTAAGTGAGGCTGTGGCAGTACAAATGGCGCAAGGCGCACGCCGTGTGACGGGGGCCGATTATGCGGTATCTACCACCGGAGTGGCAGGGCCAACGGGCGGAACAGCGCAAAAACCTGTCGGCACGGTGTGGATCGGGGTGGCAGGCCCGCAGGGGGCGTATGCGCAGGAGTTTCATTTTTCAGCTACAAGAGAGAGAAACATTGCCAAGGCATCGGCCAAAGCATTGGAACTTTTGCTGAAAGAGATTCAAAAAGAGCCATTGGAATAATAAAGGACTTCTTCAGCTGTTGAGATGTGTAACGCAAACTATTTTCCATATTTGGGTTTCTTTGAATTGCCTTGTCACTCGCCGTACCTAGCAGTACTTGCCTCGGGCAACTGTCAATTCAAATAAACCTCAAATCTGAAAAATCATGCTATGAGCAATTAATTTTCAGTTCTCATAAAGGACGTCTTCAGCTGTTGAGATGTGTAACGCAAACAGTTTTTTCTGCAGTGAATATTGGCACAGGGTAAAACACAAAGTTTTACCCTGTTTCGTTTATAGGCTTAGCTATTTGCCAAATTTAATTACCTTGTTAATACAGCTAACGAAAACCATTTTTCACATCTTTTTTGTCTTTCCTTTTTTTGAAAAAATATCAAAAAATGTTTTTTCACATTTTGTTGTCAAGTTTGTTTTCTCGTCGGGAAAATAAAAAAGTCTTGACTATTTTTTTTTTTTGTTACGATTTCAGTACGGGCCGCAGATGGGTTTAAAAAACCTCCTACAGTTTCCCAAAAACGGCCCGTACACAGGGTTAATTAACCCGAGGAGATTAAAATGATGAAAAATAACAAAGGTTTCACCTTGGTTGAATTATTGGTGGTCGTATTGATCATCGGTATTTTAGCCGCCATGGCCTTGCCGGCCTACTTCAAAGCAGTAGAACGCTCCCGCATTGCGGAAGCCGACACCCTTTTGGGTTCTGTCGCTCAAGCGCAACAACGCCGCTATATGAAAAACAATAGCTATGCTAAATTGTTCTCTGGTTTAGATGTCTCCCCGACGAGCAAGGCCCAAGCTTTTTTCTGCACGAAAGGTCCTGAAAGTGCTACTGCTGCTGCCAACTGCGGTAATGGTTTTGCTATTACCTTAGATCAAACTAACACAGGCACAAATGCTTTTGCTACAGGTACTGTGACTGCTACCCGCTCTGGTAGTACTCAATATACCTATGTCTTGTCTCGTACCTATCAAAATCCGACGGTAACCTGTACGGTTGGAAGTAGTGCTACGAACGATGCTGCTATCTGCGCTGAATATTGTGGTGTTGACTCTGTTACTACTTCTTGTACCAATGATGGTGGTGTAGCAGCTGCTCCGGCTCCGACCGCAGACTAACTCTAAAGTTTCACAACACCCCGTCCCAAAGGCGGGGTATTTTTTTGATATAAAAATACCCCCGATATGATCGGGGGTATTTCATATTTAGTAAAGATTAGTCCAAATATTTAATGCGTCCTGCGTATTTGGCGGCTAGGCGCGTATTGTGTTCGTCTCCGCCTGCATTACTGCTACGATAGACGGGGATTTCCAACCCTTTTTCCGCCATGATTTGTGCCGCACGGAAAAGTACTGCTTGAAAAATGCTGACTCCCGCCACCGTGGAAACGGGGGCTACGTCCACTCCTGCCACTTCCAAGGCGGTTTCATTGGCAGAGCAACAGTTGTCTATCACAATATCGCCTACGTCTTTGAGCATTTTGCCGCTGGAGTGACGGGACGTACTTTTTTGATGTGCGCCGGAGGCGGTGATGACAATAGTGGTGACATCGCGCTCTTTGGCATACAGTACCGCATCAATGCCGGCAGGATTTTTGCCCGAGTTGGACACCACCAGTAATACGTCCTGCGGTTTAAAAGTATGTTTTGCCAGTACCGCCTTGGAATAGCCTTCCAACCGTTCAAAGGCCGTACCTGCGTGCGCTCCGCTTTGAAACATCAGCCCGCCGTCCAAAATAGCATCTACCGCGGCAAAACAGCCACTGCGATGAAAAGCATCTATCGTCACGCTGCCACTATGCCCACAGCCGAAGGTATGTATAATGCCGTCTTTTTCTAACGAAAGGGCAATGGCTTGGGCGGCCTTTTCCAAGACGAGTGCTTGGGTCTGTTCTATTTTTTGTAATACTTCTTCTACTGCTTGAAAATATGGGTTTTTAAGTATGCTCATACGTTTATTATATACAAATATACCATTGATCATTTGGGAAAAATACCAGAGCTGTGGTGCGTGATGAAATAAACTCTTCCGTACGTATACGGAGAAACTTTCTGTTTATCAGGCAATTAGCAGGGAATTATAGATAAAAATTCGTTAGTTTTTGGATTTTGCAGTATATGCACCGCAAAATCCCTCGTCGCAGATATATTGGGAATATCCCGCCAATTCCCTGCATAGCGAAACAGGGAAAGAACAGGGAAATCAAAACACTTTTAGTAGGTTTTGCTTGTGCGTATAGCCGGATAAATTGTTTTGGCGCACCGGATACCATTTGCCTTTTTTCTCATCGGGCCAAACCCATACATAAGTCTTATCGGCTAACTGTGCGGTTACTTTGCCATTAGGGGTGTCACGCAGATTGGCAGGGCCGTCTATGCGGTATAAAACAGGTTCGCTTTTAGGTGCGTAATTATAGGGTATATCGTAGTCTTTAATAATAAAATCTACGGACATATCCCACTCGGGCGTATAATTCTGTCGATTGATAGCATAAAATCTTTCACCGTAAAATTCTTCTCCGTCAAAACAACCAACCGATTTAAGCGGGCTTTCCACCAGTAAATTGAAATTCTCTATTGACCCCTGCCAGTTATTAGCGGTAGTAAGGATATATTCTAAGTAATCACGGGCATTTAAGTGGCCCCAAGGATATTCTTGTTCATTTTCCGGTACGTAAGCAAATTCTTGGTATTTTTCACTTTCTTGATTAATACATTCCGAGAAAGGCGTTCCGACATTTGTATAAATACGAGTTGGGCGATAGGTATGCCGAACGGATATTGTTTTGTGTGCCGGAAAAGTTTGCTGCCACGAATAGGAAATTTGTTTTTTCCAATCGGCATTACTAGGCATTTTCCAATTTTGTATTTCGCCTTCATCTCTATCTAACATCCAATCCCACTCAATGATTTTTTTATCTTGTAATTTTTGACGGGTTTCTTCCGGCAAGGTTTGGATGCGTTTAGCTAGTTGCTGATCTGTAATTACTTCTTCGGGACGGTAAAATAGGATAGACACGTTGTTTGTAATATCTTTACCATTTTGTGTGACGGTCCAATGAGTCTGGTATGGTTTTGTTTTTCCGTTAACCCATAATTTAAATTTATAATCGTGCGCCTCATCACCTAAATATTCTTCTACAGCGGGCATTTGCGGCAAGGGAAAAAACATCTGCGTAGTAATATCTTTATCTGTGGTGTTTTCAAAAAGATAATTTACTTCTATTTGACCCGGGCGTATATAAAGCGCTTCCACTTGCATTTTGATACCGTCTTGTTTTTCAAACACGACCCCGCCGGTGGGCAAAACATATCCGCTAGTATCATTGGCGTAGGAGAAAGAGGGGACGAACACTACAAAAAATAGGGCTATGAGTATGCTTTTCATTTTAATCCTTTTTTCATTTCAATACGAGTTTGTTTTTGTGCA
>JAFUJU010000074.1 GCA_017468055.1 Elusimicrobiaceae bacterium
CTTGGCCGGGTAGCCAAACTGTTTTTTCAAGTTCATATTTATTCTCCTTGCGATCCTCATTTATGTTCTACCTTAAATGAGCGTAAAAGGCCACTCAACAGCTTAAAACAACAAAAATGACTTTTTACTTAGGAAACGCAGAAAAATTGTAGCAAAAAAAAAAAACGTGTCAAGAGGGATCGCACTTCACCGATGGAAAACGACCCACAAACAAATAGAGTTTCCTTTTGTTAAACGTCGACATTCAAAGCGTTTTAAAAATACTTCATGCAAAGGAAATCATATTTTTTATGTCTGAGCATTAGCGAGTTTAAAAATATCCTTTGCCTAAGGTATTTTTTGCTTTGTCTGCTGATTAGCCTTTTTGCTTACTTTTTCGGCAATGAGAAAAAGCCGTACAAAAATTAAGTACAATATATCTATGAAATTCCAACGCTTCATTGCCACCCGCTACATGCTCAAACGCAAAGGCCTCTTTGCCATTATCACCACCCTCATTGGGGTGGCAGGGGTAAGTGTGGGTGTGGCAGCCCTGATTACCACATTAGCCGTTATGACGGGATTCCAAACCGACATTAAAGAAAAAATAGTCGGCGCGCAAAGCCATATCTTAGTTTTTGGACGTATGGCGGCGGAAATTTACCCCGAAAAAATCAAACAAGTGGAAGCTTTACCGGAGGTAACGGGAGCAGCCCCCAATGTGTATGGTCAGGCCATTATTTCTCACCGTGGGCAAAGTGTGGGGGTTATTATCCGCGGGCTCGTGCCGGAGCAGGAAGCAAAAATTAATAATTTAAATGACTCGTTGGTAGAAGGCTCTTTTCAACCGACAGACTGGGAAGATGACGCCCCCGCCCCTTTAGTATTGGGCACAGAGCTGGCTGGTAACATCAATGCTTTTGTAGGAGATGAAGTAGTACTTATCTCCCCTCAATCTATTTCTACCGGAGCGGGCATGTTCCCCAAAATGAAACGTTTCCGCATTAGCGGTCTTTTGCGCACGGGATATTATGAATTTGACAATACAATTGCCTATGCGCCTTTGGCTGATGCCAGTGATTTTTTAGGCCTGAAACAAGGTGTTACCGGAATAGCCGTAAAACTCAAAGACATGAACAAAGCCGAAACAGTAGCTAAAGATATTCAAGAGGCTGTAGGATACGGTTATGCCGTACGTACTTTTGCCCAAATGAACAGTACTTTATATGCCGCGCTTAAACTGGAAAAAGCCGTTATGTTTATTATCTTGTTTTTGATTATCTTAGTAGCTTCTTTGAATATCGCTTCTAATTTAATCTTGCTTGGCACCGAAAAACTGCGCGATATCGGCATCATGCGGGCCTTGGGGGCCAGCCCCAAAATGATACGCGGTATTTTTATGTGGGAAGCCATGATGACGGCCACCGTAGGCATCGTGTTGGGAGTAGGGCTTGCACTGCTTTTATGCTGGGTGATTGCCACGTTTAATATTGTGGAACTGCCCGGTGATATTTATTATTTAACCAAAGTACCGGTACGCATACAGATCATGGACGTACTGGCCGTGATCGCCGGAAGCTATTTGGTATGCTTCTTTGCGGGGCTATATCCGGCTATAAAGGCCTCCCGCGTGAATCCGACGGACGCAATACGTTATGGCTGATATTATTGAGATTAAAAACCTAACCAAAATTTACGGACAAGGCAAAGAAAACCTGTGCGTGTTGGAAGATGTATCTTTATCCATCACGGCAGGCACGTTTGTGGTGCTTTTGGGGCCCAGCGGAAGCGGAAAGAGCACTCTTTTAAATTTAATCGGCATGCTGGATAAACCCACCTCCGGTCAGATCTTTTTTCAAGGCCAGGAAATTACCTCCCTTAAAAGTGAATCCAAACGCTCCGATTTACGCCTGAATAAAATGGGGTTTGTCTTTCAATTTGACGGGCTTTTACCGGAATTTAATCTTTTAGAAAATGTAGCTATGCCGGCTTTGATGCACGGAAAAGACAAAACCAAACGCGCACAAGAACTGTTAGATAACTTTGGCATAGGACCCATCAGCCACAAAATGCCGGCCGATTTAAGCGGCGGTGAAAAACAGCGGGCTTCCATCGCGCGCGCCTTGTGCAACAAGCCTGTTTTGCTGTTAGCTGACGAGCCCACCGGCAATTTAGACGCCGCACGCAAGGAACAAGTGTTTAAAGATTTTGCCGCACTGGCCAAAGAAGGATTGACGATTCTGATGGTTACACACGATGTGCATGCCGCCCATTTCGCCGATGCCGTCTATACATTACAAGAACGTAAATTGGTGAAAACAAAATAAAAGAAAATACTTTCAAAAAACCCCCGATTAGTCGGGGGTTTTTTAGTTAAAGAGCTATTTTTAGTTTTCGCGCTAATGCTTTTAAAATACTCTTATCGCGCTTTTCTTTGGGTAAGGTTTCCAATCCCTGAAATACCCACAACTGCGCTTGGGTCAGATCCGGAGTAAAGCCGAAAATTTCTAAATAATTCATAAATTCCACCATCTTCACTACCGTTTCCAATTCCAAGGGAGCGGCAAAAAAATCTTTAGCATAGGCCAACAATTTTTTTTCTGCCACACGGTTGATCTCTGATTGATTGAGTGTTAAACCTAAGGTGCGCACATCCTCCATCAACTCTTCTAGCTTGCCAATCTCTACGGGATCTTTTTCCAGTTCGGCTTTCAAATCAGACGTCAGCACAAAATCCGCCACCGTATTAAAAGCCGCCGGAAGCGGAGCACCGATATATTTCAACCCGCGTACAGCCGGATATTGATGTTCAAAAATACGGGCAAACTCCTCTCCTGTCGTCTGAGAAATATGACTTAACACTTGCTCAATCACATTGCGTTGGGAATCTTTGAAAAAAGAGGTAAAGGGATATATCTCCTTGAAACAGTGTGCTATTTCCGCATGCACCTCTTCCATTGTAGCCGTTTGGACCAATTCTTTTAATCGGGCAAAAACTTTCTCTTGCTCTATTTCACGGTCTTCACAGGCACCGCACGTCAGATGCGTACCGTCACTTTGACAAACAGCAAAGAGAATATTATTTTCCTGTAACGTAATTCTATTTTTCAGACGCATACGGCCCAAACACAAAAGGCCGTTCTTAGCCCAAATATGCTCCCGTTGATAATCACTGATATCACAACTGTAAGATTTGGGAGGAGCCGGTTTCTTGCCGGGCAAATCCTGCAAAACCGCCTGCAGGGCCATTTTCCCCGCAGACACGGCAGAAGGTTTTACAAAACGCTCATACACCACCGCTCCGTTTTTAAAGTCTTTAATGTTACTGGGGGCTGCCTGTAACATTTTGACAAATTGGGCTTCTATTTCTGCACCCCCCAATTGGCGGTGTAACTCTAAGGCACGCGCGGCATATTGCAAAATTTGCACCGTTTCAATGCCGCTTATTTCATCAAAAAACCACCCACAACTGGTGTACATCAACAGGGCATGCCGTTGCATTTCTAACAGCATCAAAGCACCGCTGCGGTCGTTCCATGCTTTTTCCGTCGCATGTTTTAAGAAAAAGCGGTGCTGTGCATCTAAACTACGGTCTAAAATTAAATCAATATAATCATTGCGCGCCGACCAAGGATCTTTGAAATATTCTTTTCCTTTATTTTCAAAGGTCTTGGCCATTTCATCACGGATAAAATCTAATGCTGCCCGCAAAGGCCCGCGCCATTTTTGGTTCCACCCCGGCCGTCCGCCGGAATTACAACCGCAGTCCGCACGCCAACGTTCCACCCCGTGAAAACAACTCCAAGACGTATTTTCAAAAATTTGTGCTTCGTACTTTGGCGGAAATTTCTCTAAAAACTCACCATACACTGTTATATTTACATCAGGTTTTTCTTTGACAAATTTTAAACAGTACGCCAGGGCCATTTCTGCAAAATGCTGATGATGCCCGTATGTTTCTCCGTCCGTGGCGATATGCATCAGCTGCGGCTCTGAGGAATTGTTATACGTACTGAGCAAGCGCCCCGCAAAGTTCTCCCCACTTTTTAACGTGTCTGAAAACGCAATCCCCTGAGAAATCGGCCCATCATAGAAAAATAAAGCAATTCTTCGTCCACTGGGTAACACGCATAAATAAGGCCGTTTAGGGTCCACCTTAGCGCCAGAAACATCCGTCCAGTTTTTTTCTCCGATTTTACGCACACGCGCACATTGACCGGGGGCCAAAATAGCGTATTTCATACCATGCTCAGCCAGCACTTCCAACGTTTCCGTGTTGCAGGCCGTTTCCGCCAGCCACATAGCCTCCGGCTCCCGCCCGAAACGCTTCTTAAAATCCGCCAGTCCCCATTTAACTTGCGTTTCTTTATCCCGTGCATTGGCCAACGGCATAATAATGTGGTTATATACCTGCGCAATGGCAGAGCCGTGCCCGTTGAAATTTTGTTGGCTTTTTTTATCGGAGGCCAAAATAGCTTGATACACTTCCGGTGCGTACTCCTCCATCCAAGACAAAAGGGTCGGGCCAAAGTTAAAACTAATATAAGAGTAGTTATCTACCAAATGAGTCAATTCTCCTTTGGTATTCAACACGCGGGCTAAAGCATTAGGGCCGTAACATTCTGCCGTAATGCGGGCGTTCCAATCGTGAAAAGGGGCCGCGCTATCTTGGCGTTCTACGGCTTCCAGCCAAGCATTTTCACGCGGAGGTTGATAAAAGTGTCCGTGAATACAAAGATATTTCATATATATACTTATAGCAATTAATATGCTTCCTTTGCACGTATTCTCCGCCGAAAAAAATACTTGATAAAATCCTCCGTAAGCTTTATACTATAGGTAGGTTATCGCATTTTCAGGCGGACCGAGGTGAATTATGAAAAAAAATTTTATCTTAGACACAAACGTCTTACTGCATGACGTGAACTCTTTGTATGCTTTTGCGGACAATAACGTCATTATTCCGATGGTAGTTATTGAGGAACTGGACACTTTTAAAAGTGAGGGGGACAACCGCGGAAAATGCGCCCGTATGGTATCTCGGGAATTGGATACATTACGCGCCAAAGGACGTTTAAACGAAGGGGTACCGTTAGATAACGGCGGAACACTAAAAATTGAACTGGACAAGCCGGGCATTTTGCCGCAAGTATTTTCTATTAATAAATCCGATAATTCCATTTTAAATATCGCCTACACCATGGCCAAAAAAGAAGGCTCTTACAAGAAAAACCAGAGTCCGGTCATTGTGGTTACCAAAGATATTAATATGCGCTTAAAGGCCGAGGCCTTAGGCTTGCAAGCACAAGACTATACCAACGACAAAGTAAATTTAGATGAACTCTACACCGGTGTGGCAGAAGTGGAAGTGGACGGTGCACAAATTGATGCTTTTTATCGGGATAAAAAACTAGCCTTACAAGAAGGTTTATACGTGCCCAATGAATTTTTAATTTTAAAAGCCAATGACGGCAGTAAAAAATCTGCTATCGGGCGCGTATCCAATCATGGTGAACTTTGTTTGAAACCGCTTTCTGCGCAAGAACCGGTGGCGTGGGGCATTAAACCTTTAAACAAAGAGCAACGTTTTGCCATGGAGCTTTTGTTAGATGACAGCTTAGACATTGTTACTTTAGTCGGTACGGCCGGTACAGGTAAAACCTTGATTACCTTGGCTACCGGTTTGCAACGCACTATGGACGAAAATGCTTACCGCCGCATGGTGGTGTGCCGCTCCATTGTGCCGGTAGGAAAAGACTTAGGTTTCCTCCCCGGTACAAAAGAAGAAAAATTGGAAGCATGGATGGGCGCTATTTATGACAATTTAGCCTTCCTCGCAGACCGTAAAAATCCGGACGAGGGCGAAGAAAAGGCACATTATTTATTGGACAGCGGCAAGATTGAAATTGCTTCCGTCACCCACATGCGCGGCCGCTCTTTACCGGGGCAATATATGATTGTGGACGACGCGCAAAACTTAACACCACATGAGATGAAAACCATTCTCACCCGCGCCGGAGAAGGTACCAAAATTATCATCACGGGCGACCCCTACCAAATTGATACCCCGTACTTAGACGTGGAATCTAACGGGTTAACCTACATCGTGGACCGCCTGAAAGGTCAGCCGTCTTACGGGCATATCACATTCACCAAGACCGAACGTAGCCGCTTGGCAGATATGGCCTCTAAACTGCTGTAAGGATCTAAATAACCAAAAATACCCCGCTCAAAAAGCGGGGTATTTTTATAAGAAAGCGACACTGTATGATGACGAAGTGGAAACTCCGCTGTATCAAAAGGATTTCAATTTGAGAAATTGTTGAGCCTACCAGCAACACAGGAGAAAACGTAAAGTTTTCTCCTGTGTGCGTAATACTCATAACTGAAAAAGTTGTTAATGCAAGCCTAACTTGCATTGGTGGTCTTTTTCGTAATGTTCCACCGCCGTTTTTTCCCGGTCTTTATATTCTCCCGTTCTGCGAATCAACTCATCAAAGTCAATCGTACGAGCGGGGAACATCGGCCCGTCCACACACGCAAATCGCACCTTTCCTTCCACCGTTACACGGCAACCGCCGCACATACCCGTACCGTCCAGCATAATGGGGTTTAGACTGGCATACGGTTCTATTCCCAGCTCCAACATCAGCTTGGAGGTAAATTTCATCATCGGGATAGGCCCTATCACAAAGCCGGCATTTATCTTCTCTCCCGCTTCTACCACATTTTTCAATACGTCCGTCACCATGCCTTTCTGACCGTGCGAGCCGTCATCTGTACAGGGTAAAATAACATCAGACACCGCTTTCATTTCCGGCTCTAAAATAACCAATTCTTTGGTGCGAGCCCCCAAAATGGAAATCACTTTATTTCCGGCTTCTTTTAAGGCTTTGGCAATGGGATACACTTCGGCAATACCTACCCCGCCGCCTACCACAGCCACCGTGCCGTAATTGGCCACATCTACGGCTGTACCCAACGGACCTAAAATGTTTAAGAAACAATCTCCCTGTTTCAAGGAATTAAACATAAAAGTAGATTTTCCGATAGATTGGATAATGACAGTAATCGTACCCTTTTGTGCGTCCCAATCCACCAAAGTTACGGGAACGCGTTCCCCCCCTTCTCTGCCGCGCAAAATGACAAACTGGCCTGCTTTGGCCGCTTTGGCAATTAAGGGTTTGTATATCACAAACTTCATGACTACTTCATTGAGTTGTTCTTTGAGTAAAATCTGATTTTCCTGCATTTTATTTTCCCCCTAAATATTCATTGATTTTACCGGCCGCAGCAATACCGTCATTCATCGCTAGCAGCACTGTTGCTCCGCCGCGAATAATATCTCCGCCGGCAAAGACCCCTTTCAAAGACGTTTCTCCTTTTTCGTTCAAAGCAATGACACCACGCTCGGTGGTTTTCAGATCGGGGGTGGTTTTGGTAATGGTGGGATTAGGACGTTGGCCAATGGCCACAATCACCGTATCGGCCGGCATCACAAAATCAGATCCGGCAATCTCCACCGGACGGCGGCGGCCTTTTTCATCAGGAGCTCCCAATTCATTACGCGTAAAACGCACTCCCGTTACATGGCCGTATTCGTCCTTGACTACTTCTTTGGGAGTTACTAAATATTCAAATTGTACGCCCTCTTCCTGCGCATGTTCCACTTCTGCAGCACGGGCAGGCATTTCCTCAGCACTGCGCCGATAAGCAATCGTCACCGTTTCAGGCGATAAGCGCATGGCGCAACGCGCCGCATCCATGGCGCTGTTTCCACCGCCTAATACGATGACGTTTTTACCCACTCTAATCGGGGTATCCGTTTCCGGAAATTTATAGGCTTGCATTAAATTCACACGGGTCAAAAACTCGTTGGCACTATACACGCCGACGGCATTTTCGCCCTCAATACCCAACATCATCGGAAGTCCCGCCCCAGAACCAATATACACCGCATCATATTCCTTTAAAAGTTCCGTCAGGGTAATTGTGGCACCCACCAACACATCTGTTTTAAATTTCACACCCATTTCTTGTACCGTTTCTACTTCTTTGTTAATCACTTCGCGCGGCAAACGGAAAGAAGGTATCCCATAACGAAGCACTCCACCATACGCATGCAAGGCTTCCAGCACCGTCACATCGTGTCCGGCGCGGCGCAACTCCGCTGCACAAGCTAAAGAAGAAGGGCCCGATCCGATACACACTACTTTTTTGCCTGTATTTTCACACGGTGTGGGAGGCTTCAAGGCGCCTTGGGCACGGGCCGTATCGGCCACGTAGCGTTCTAATCCGCCAATATTGACCGAGCCGAACTTTGCTTTCAATACACAATGCCCCTCACAATGTTTCTCCTGCGGGCACACACGCCCACAAATGGCAGGGAGCAGGCTGGTTTGCATAATTTCACTGGCCGCCGCGCCAATATCGCCTGTTTTTACTTTGGCAATAAAGGCCGGAATGTGCACTCCAACGGGGCAGGCATTCTGGCAAGGGTGAGTGGGACAGTTTAAACAGCGGTCCGCTTCCAGCAGGGCTTCTTCGTGTGTGAAAGTATGGGCTACTTCTTCAAAATTATTTTTACGAACGGACGGCTCTTGTTGGTGACCGTTTTGACGCGGGGAGGACGGATTGGGCATAAAAATTCTCCTAATCTAAAAAAAAACTGGTAAAAAAGAAAGTTCTCTCTTATTATTATAGTATATTGAAAATACAAGAATTTGTTATAAAATATATTATGCAATCAAAAAAGGAGGGGTTATGTGCAATAGACATGGAGAAGGATTAGCTACTTTTGTATTAGGCGCACTGATTGGCGCGGCGGTGGGAGTATTGTATGCTCCGGCCAAAGGGGAAACCACTCGCAAAAAACTCAAAAAATGGGCCGAAAACACGTATGAGGACGGCAAAGAAGAGTTTTTGGCGCATACCAAAGAGTTAAGAGAAAAAGTGCTTGGTCATGCCGAAGATGTAAAAGGTAAGGTTTCCAAAGCTAAAGAAGCTCTGGCTGAACGCGCCGATGCTTTGAAGGAACGCTTTGGCGAAAAAGCGGAAGAATTTAAGCAAATCGCCGAAGAAAAAACCGAAGACTTGCGCAACAAAGCCGCTGACGGCCTTGAAAAAGCCGCCAAAAAGTTAAGATAAGTTTCAGGCTTTTCTTTGTCAAACTTTTACAACACAAAACACCCCGCCGATTGGCGAGGTGTTTTATTTACCAACAATAAGATCCGTCTCCCATGACAAAACCTGTCGTTTTACAAAGTTTTTCCGCTTCTTCGGTATCATAGTCACAAATCATTTGTTTATCAACCCTAACAAAACAAAGACTATTATTTAATTTTTTATAATAAGCTGCTGGATTGCCATACGGTGAGCCTAAAGAGTACAAAAAATCTTTTGTTTCGCTGCTCCAATCATCTGTAGATGTACCGGGAACTTCAATACTTAATTCAGAAAGATTTAGATTTGCTCCTACATTATCATCACAAGAAGAAAATCCTTTTTCCAACATCAATAAATCACAAGCATCGTAAATACTACGCAATACGGTAACACCTTCTGAAAGTCTTGCTTTATGCACAGCTTTGGTATATTGAGGAAGAGCAACGGAAGCCAAAATACCGATAATTAACACCACTACTAACAATTCAATGAGTGTAAAACCTTTTTTCATTTTTCTCTCCTTTCAAACGGCTTTAAGACCCGACAAACGACTTTTAAAACTCGGACCTGCCCACAACCCCGAAATTGTAGCAAAAAAAAAAAACGTGTCAAGAGGTAGCGCACTTCACCGTCGGGAATAGTGTTACTTTTTCTCATCGCAGAAAAAGTAACCAAAAAGGCTAACAAAAAAGTGCCGTTCATAATAACTGAAAGAGCGGTTAAAAATTTCCAATATGGAAAGAGGATACAAGTAACAAAACCCGATACTTTATGTATCGGGTTTTGTGTGTGTTAATCTTTTTAATTGAAAAAACCGTTATTCATTCTCCGTTTCAGGCTCTTCTACCGCAGGTGCGATCCCCATAGACGACATCAGCATTTCTACTAAGCGAATATCACTGGGATATTGTACCAACTCCCTCGCTTTAACCAAAGAAACCCACCGAATGGCAATAATCTCCGAAGCATCATGTTTGCCAATGCGCCCCAGTTTTTTCATCAAATACCACTGCACCATTTTTTTGATGTAATTGCCTTGGAAAGTGAACGCATATTTTACCCGAATCATCGGGCGGATAATGACTGCTTTGTACCCAGTCTCCTCCAACACTTCACGCAAAGCGGCCTGACGCGGCGTTTCCCCCGGTTCAATATGCCCTTTGGGAAACGTCCAAATTTTTTTACCTTTCATATTCTTGACTTGCACGAGCAATACTTTCCGCCCGTCCAAAATCACGCCGCCGCAAGAAAACTCTGAAACAATCATAACCCTTTCTCAAAAAGATAAGCCGCATTGAGGATTTTTTCCTCTTGCAAGATAGGTCCATACAACTGCAGCCCCACCGGCAAACCTAATTTGTCCTCTCCGCAAGGAATGCTGATTCCGGCCAAACCGCCCATATTACCTTGGCAGGTATAAAGGTCCGCCAAATAGACAGCCAACGGATTATCTTTGTGCTCGCCCAAGTGAAAAGCAGTCGTCGGAGAAGTGGGCGTTAAAATAATATCCACTTTTTCAAAAGCCTTTTCAAAATCTTTTTTGATGAGCTCCCGCACTTTTACCGCTTGCAGGTAGCATTCTTCAAAATTCTCGGATTTCAAAGCCGTTGCTCCGATAATAATTCTCTTTTTCACTTCCTCTCCGAAAGCAGAACGGTTTGATTCATAGCTGGCATTTAAATCAGCCGCTTTGGCATCATTGTATCCGTAGCGCAAACCGTCAAAACGACCCAAGTTAGAGCTGGCTTCGGCACTGGTAATGATATAATAACACGGCGCGGAATACTTGGCATGCGGAATATCCACTTCCACAATTTCCGCTCCTAGAGATTTCATTTTTTCCGCCGAAGCTAAAATTTTCTCTTTCACTTCTTCGCCCAAATTATCTAAAAATCCTTTGGGCATACCCACTTTCAGCCCTTTCAAATCACTTGTAAAGTTTTGGCTAAAAGCCGGCACTTCATTTTCCAAAGAAGTAGAATCATTTTCATCGCGTCCGCATAAAGTTTCCAAAACAAGTGCCGCCCCTTTTACATCAGAAGCCAACACCCCCACCTGATCAGCGCTGGAAGAGAAAGCCACCACCCCAAAACGGGAAATGCGGCCATATCCGGGCTTAATGCCCACGATCCCGCAAAAAGAAGCCGGCTGCCGCACAGATCCACCCGTATCGGTACCTAAAGCGGCCGGCACCATACCGGCTGCAACAGCCGCGGCACTCCCGCCGGAGCTTCCGCCGGGGACACGGTCAAAATCAATCGGGTTATGCACAGGGCCATAAACAGACGTTTGATTGCTGCTGCCCATGGCAAATTCGTCCATATTCGTGCGGCCCACAATAACGGCATCCGCCGCCAATAATTTTTCTACCACGGTGGCACTATACGGGGCCACATAACCCGCCAACATTTTGGAACAACAAGTAGCTTTGTGCCCTTTATACAAAATATTATCTTTAATACCTATCGGTACCCCTGCCAGAGGGCCCAATTTTTCCCCACTGGCACGGCGGGCATCTATTTCCTCGGCACGTTGAAGGGCTTCTTCCGGCCAGACTTCCACAAAGGCATTGATTTGCGGGTTTAGTTCTTTAATCTTTTGCAAAGACTCTTCCACCACTTCACGAGCGGTTAATGTGCCGGCTTGAACGGCCTGAGCAATTTCAAAAACGGTTTTCATACTAGAGTACCTTCTTTACCTTGGCACAATGGCCCTCTTGTTCGCTAAAGGCCCCCACCAGTTGTTGGGCCAAATTTTCATCGGTAACGGCCACATCGGGGCGTAAATAAGCAGCGCGTGTAACAGCGCTGTCCTGCACTTGGCTTACATCTACTTCGGAAAGTTGTTTTACCCAGGCAAAAAGATCTTGCAATTCGGCTTGATATTTTTCAGCCTCTTTTTCGGTCAGTGTTATTTTGAGCATGCGGGCGCACGTCGTAGCGTGATTGTTATCTAATCTCATTTTGAAAGACTCCTTTGAAATTACATTTTATATAATAATTTTGAAGTTGACTATACCAATCAAGGAGGTACCGTTATGGGATGCGGATGCGGTAAAGACAAAGATATCGGCAAAAAGAAATAACCCGCAGGGGGATTTCGCTGAACATATCGGAAAAAACACTATGAACAAAGACTCTAAAAAAGTACAACCGGGCGCCTTTCTGGTAAATGACCAATTGCAGGACGGAGCTTGCCAAAACGGCAAGCCCGTCAATACGCACTTTGCGCTGTCTGTAGTGGCGGTGTGCTTGTCTTGTTTCACGGGGTTTTTTGCTATTCCGTTGGCGCTGGCAGGGCTGATCCTTTCCCTTCGTGCCCAAGATCAAGTTGCACAGGGGTGGACGGAGGAAGCAGCACGCACAGCTTATTGGGCTGCGCTATTCGGGTGGATTACGGTGGGTGTCGTAGTTCTGCCCGTTCTCTTATTCATTTTCTTCGGGGGTACAATACTAGCCGGCTTGGCTGCGATCATCAGCGCTTTGTAAATCTCACAAGGATTTACCGAAAAACAGACCCCGTTCTCTTGAGCGGGGTCTGTTTTTGATTGTGACATTAAAAATACAGCATCAGCAACAAAAAAACACCGCCTAAAACATAACGTTTCAAGCGGTGTCGCAAAAAGAGCAACTGAAAAAACATTCCTAATAACTGAAAAATAAATGTTCACAGCATGATTTTTCAGTTTTGGGAATTATTTGTTCCGTAAGTTACCCGAGGCAAGTAGTGTTAGCTACGGCGAGTGGTAAGTCGGAACAAAGAAACCCAAAAATGAAAAATGGTTTGCCCAGAAATAGACTGGCAAATGAAAAAGCCGTTACTTACAATATCTCCAGCGGAGCAAACTTGAGCATAAACGTCCTACTCACACGATTGTTAAATACCACTGTAATTTTACAATTATCACCGGAGCCCGCCACTGCCGTAATCGTGCCTTCTCCAAAGGCGCCGTGTTTCACTTTTCCACCCACAGCTACCGTTTTTCCGTCACCGGCAGTGGTGGAAGTGCCCTTTTCCTGCTTAGGAGCGGCTGAAGAAAAAGAAGGTCCGGACGAAAAACTACGACGGCTATCCGAGGAAGAAAGACGGCTGCTTCCGCCATAGGAAGAGCTACTCCGCCCATACAAAGACCCCAAACCGGAAGAGCCTTTATAAGAAGAGGACGTATAATCCAAATCGTTATCCTCTACCTCATAACCGTGCTCGTCATATTTTTTTTGAAATTGGCTGCGGCTGACAAAACCTTCAAATCCGTTATAACTGTTATTACTGCGGCCCGTACTTCCCTGATAACCGCTTTTGTTTTTACTCCCACCGTAAAAACCGCCTCCTTGCCCGTACAAACCGTATTTGGTCTTAAAGTTATCATAGCGGGGCTTAGATTGCTCATACTCTTCACGGTCTTCTTCACTTAACAGTCCGCTTTCAAACAAAAAGCGAGAAGGTACATTTTCATAGGTTTTCCCGTACTGACGGCGATGAGCAGAATACGTCATAAACAGTTTTTCTCGCGCACGTGTCATGGCTACATAACACAAACGGCGTTCTTCTTCCATTTCATCGCTGTCATCACGGTTTAACGGAAATAAATTTTCTTCCAACCCCGTCACAAAAACGGCATTAAATTCCAACCCTTTGGCCAAATGTACCGTCATCAAAGTCACCGCGCCGCTTTCCCCCACTTGGGTTTCGTCCGTCCCCGTAAGCAGCGAAATTTCCTGCAAGAAATCAGACAAAGAGGCCTCTTTTTCGTACTTAGCACAACGGTCCTCATATTCTTTAACGGCATTGATTAACTCGTCCAAGTTCTGCAGGCGGCTTTCGGCTTCAGGATCTTTTTCCATTTCGGCACGGACCATATTTTCATAGCCGGAGGTTTTTAAAATTTTATCCATCACGTCCGTCGGGGTAGCAATAAACATATCCGCGCGCCACCCCTCTACCAGACGTACAAATTCCACCGCACTTCGGCGGGCCATAGGGGTCAAATCCGGCACGCTTTGCACCGCTTTTAAAGCCCCGTACAAAGAAAGTCCGTTTGTCTGTGCATAAGCAAGCAGACGATCCTGCGCTGTTTTACCCAAGCCGCGCGTGGGCGTATTAATCACACGCAACAAGCTGATATCGTCGTGCGGATTAATAAGCAAACGCGCATAACAAAGCATGTCCTTAATTTCTTTACGGTCATAAAATCGCACCGTACCCACTAAACGGTAGGGAATTTGATAACGACGGAATGTTTCTTCAAAGTTACGGCTCTGTGCATTGGTGCGGTAAAAAACGGCAATCTCGTTTAAAGAATAGCCCCCTTGCCCCACTAGTGCTTTTACATTTTGCGCCACCCATACAGCTTCTTGGCCTTCGGTAGCGGACTGATGTACTTCAATATCGTCACCGTATTGTTTGTCAGTAAACAGACTTTTTTCTTTGCGCTTGCTGTTTTTGGTAATGAGTTTGTTGGACGCGTCCAAAATGACTTTGGTAGAACGGTAGTTCTGCTCCAAAGTAATGGTTTTGGAATCTTTAAAATCTTTTTCAAATTCCAAAATATTGCGAATATTGGCTCCACGCCAAGAATAAATACTTTGGTCTGGATCCCCTACTACACACAACTTGCGGTGCTTCTCAGCCAACATACGGGTGATTAAATATTGAGTATGGTTGGTATCCTGATACTCATCCACCAAAATATATTGGAAAAATTGTTGATAATATTCACGCACGTCTTGATGATCGCGCAAAAGCTGTAAGGTTTTGACCAGCAAATCCCCAAAATCCAAGGCTCCCGCCTCTTTTAGTTTTTGCTCGTAACGTTTATAAATTTCCGCCGCACGTATTTTAAAGTCCAACCCGCTGGCTCCGGCAGAAACAGAAAGCATTTCCGGAGAAATACAATCGTCCTTAGCGCGGGAAATTAAACTCACGATTTGCCCCGCCTCTTTTTTGGGGTCTTTTACCCCCATTTGCTCCAACAGTAACGTTACCAGTTTCTTTTGTTCATTATCATCATAAATAGCAAAATCACGCGTGAGCCCCAATTTTTCGGCATTTTGCCGTAGCAACCGCACTCCGAAAGAGTGAAACGTATGAATCCACACATTGCGGCTTTGACCGGGCACCAAAGCTTCCACGCGCTCGCGCATTTCTTGGGCAGCTTTATTGGTAAAGGTAACCGCTAAAATGCGGTACGGTGCATAGCCGTCTTGAATAAGTTTGGCGATTTTGGTGGTCAGCGTTTTAGTTTTACCCGTACCGGCACCGGCCACAATCAAACACGGCCCTTCATCATAATGCACGGCCGAAAGCTGCTGCGGATTTAAAGATTTTAAAGCGTCTTGTAAAGTCATAAATAGTACACCGCCTGCCGAAAGCAGGCGGATTTTTTTCTTTCATAATTATTTCAATTTTAGTTGGACCAAAGTTTCAATATGGTCCGTATGCGGGAAGAAATCAAAGGCTTCCACATCTTTTACATCATAATACTGGGTTAGGATTTTCAAATCGGCCGCCAACGTAACCGGATTGCAAGAAATATACAAAATATTCTTCACGCCGGATTCTGCCACCGCTTTGGCTGCTTTAGGGTGCATACCGGAACGAGGCGGATCCAAAATAATCAACACATCTTTACGCTCCAGCGGTTGTTGTTTCACAAAATCTTCTACTTTAGCACAGAAGAATTGCACATTTTGCACCCCGTTGAGTTTGGCATTTTCAATGCCGTTGTAAATAGCCGGAGCAACAGATTCTACGCACAAACTTTTCTCGCACAAATCGGCACAAGAAAGCGAAAAGCTGCCCGCTCCTCCGTACAGATCATAAATCACTTTAGGGGAAATTTCTTTGACTAAACCGCGCACGCGGGAATACATCTTTTGGGCAGAGAGCGTGTTGGTTTGAAAGAAAGACTGCGGGGAAAGTTTAAACAAAACTTCCCTTTCTTTTTCACCTTGCGGACCCGAAAGAATAATCTTTTCCGAAATAAAATCTTTCCCTTTCAGCACGCGCAAACTTTCCGGTGCGGCTGTATCGGCTAGGCCCGTATTGACCGCCACCATGATATTTGCTTCCGGCCAAACACTTTCTACTGCTTGCACAAAAGTTTTTTCGGGAATGTCGTCCGTCACGAATAAAACGACAATCGCTTCGCCGGTGTTCTTACCCACACGCAACATAATATGGCGCAAAACACCCGTATGTTTGCGGTGATCATAATATTCCAAATTTTCTGCCTTGGCCCAAGCGCGCACCGCCGTTAAAAGCGGAATCAAATGTTCATCAAACAAATAACACTCTTCAATATCTACCGCGCGGTCCCAGCGGCCTTTGAGCTTAAAGCCCAAGGTTTGTTCAAACTCCAAAGGAATTGTTTTATCCCGTTTGGCTTTCTTATCAAACGGCTCTTTCCAGATAGGCTGACGGCAAAAGCCAAGCTCCACTTTGTTACGGAAGAAAACGGGATGATCCGTTTGGGTGGCGGGAATATCCGCTGACCAAAAATCTTTTAAAATTTCTTTCAAACGTTCTTGCTTGTTGGCCACTTGGTCTTCATAGGCCAAGTCCAACATGGCGCAACCGCCGCATTGTTTAAAGTGTTTACAAGTGATTTTAGGCATTGATTTTAAACAGGCAGACATCGCCGTCCTTTACAATATATTCTTTCCCTTCGGAGCGGATCAGGCCATGTTCGCGCAAAGATTTTTCGTCTCCGTATTTGGCCAAATCGTCAAACGTATAAACATCGGCACGGATAAAGCCTTTTTCAAAATCACTGTGAATTTTGCCCGCCGCTTGCGGAGCAGTGCACCCTACGGGGATAAGCCAACTGCGCACCTCCACTTCCGGCCCTGCCGTAAAATAGGTGCAAAGATTCAAAAGCTTCATCCCCTCGCGCACCACTCTTTCAAGGCCGGTATAGTCGTTGCCGGTTTCAGCTAAAAAGGCTTTCTTTTCTTCTTCGGAAAATTCTGCAATATCGGCCTCAAACTTAACGGACAGCTCCACAAATCCGGCACCGGTTTCTTGGGCATATTTAGCCACTTTTTCAGCATTGGCGGCATTACGCGTTTCTGAGTTGTTTCCTACGTACAAAACGGGTTTAGCCGTCAGAAACTGATATTCACGCAACACTTCCGGCTCTAAACCCAAGGCAGCCACCGGTTTACCGTCTTCCAAGGCGGCTTTGATTTTTTTCATCGTTTCAAAGGCGGCGATGGCTTCTTTCTTGCCGCTTTTGGCATTACTGCCCAAACGGTCGCAAATTTTAGAGGCAGATTCCAGATCCGCCAACATCAGCTCTGTATTAATGATCTCAATATCACGCAACGGATCTACGGAATTCATCACGTGTGTTACATTTTCATCTTCAAACAAACGCACCACGTGAATAATGGCATCTACCTCACGAATATTGGCCAAAAATTTATTACCTAGGCCTTCGCCTTGGCTGGCACCTTTGACGATACCGGCAATATCTACAAACTTGATAAAAGCGGCCGTTTTCTTGGGAGGTTTAAACATATCAAACAATTGGTCTAACCTCTTATCAGGAATCGCCACAATACCCACATTCGGTTCAATGGTACAAAAAGGATAGTTGCTTGCTTCTGCTCCGGCACAGGTTAAAGCATTGAAAAGGGTGGATTTGCCCACATTCGGAAGGCCTACGATACCGATTTCCATGAAAATCTCCTAAAGGGATAAAGATAGAAAAGCTTATATGAATATTTTAGCATTTTAGAACATAAAAAACTTTGCTGGCCGTTGCCAGTAAGAATTTGCTAAAATATATATGTTCAGTCCCGTTCGTCTAGTGGCCCAGGACGCCGCCCTCTCAAGGCGGAGATCACGAGTTCGAATCTCGTACGGGACGTATTTTTTGCCCTGATGGTAGGGGCTTTTTGGCCCGGTTTAGCCGGGTTTTTTTATATCAAAATTATCTGGAGAGAAAAATGGAATTGTCTGTACTGCAAAATGTCTTACTTTACGCACTGATTCTACTGGTATTAGTGTTGCCCTTATCCGTACATAAGGTGGAGGAAAATTTGGAGGCCTTCTTGTTCTGCTGTGGTGCTTTTGCCGTAACGGTTACCAACAGTTGGAGTTGGCATTTAATCAAAACCGCCTTGGAAGACCCCATCACCATTACCGTCGCCGTTTTTATTGCCGGACTTTTATTTAAATTCAGCCATAAACTTTTGCAAACCCTCACCCACAAAACCGTAGCCCTCATCGGCTTGCGCGCCACGATGGCTTTGACCGTGTTTTTACTGGGCATGACCTCCAGTTTAATTACGGCCATCATTGCCGCACTTATTTTGTCTGAAGTGGTGCTTTTGCTTCCTTTGCAACGCAAAACCCGCATTCAATTGGTGGTATATTGCTGTTATGCCATCGGTATGGGTGCCGTGCTTACTTCTATCGGAGAGCCGTTAGGCACCATCGTTCTTTCCAAACTCAAAGGCGAGCCGTACAATGCCGGTTTCTGGTTCTTGGTGCAACATTTGGGTTGGTATGTATTGGCCGGCAATGTCCTTTTAGCCGCGTTGGCCGCCCGCATCAAATATGATGACAAAAAGGAAACCGAAGAAGTAAAAGAAGAAGTTTCCGTCACCGAGCACGGTATTAAAAACATTTTTGTCCGCGCGGCCAAAGTATATTTGTTTGTGATGGCTTTGGTTATGTTGGGCGACGGCTTAAAACCGTTGGCGGAAAAAACCATTTCTCACCTCTCTGCCAACGCGCTCTACTTTATCAATATGCTTTCGGCCATTTTAGACAATGCCACCTTGGCCGCTATCGAAATTACACCCGATATTTCTATGCGCAATTTAATGTTCCTCTTGATGAGTTTAATCATCTCCGGCGGTATGTTAATCCCCGGAAATATCCCCAACATTATCTGCGCTTCCAAACTTAAAATCAAAAGCAAAGAATGGGCCAAAGCCGCTTTGCCTTTGGGTGCGGTGCTGATGGTGGGTTATTTTATCGTATTGACTGCCATACTGTAAAGAACAGGTTTTTTAATATAATATTAAGGAAATACTTTTTTAAGGAGAATACATGAAAATTCATTCTTTCAACGTACAACCTAATTTGCCGGAAAACATTAAGTTTTTAGAAGAGTTAGCCAACAATATGTGGTTCACTTGGAACTGGCCGGCCATTATGCTCTTCATGCAGATTGACCCTAAACTGTGGAACGATTCCAACCGCAACCCGAAATGGATGTTAGGTTGCGTACCGCAAAAAAGATTTGAAGAATTAAGCAACGACCCTGCCTTTGTGGAACAAGTGAACAAAGTCAAAGAAGTCTATTACAACTACAAAAATAATCCGAACACTTGGTACAAACAGAACAAAAAAGAACAAGGCGATATGTTGGCTGCTTACTTCTCTATGGAATATGGTATCGGAGAAGGTTTGCCTATCTATTCCGGTGGATTAGGAATGCTGGCCGGAGACCACATTAAATCCGCCAGCGATTTAGGTTTGCCGATCATCGGCGTAGGTCTTTTCTATAAAAAAGGCTATGGCCAACAGCTTTTGAACCGTGAAGGTTGGCAAAATGAAGAATTCCCTGATAATGACTGGGCTCATATGGCAGTAGAGCACGTGCTGGACAAAAACGGAAATGAAATCATTGTAGATATTCCGCTCGGGTTTAACGAAAGCGTCAAAGCTTGTGTATGGCGCGTAAAAGTGGGCCGCACAGACTTGTATTTATTAGACACCAACCTGCAGGAAAACACCCCTGCCCAACGCTTAATCACCGAAAAACTTTACGGTGGAGACCGCGAAAACCGCATCCGTCAAGAAGTTGTGTTGGGTATCGGTGGTGTGAAGGCATTAAATGCTATGGGTCTCAATCCCACGGTATATCATATTAACGAAGGTCACAGCGCGTTCCTTCTCTTGCAACGCATTATTGACATCATGAACGGACGCAAAATGAGCTTTGCTCAAGCGCGCGAAATTGTATGGGCTTCCTCTGTTTTTACCACCCATACGCCGGTCATCGCCGGTAACGAACACTTTGATCCGCTGCTCGTTCGCAAATATATGGAATATTATGCACAAGCCATGGGTCTTTCTTGGAATGAGTTCTTGGCCTTGGGTAAAGAAAAAGAAGATTCCGCCACTTTCTGTATGACCGTTTTGGCCTTGCGTTTAACTGCTTATGCCAACGGCGTAGCCAAACTGCACGGAAAAGTAAGCCGCGAAATGTGGGCCAATCTGTGGCCGACCTTGCCGGAAAACGAAGTACCCATTGGCAGCATTACCAACGGTATTCACAGTGCCTCTTGGATTTCTCACGAAATGAACGATTTGTTCCGTAAATATTTATTAAACGGCAATCAGTTGGGCGAGTTTGACCCCTCTGACAAACCCATGTGGGACAAAGTGAACGAAATTCCCGACGAAGAAATTTGGAACATTCACGTACAGCGCAAAGCCAAACTCATCAACATGGCCCGCACCCGCATTAAACGCCAGCTCAAACGCCAAGGATTTGACGTGATGACAATTAACAAAACCAGCCGTGTTTTGAAACCGGATGTGTTGACCATCGGTTTTGCCCGCCGCTTTGCTACGTACAAACGTGCTACCTTGTTGTTCAAAGATTTGGACCGCTTGGATAAAATCATCAACAATCCCTTGCGCCCGATCCAGTTCGTTTTTGCCGGTAAAGCACACCCTGCCGATACGGCCGGTAAAGAGTTTATCAAAACCATTTACAATTTAACGCAAAACGATCCGCGTTTCAAAAACAAAATCGTCTTTGTAGAAGACTACAACATGAACATTGCCCGTTACATGGTGCAAGGGGTAGATGTATGGCTTAATAACCCCATTCGCCCCATGGAAGCCAGCGGTACTTCCGGTATGAAAGCGGCCTTAAACGGCGCGTTGATGCTTTCTATCTTAGACGGTTGGTGGGACGAAGTAGGCCCGTGTGATTTTGGTTGGTCTATCGGCGGTGCCGAAAAATACGGATCCGAAGCAGAACGCGACGCCGTGGAAGCAGAATCCTTGTACAACTTATTAGAACAAGACATCGCCCCCTCTTACTATGCCAAAAATGACAAAGGCTTCTCCTCTGCTTGGTTGGCTTTAATGAAGAAATCCATTCAAGAAATTGCTCCTTTCTTCAACACCAACCGCATGGTAAAAGAATATTATGAAAAATTCTATGTAGGAGCCAACAACTACGGTCAAATCCTAAACCAAGGGGAAACCACCGCTGATGTGGCCGCTTGGCGCAAGAAAATTGCGGAAAACTGGTATCGCGTAAGCATTACCGATATTACTCCCGCTTTTGACAAAGCTATTTTAATGGGAGACAAGCTTACTTTCCGCGCCCGTGTATTCTTAGGCGGTTTAGCTCCGGAAGATATTCAAGTAGAGCTTTACTTGGGTACGCGCGGCACCTTGGGTGGTATTGAAAAAGAAAACGCCGTAGATATGCACGTAGTAGGCAATGAAGGAGATGCCTATATCTATGAAGTGCAAATCTCTCCGTTTAACAGCGGCCGCCAAGATTATGCCTTGCGCATCTTGCCCGCTTGTGACAAAATTCCTAACGTCTTAACTCCGTTCTTCATTCGTTGGGAAGAATAAAGCACCTTATTTAAGGGCGCACCTCAAGTGCGCCCTTTTTTTGTAATGTTATGCTCAATATTGTACTGATTAATCCAGAAATCCCTTTCAATACCGGCAATATCGGCCGTTCTTGCGTGGCCACCGGCACACGCCTGCATTTGGTAGGTAAGCTGGGCTTCAAAATTGAATCTAAAGAAATTCGCCGCTCGGGGCTGGACTATTGGCCGAACTTAGATTATAAAAGGTATGAAACGTGGGAAGATTTTTTGAAAGAAAATAACCCTGCCGAAGACCAATTATTTTTCATGTCCACCAAAGGAACGAAAAGCTACTTTGAGGCGCAATTTAAAGATGGGGACTTTTTATGCTTTGGCGCCGAATCCTGCGGTTTACCCAAAGAATTTTATACCACGTATCAAAATCGTCTTTTCACCATTCCCATGACGGGGCCGGTGCGTTCTTTAAATTTATCGTCATCGGCGGCCATTACGCTTTTTGAAGCCTTACGCCAAACTAAATACAGCAAATAAAAACCCGACTTAAAAGTCGGGTTTTTGAAAATTAAAAAGACCAGAGATTTGTGTCGGTAAGTTTTGTAGCTCCTAATGCTTTACAATATCTTTCATCTCCCGAACACCCAACAGATGTGGTTTCCCCTTCTTTATTAAAAACCCAAATAGTATATCTTCCGGTGATTCTTTCACAGATAACATCTTGAAAATCTATTTGCCCCCCCCTAATAGTACAAGTAAAGTGCCTGTCTTTCGTCACTCCGGCCGCATCAATGGCACTTTGCAAACGGTTGGAATGATAGGTGTTGCCATCTTGGATATAAAAAGCATTCAAGGCATCACTGATTGCCTGTGCGTTATGAATACCTTCCAAACCGCGGCCTTTTTCCATCGCTATTTTATACTTGGAAGCGGCTAACGTAACCAACACCGCCACCACGACCATCACAATTAAAAGTTCAATCAAGGTAAATCCTTTTTTCATAAACTCCTCCTTTGGCTTATTATATAAATTTAATTACGCTTGCGCGTACTTTTTGCCGTTTGATTTTATAAAATATAAGTAGATGAACGCCCGAAAACTATTTTGGATTTTATTTTCTCTTAATCTGTTTAATTACATAGACAGGCAGGTTCTTTTTTCCGTTTTTCCGCTGATTCAAAATGAGCTTTCTATTTCTGATTTTCAGTTAGGTTCTTTGGCCTCCGTTTTCATGTTGGTATATATGTGCTATGCTCCTATTGTGGGTTTTTTTGCAGACAGGCACCCCCGCCAATACTGGATTGCCACCAGTGCACTTATTTGGAGTGCCGCCACATCTTTAAGCGGTCTGGCCAAAAACTATACTTCTCTTTTAGCGGCACGGGCTTGCATCGGAATCGGCGAAGGCGGATTTACCACCATTGCCCAACCTTTCTTGGCGGAGCAATATCCCAAAAACAAACGTGCCACCATTTTGTCTTACTTCGGTCTTGCGTTGCCGGCCGGAAGTGCACTGGGCTATCTGTTGGGGGCTTTGATCGGGGCGAACTGGGGTTGGCGTATAGCTTTTATGATAGTGGGTGTACCCGGTTTTTTACTGGGCCTTTTGGCTATGTTTCAAATTAAAGACCGCGAACACCGCCACTTACAAAAACGCAAAAAACCCGGCCTTTCCCAATACATTACCTTACTTAAAAATATTCCTTTTTTACTACTGTGTTTGGCTCACGCCATGCAAACGTTTACCTTAGGAGGGCTCTCTGCTTGGATGCCCACCTACTTTCACCGTTTCTTTGATTTGGGCATTGCGCAAGCGGGAACAATCTTTGGAGGGATGGTCATTTTGGCCGGAGCTTTAGGCACTTTCATCGGTGGCAGAATGGCCGATAAATTCTTGCAAAAAACCAACTCCGCCCATTTCATTGTCATTTTATCCAGTTTTCTCATTTTTATCCCGTTTGCTGCAGCAGGGGTATTAAGCCACCGCTTGCCTTTTACTCTGATTTCTTTCTTTTTGGCGATTACATTCATTTTTATGCCGCTGGGCCCCATTAGTGCCTCTTTGGTAGCTCTTAGCGGACGGAAAGTGCGCTCTATGGCTTTTGCCTTAAATATTTTCTTAATCCACGCGTTAGGAGATGCCCTTTCCCCCGCCTTAATCGGCCGTATTTCTGACGCTTTTGGCCTTAAAATCGCCGTTTTGGGTTGTGCGGCGGTAATGTTGCCTGCCAGCATTTTAATGTACTACGCAGCCAAAATGGCGCGTGCAGAGGGGCGCCTGATCCGCTACTACGCAGAAGATTCTGCCGAATAAAAAAGCCGCTCCTTGAGAAGCGGCTTTTTCATATTTGTTCCGTTTTTTATTTCACGAAATCATATCCGGCCTGTAAAGCTTTTTTATTCAGCTCCAACATTTCCGGTTTGGCACGCTTATACACTTTTTTCATGGCGTCAGCCACACTATCCAAACTGACCGCACCCGTCACTTTAATAAAAGCACCCAAAGCCACCAAATTGGCAATACGCGCCATGCCTAATTCTTCGGCAATTTGGTTGCAAGGTACACAAATCACTTGGATATCTGTACGGGTCGGGCGGGAATTAATTAAAGAACTGTTCAAAATTAATACACCGCCTTTTTTAATAAGCGGTTCAAACTTAGGCAAAGAAGGCTCATTCATGACGATGACAGTATCCGGCGTAGAAACAATCGGGGTATAGACTTCGCCGTCTGTTACCACTACAGAACAGTTGGCCGTGCCTCCGCGCATTTCGGGCCCATAGGAGGGCAACCAGCTGGCGTTTTTCTTATCTTCCACTCCGGCCTGAGCGAGTAAAATGCCCGCAGAAACAACCCCTTGTCCGCCAAATCCGGCAATTCTGATTCCTTGGTACATTATTTCGCCTCCTCGTTTTTAAACACACCTAACGGATACTGCGGCATCATTTGCGTGCGCACAAATTCCAAGGCTTGGTCTACACTGGCATGCCAATTGGTCGGGCATTGTGAAAGCACTTCTACCATAGAAAAGCCAACCCCTTTGACTTGGTTTTCAAAAGCTTTTTTAATGGCTTTTTTGGCCGCCATAACGTGTTGCGGTGTATCTACCGCCACACGCTCTAAATACTTAGCTCCCGTAATTTGCGAAAGCATTTCACACATATTAATCGGCCAGCCTTGCAACTTCGGGTCGCGTCCTTTCGGGGCAGTGGTGGCCACTTGCCCCACTAAGGTGGTCGGGGCCATTTGGCCGCCGGTCATACCGTAAATGGCATTGTTAATAAAAATCACCGTAATATTTTCACTGCGCACCGCCGCATGCACAATTTCAGCCATACCGATAGAGGCCAGATCTCCGTCTCCCTGATAAGAAAATACAACAGCCTGCGGTTTGGAACGTTTGATACCGGTGGCAATAGCGGGGCCTCTTCCGTGTGCGCCTTGCACCATATCACAGGCAAAATAATCATCGGCAAATACAGCACAGCCCACCGGCGCAACGCCAATTACGCGGTCCGCTATTTTCAACTCGTCAAAAGCTTCCGCCATTAAACGATGCACAATCCCGTGACCACAGCCGGGGCAATAGTGCATAGGAATATCTGTTAAACTTTGTGGTTTTTTAGCTAAAATGGTCATCTTATTTGCCCCCCTTACAATCGCCCTGCATACCTAAAGACGCGTCCCGTTTGCATTCATAGGCAAAATCTGCGGCATGTGCTTGTAAGTCAAACAGTCCTTCTTTGCCGCCGTTTAAACAAGATCTCACCGCCGTCAAAATGCTTTCTCCGTCCGGTTGTCCACCGGCAGGATAGGCATTGAGGTATACGGGTGTTTTGCCGTTAACGGCCAGTTTTACGTCTTGCACCAATTGACCTAAACTTTGTTCTACGGTTAAAATAGCTTTGGTTTTTTGCGCCAGTTCCGCCAAACGTTTAGACGGGAAGGGCCACAAAGTAATCGGACGGAAGAGACCTACTTTCAAGCCTTCTTCTTGCGCTTTATTGACCGCTTCCAAACAAGCACGGGAAGATAATCCGTACGCGACCAAAAGCACATCACAATCTTCGGTATTACGCTCTTCATAGCGGGCTTCGGTTTTTTCAATCAAACCATAGCGTTTGGCACGCTCTACCACATCCGCAATCAAATTATCCCCTTTGTAAGAAAAGACTTTATTTTTAGGACGACCGTTTTTCTCAATATCCACCGCCCATTGCATTTTGCCCAGTTGGTTCGGATCCACCGGATCAAAATTAAAAGACATGCTTTCCATCATTTGCCCCAAAATACCGTCTGCCAAAATCATGCAGGGAATGCGATATTTTTCGGCCAATTCAAATCCGAGTTTAGGGAAATTGCCCAATTCTTCTACGGAGTTAGGGGCCAACACCAAAACACGGTAGTCCCCGTTTCCACCGCCGCGCGTTGCTTGAAAGTAATCCCCTTGCGCGCCGCTAATACTGCCCAAACCGGGGCCACCGCGCATAACGTTGACAATTAAACATGGCAAATCCGCGCTGGCTAAATAAGTGATTCCTTCTTGTTTTAAGCTGATACCGGGGGAAGAAGAAGAAGTCATACTGCGTGTACCGGTAGCGGCCGCCCCGTACACCATATTAATGGCCGCTACTTCACTTTCGGCCTGTACAAAAGCCCCACCGGCATCGGCCATATAAGCAGACATATATTCCGGCACTTCGTTTTGCGGTGTAATAGGGTATCCGGCAAAAAAGCGGGCTCCGGCCCGAATAGCCCCTTCCGCTAACGCTTCATTACCTTTTCTTAATGTTTTTTCTGTCATAAAATCCTCAAAATTATTCTTTAATTACCGTAATCGCTACGTCCGGACACATCATATAACACATCGTACAACCGATGCAGTCCTGCGGACGTTGCATCTCTGCAGGGAAATATCCTTTTTTGCTGATGGTGGCGGATTTGCCCAAGCATTTTTTCGGGCAGGCGTTCACGCATAAATAACAGGCTTTGCAGCGATTCACATCTACTTCTATTCTAGGCATAAGATGCCTCCTTTATCTCTTACACTCCATTAAAGTATATGTCTTTTTTAAGCAGATATGCAATAAAAAATAAGGGTGATTTGTTAAAATATTTTATATGAATAAAACGGATTATGCTTTCATTATTACCCAAGCCAAAGCTTTGCTTTTGCCGCAATACGGACGGATGACCAATATGGCTAATTTATCGGCCCTTCTTTACCAATATATGCACGATGTTAATTGGGCGGGGTTTTATTTACTGGACGGAAACATATTAAGATTAGGCCCTTTTCAAGGTAAGCCCGCCTGTACCCAAATTGCTTTGGGCAAAGGTGTCTGCGGCACCGCCGCACAACAAAAGAAAACACTCATTGTGCCCGATGTGCATCACTTTCCGGGGCACATCGCTTGCGACAGCGCATCTAACAGCGAAATCGTCATACCGCTTATTCAAAACGGACAAATATGGGGTGTGCTGGATATAGACTCTCCCATCAAAAACAGATTTTCCGACGAAGACAGCGCAGAACTGCAAAAAATAACCGCACTTTTATAAAAAGCGCGGTTAAATTAAATTGAAAAATGCCGAGGGACAGGATCGAACTGTCGACACCTGGTTTTTCAGACCAGTGCTCTACCACTGAGCTACCTCGGCATTACTCATATATTATAACAAAAATAAATGAGTTTGAAAATAAAACTGTTTTTTTCCGACGGAGATTACCGCACTTGGAGTAAGGCAAAATGCAGGTAATCCGTCTCCGGCATACCGATTAAGACAGGGTGGTCTTTGGCCTGTCCGCGCAACTCTAGCAAAGCCGCACGCTTGCCGGATTTGCTGACCCCTTGGCGGATAATATCCATAAAGAGTTCGCGTGAAATATGGTGCGAGCAAGTGGAAAAGGCCAAATATCCGCCTTTTTCCAAGCCTTCCAACGCCATTTTTACCAGTTTTACATATAAGCCCACGGCTTGCGGTAAATTCTTGCGGCTTTTGGCAAATGCCGGCGGATCTAACAGTACAAAATCCGGCTGTTCCGGAAGCTCTTTTTTCTTCATGGCAGACAAAATACGTTCTGCGTCATCCCGATGAAAAACTGCTAAATCTTTCACTCCGTTGAGTTCGGCATTTTTGTTGGCAAATTCCACTGCCGCAGCAGAGGAATCCACCCCCCATACTTGGGCGGCCCCTTCCAAAGCGGCCGTAATACCGAAAGAGCCGATGTAAGAGTACAAATCTACCACCAATTTATCTTTAAAATACGGTTTTAAAAATTCACGGTTTTCGCGTTGGTCAAAATAAAAACCCGTCTTTTGGCCTACGCGCAAAGGCACTTCATACTTTACTTTGTTTTCTTCAATCAGCACCGTATCGGGCACTTCTCCCACAATTTCAGGTGTATTGCCCAGCCCCTCCAAGGTGCGGAAGGCACTGTCTGCACGGAATAAAATCCCTTTGGGTTTGAAAATCTTTTTAAGAGCGGCAGTAATGGCCTCTTTTTGTTTTTCCATACCGGCAGTCAAAATTTCCACCACTAATACATCGCCGTACCGGTCCACAATCAACCCCGGCATATTGTCCGACTCACCGTAACACATACGTCCGTATTTACGAACACCGAGTTCTTTGCGGTACTCATAGGCCGTATCTAAATTTTGGAAAATAAAATCTTCCGGCAGTTCTTCCGGCCCCTTTTGAATCATACGCACAGCAATCAAACTATGCGGGTTGAAAAAACCTGTTCCCACGCAGTTGCCGTCGCTATCCAATACGCGCACAATACTACCCGGCTCTATGGAAGTATCCAAGCCGTCAATTTCATTAGAAAAAATCCAATAATGTCCTGCCGCAATACGGCGGTGTTCTTTGGGTTTTAATTTAATTTCAATCATTAGTTATTTTCCTTATTTAAATCGTCCACTTCATTAACCGGCACACCGGAAGCGCAGAGCGGGCAGTCTTTGGCCATAAAAGTTTGAATCGGGTAAGAGAGCAAGGCCCGAAGCGGCAGTTCTAACGGCAAAATACCCATAGAGCGGTCCACCATAACGGAAATACCCAACACTTTGGCTCCGGCAGCTTTGACCATTTCTTCGGCACGCAACACTTTGCGTCCGCCTACGGTTACGTCATCTACCAAGAGGACCGTTTCTCCCGGTTTAATGACAAAATTGTGTTTCAAAATCATATTGCCGTTTGCATCTTTGGAAGCAAAAATGGCACGTGCTCCGCGCACACGGGCTACCTCTTGGGCCAACACGGAGTTGGACGGAGTCAACGCCATCACCACATCGGCTTTCGCCGGAAATTTATCCGACATAGCCTGAGCGATTTTCTGTGCTAAATTAGGGTGTTGCAACAAAAGAGACGTTTGAATATAGGTCTGGCTATGAAAACCGGAAGGCATCACAAAATGCCCTTCTACAATAGCACCATGCTCCTGTAAAAGTGATAAAAGATCTAAGTTATTTTTTAGCATTGAATTCTCCTTTCAAAAAATCGCTACTTTTTTCAAAATCTGTACGCAAACCCCGACGGCGGGCCGTGTCTATCTGTTCTTTGGTTTTCTTGGCGCGCAACATTTCCAACCGAGGCTTTAACATAGAGGAGGATACTTTGAAGGCCAAGGCCGGATTGCCGGATTCGTCCGTCAGATTTTCCGCCAAAATACCGCCCTTTTTGGAAGACGGGGTGAACATAGTCCAAATAACCAGTTCAAACGTTTCCCGCACCCAATCTACCCAACCGGATACAGCTGCCGATATCACAGGCCCCTGTGTAAAAGCATTATTAATAATCATTGTACCGTTTTTAAAGTCCACAGAGCCAGCCATTTCATTAAAAGCCACATCTTTTAGCACTTCTCCCACCTTAAAACTTCCGCTTCTTTCCATACGGTGCATCATAATAAACGGAGTAAATGTAATATTCAAAGCCTGTTGTTCTTCGGCCAGTTTCTCCATTTGGTGTATGATGCCCTCTTCCAGCTTGACATCTAAAGTACCGTTTAATTCTTTGGCTCCTGCCACCATACCCGTAAAGGCAAATTCGGCATTAAAACGGTTGCCGGACAGAACAGTGCTAGAAAAGCTGTCTGCATACAAAGTGCCGGAAAAATTAGGCATAAATTTAGGCAGACGATCCCTAAAATTACGCATCCAAGCCAGCTCTCCCGTCTGTACGGGCAGAGGTTTTCTTTTCTTCTTCGGAATTTCTAAAATAACATCAACAAAATCCATTACCGTACCGATAAATTTCATCGGGTCAAAACGTTTCATATAAATGGAAGTATCTATTTTACGTTTTGGGCTTTTGATATTGTCAATAGAAAGGCGCATTTTGATAGGTACGCCATTCAATTCTGCCGAAGAAATATAGGCATACACATCTGTTTTGCGGTAAGAGCCGGTTAATTTTACCTTTTCAAATAAACTGTCCGCCACTTTTACGTTTCCGGTGGATGTTTCTGCGTACAAATCGGCAAAGTTTTTCTTAGCAATAAACTGTCCGCTTATATCCTTCGTTTCAAACCCCCAAAAATTACCCGCTGCTTCTTTAGCCCCTATCTCCACTAATGGCAAATCCCATTTTCCTTTTTCCCGCTTTAATAAGGCACTTACAGACCCTTTCCCTTTTAATTGAAAACGAGCCAAAGCCGGCCATCTTTTGCTTAACACTGCCAAATCTGTCCAGCCGGTCTTTACACTTATTTCTGCCAGAATAGGATCGGCGGCGAAGTCCACCTTGCCGGAAGCCGACAATTGCATATTGTCTGTTTTATTGCTTAGTTCATTTACGGTTAAAAAAGTGTATCCCTCTGTCAGCACGCCTTTGGCTATAATATTGGTGGCCGGCACACTAAATTGGGGAAGATCTTTGTAAAATACCGACAAATCCTGATTGTCAAACGCAGGGGCAGAAAGACGTATATTAAAAAACGGCGTTTTTAAATTATCCAAATCCAACGTTAGATTAACCGGTTTTTGAAATAAGGCCACCTGCGTCTTAAAATTACGCAAAGCAAACTTACTCCAATCAAAATTAGCGAAATTCACCTGCCCGCTGCCGCGTATTTCTAAATCAGAGATATTCTCTCCCCAACGGTTTCTTAACACCGTTTCCATTCTAAAACGCGACAATTCATCAAATTTTAGCTTAGGAAAATGTACGTTTAACCCATACACTGCATGACTCACGCCGCGGCCCAAATCTTTATAACTCAACACCCCGTCTTTAATGCGCCAATCTTCAATGCTTATGTCTATTTTTTCTCCGGTTGTTTGGCTGACAAAATTCTTCTGAGCTTGTGAAGTACGCACCGGCGGAACATTATAGTTTCCGTCCGTTGCGCGTACTACGCTAATGCGAGGACGGTTTAACGTTACTTCATCAACAATGAGTTTGTGTTCCAGTAGCGGAAGAATTTTGTAACGGATCGTAACCGATTCGGCCGCTATAAACGGCTCTGCCGGTTGCACCTCCGTATCCAGCACGGCAAACCCGTTTAATTGCACCGTATTTAAAAATTTTAAATCCAATGAGGTAATGACAACCGGACGGTCAAATAGTTTTTGTAATTGGGAAACCAATGATTCACTGATTTGCTGTGCATTGAACATTTTTTGAGCGGCAATCCACAACCCGATAAAAAGCAGCAGCAACAGCATCACGGTAAACAATACCGTGCGGAAAAACAAAGAAACCGTCCCCGTGGCAAAACGAAACACCTTAGAACGCTTTCTGCGGCTTTCCCTTTTCTGTTTTTTCTCTTTTTTACTCATAAATGTTCTAACCTTGCGCTGATATCAGGCGGTCTATTATATAGTTTATCACAATTTTCCATGTATTATAGGTACTATTAAAAACACCGCGAGCCATTTCCAGCAGTTCCACTCTTTGCGGAAACAAACATTTTAATACCAAAGAAAGCACCAACATATTTCCCAACACAATCATTACTACCGAGAAAAGATTTCCGCCCGCCATTTTCAAATCCGGCTGTTGTGTTTCCCACAAGGTTTTACAAGTTTGCACTCCGTGAAAAGCCATAAAAAAACCAACCGAAAAAATAAAAACAGAACGGTAATTTTCTACCGGCCAAAAGAGTCCTATGCCCACATAAATAATCCCCGTTAATAATGCATAAAACGGAATAAAATAAGGGGCCAAGATAACTGCTGCATTACAGCGGTCCATCTTCACATGTCCGCTATCTTTTTTCACGGATATATCATGTACCCGAAAACCAAAAAGCATCGCCGCAACGGCATGAGTGGTTTCATGCCCGAAAACGTACATTCTGTCAAACTGATACACACTAAAATGAATCACCGCATACAAAGCAGCTCCTGCCAAAAAACCGATCGCATTTTGTAAATCAGCAAACACATTCCAACAAGTACCGCAAACTTCCGCTACCGTAAAAAACACAAGCGGAAGTAAAAGGAAGGCAAGGAATAATTTAAGAAAATTTTTCATTAAAATTTTTGGTTCCAACTGTCGGTTTTATATTGATTATTGGCCAGTTCTTTGGCAGCTTGCATCCTTTCCGAAGAAACAAGGCTGGTTTGAAAAGAAACACCCAAAACCTGTGCAATGCCCTCTGCCACCGAACGCCTAAAAACAGGCTCCGTGCGGGCACCGGCACATTGCAAAGACCCTTGATACAGCACCCTGCTACCAAAACGGCGGATTGCTCCTCCCAAAATTTTGCGTCCGCCAAGCAGTAAATCGTCCTCCACCGGACAAGCAAAACAACCGCTGGCTATCCCGTCTTTGGCAGGCAGATAGGCTGTTTGGTCCACACTCCCCTGACGGCTGCTTTGTAAAGAAGCTCTTTGCCAAAGGGCCGCTTCAATGGATCTATGCAAACGGTTGTAAATTTCTTTTGGGCGGCTCCACTCACTTTCAAATACCAAACTGAATGTTAAATCTTCTGCATGAAACACAATCCCGCCTCCCGTCGGCCGACGGCAAACGGAGCCTGCCTCTGCAGGGCATTGCTTACAAATATCTTGGTAAAACTGGGCATAGCCAAAGGTAACGGCAGGACCGGCGACCCAATGATAAAAACGCAAAACAGGCGACACAAGATTCTCATGCGCCAAAATTTCATCTAAGGCCATTTGTTCGTAAACGTCCAATGCCGGAGTTAATAAGTTTTCTGCCATCACAAAAAAGCGCGGTATTAAACCGCGCCGTTTCAAATTACCAGCGCAAGTTTGGCTCGCGTGCTGCACTCACCTCATCAATGCGTTTCACCGGTTGCAACAAAGGAGCCTCATGCACCACTTGCGGATTAGAAACTATCTCTTGAAAAATAGTTTTCATTGCTTCTACAAATAAATCCAGCATTTCTTTATTTTCTGTTTCCGTAGGCTCTATCATCATGGCTTCCGGTACAATGAGTGGAAAATAAATCGTAGGCGCATAAAAACCATAATCCAATAACCGCTTGGCAATATCGGCCGTGCGGATCCCGTTCATCTTTTCTTTTTGTAAAGTCAGCACACATTCATGCATACACGGAGCGTCAAAGAAAGCGGGGAAATAATCTTTTAACAACACACGGACATAATTGGCATTGAGTACCGCCTGTTCTGCCACTTGGTGCAAGGTTTTTCCATCGTATTGACGCAAGAAACAATATGCACGAATACAAACGGAAATATTACCGTAGAAAGCTTTCATCTTCCCCAAAGAATCCGGCATTTGTGTGTTTAATACAAAGCGTTCTCCTTGTTTTTCTACCATTGGTTTAGGTAAAAATTGGGCCAAATGTGCCACTACTCCTACAGGGCCCGAACCGGGGCCACCGCCACCGTGCGGAGCGGCAAAACTTTTATGCAGGTTTAAGTGCATCATATCCACCCCGAAAGAGGCCGGCTTAGCTACCCCCATCAGCGCATTAAAATTGGCTCCGTCCATATACAGCAAGGCGCCCGCCGCATGCACCATTTCGGCAATTTGACAAATGTCTTTTTCAAAGAGACCCACCGTATTGGGTACGGTCAACATAACAACCGCTGTTTTATCAGACAAAACCTTTTGCAGAGCTTCTTTATCCACACAACCGTCCGGACCGGATTTGATATTTATTACCGTGTATCCTGCCATATTGGAAGTAGCAGGGTTGGTGCCGTGGGCCGTATCGGGCACAATCACTTCCGTTCTTTGATGCTCGCCGCGCGATTTAAAATAAGATTTAGCGGTCAAAATACCTGTCAGCTCCCCATGTGCTCCAGCCGCCGGTTGCAAGGTAAAAGCAGACAAACCCGTAATTTCTTTTAGCAATTCTTGCAGGTTATACAAAAGTTCCAACGTCCCCTGTACACCGGCCAACGGAGCAAACGGATGCGCCAAACTAAAGCCTTCCAAATTGCTCAGCACATCATAGGCCTTGGGGTTATATTTCATGGTGCAAGAACCCAACGGATAAAAATGGCTGTCTAAACAATAATTTTGGCGGGACAAATTGGTAAAATGGCGCACTGTGTCCAGCTCACTCATTTCCGGCAGATGAGGGCGGCTTTTGCGCAAGCAATCCGCCGGCAAAAGATCTTCTGCTTTAGAAAGGGCTTTTTCAAAACGCACACCGCGCCGTCCCGTTACGGATTTTTCTATGCTTAACATGTTTTTCTTTATAATCTCTTGCATATTAAATCCCTCCCAAGGCACGGGCATATTTTTGCAAATCTTCCGTCGTTTTGGTTTCCGTTACACACACCAAAAGGCAGTTTTTTAAACAGTCGCAAACCTGTCCCAAATCATAACCGGCGGCAATCCCTTGCGCTTGCAATTTTTCAATCACTTCGCTGGCGGGAACTTTGCATTCTATCACAAACTCATTATAAAAAGGACCTGTAAATTTGATTTTATGTCCGGTTTCTTCCAACAGCTCCTTTAATGCATGGGCACGAGAGAGATTTAAAGAAGCCACTTCTCTGAGCCCTTCCGGCCCGATTAATGTTAAATAAATTACTGCATTGAGCGCACACAAAGCTTCATTGGAACAAATGTTAGAGGCGGCTCTTTCACGGCGGATATGCTGTTCGCGCGCTTGCAAAGTCAGCACAAAACTGCGTTTCCCGTCTTTATCCTTGGCAATACCTACAATACGCCCCGGCACTTGGCGCACATAGGCTTGCTTACAAGTAAAAATCCCTAGCCCCGGTCCGCCAAAATGCATGGCATTTCCTAAACATTGCCCCTCCGCAACGGCAAAGTCTGCGTCATATTCCCCCGGTGTTTGCAATACTCCCAAAGACAACGGGTTAACTACCGCTACAAACAAAGCACCTGCCTGATGAACTACATGGCTCAATGCTTGCATCGGCTCCAACTGGCCTAAAAAGTTGGGTCCGGCTATCGCCACACAGGCCGTATCTTCCGCTAAAACCGCTTGCAAGGCCTGTTGATCCGTCAGGCCTTCTTTTAAAGGTACTTCCTGCAAAATAATTTCAGGCACATTTTTTAAGTACGTGTGCAACACTTCTTTGTAGTGCGGATGCAATCCGGCCGAGTAAATAATTTTTTTTCTGTTCTTAACACGGCAAGAAGCCAAACAGGCCTCCGCCAACGCGGTAGCCCCATCATAATGGGAGGCACTGCATACATCCATGTCAAATAAAGCACAAATACTGCTTTGAAATTCGTAAATCGTTTGCAAAGTACCTTGGCTGGCTTCAGCCTGATAAGGCGTGTACGCCGTCAAAAACTCGCCCCGAGAGCTTAAAGCATTGACGGCAGAAGGAATAAAATGCTCTTCCCAGCCTGCCCCGACAAAATTAAGATAAGATTTGTTTTTGCCCGCCAGTTCGCGCAAATGTTTGTGCAAGGCTTCTTCCGTCAAAGCAGACGGCAAGTTAAACGACGGATATAATAAATTTTCAGGTATGGATTTAAAAAGTTCTTTTACAGAAGAAACACCTATTTTTTCAAGCATTTCTTTTTCATTTTCGGCAGTATTGGACGTAAACATAAGCACCTCTTAAAATCCCCCGCCATAGACGGGGGAAAAGATGACAGACTTAAATAGTTTCCTGATAAGCTTTCAGATCCAGCAAGCCGTCATATTCGGCCGGAGCGGAAACTTTGATCTTAAAGAGCCAGCCTTCCGTATGCGCAGAGCGATTGACCAAGGCCGGATCAGTCCCCAAGGCTTCGTTCACTTCTACAATTTCTCCGCTCATCGGCGCGTAAATTTC
The DNA here is from genome assembly GCA_017468055.1 of Elusimicrobiaceae bacterium. Classification (GTDB taxonomy): domain Bacteria; phylum Elusimicrobiota; class Elusimicrobia; order Elusimicrobiales; family Elusimicrobiaceae; genus Avelusimicrobium. Next base: position 35,956 of record JAFUJU010000074.1, read on the forward strand.
AGAAGCGGATTTGACCGATTCTATCACGCAGCAATTTTGCCCTGCCGTTACCTGTTGGCCTACTTTAGGCAAATCAATAAATACAATATCTCCGATTTCTTGTTGGGCATGTTCGCTGATCCCTACGGTAGCGATATCCCCTTCCAAATAAGCCCATTCATGGGTTTTGCAATATTTGCTGTTTTCTGCTGTATGCATAAGACTCTCCTTATATTTATACCCGATTCTTATAAAACGGTGTTTTGACTTTTTGGGCCGGAATTTTCCGCCCGTGCACTTCTATTTCTACCTCGGCTCCTTCCGCTAATTCAGCCGGAGCATACCCGACGGCTATTCCCTTAAAAAGCGGAGAATAGGTGCCGCTGGTTAACCTACCGATTTCTGCCCCGTCTTTTAAAATTTTACAACCGCCTCTGGGCACTCCTGCCGCGGTGAGCACGAAACCCGTCAAACGGCTCTTTAAGCCAGCTTCCTTTTGGGCTTGCAAAGCGACCCTGCCAACAAAATCTTCTTTCGTGAGTTTTACCACCCAACCGCAAGCGGCTTCATAGGGGGTTTGGTTACCGTCGGCATCTACTCCGTTAAGCAGGTACCCTGCTTCCAAACGAAGCACATCACGCGCGCCTAATCCGCACGGGGCAACACCCGCCTGCAACAAATCATTCCACAATGTTACGATCGCTTCCGCAGGTAGCATAATTTCCACCCCATCTTCTCCGGTATATCCGGTACGGGTGACATAGCCTTTGGCGCCGTAAAGTTCTATTTCTTTAATGGTAAAGCGCGGCATTTCACTCACACCCGCAATTAACTTTTCGGCATGGGTCACCGCTTCCGGCCCTTGCAAGGCAATCATGCCCCAATGAGCACTATCATTAGTAATTTTGACATTAAACTTTTCGGCATGTTTTTTAAACCAAGCCACATCTGTATCAATGCAGGCGGCATTAACCACCACCAAAAATTTTTCGGGCGTCAAACAAAAGGAAATAGCATCATCAATAATATGTCCTTGCTCATCGGTAATGTGGGAATAGGTACCACAGGGAGGGGTGTTTTTAATATTATTGGTGTTCATGTATTGCAGAAAATGCCAAGCATCGGGACCTTCTACAAATACTTGCCCCATGTGAGAAACATCAAACATGCCGGCTTTTTCACGCACGGCTTTATGTTCGGCAATGATACTATTAAACTGCACGGGCAAATACCACCCGTGGAAATCTACCATCTTTCCGCCTGCTTTTTGGCAGGACTCACACAACGGTGTCTTTTTGAGGGTGTCTGAAGTCACAATATCCTCCTAGATATAGCATTATTGTATAAAATATTCGCCAAAATTCCACAAGATTGTTTTCCCGCCCGAAAAATGAAATTGCTATAATAACAGTATGAGTGATACCCAAAGTATAATCAGCGACGTAAAATTGTTCATCGAACGCCTAAAAAAGGACCTGCCCGAGGTCTTTGGCACCGCGCAAGAAAATGCCGAAACCGAAGCGGGCAAAATTCTTTACCAAGGGCGCCTGTTGCCGGCGCGCATTCATTTAACTCCGGACCAAGAAGAAGGGGTGGATTATGTTACGGACGCTTTTGATATTTACATTCAATCTCCGCAAGCTGACGTGAACGCCATGGCCGAAAATTGGCTGAAAGAAAAAGCCAAAGAAGTATTAGTCTGCAAAACAGCCGAATGGGCTCAAAAAATGGGGGTCGAATATAATAATATTGTCGTCAAAGACCAACAAACACTTTGGGCCAGTTGTTCCGCCAAAAAAAATATCAATTATACTTACCGCATTATCAAAATGCCCGAAGCCATACGAGACTATCTGATCGTGCATGAGCTTTCCCATTTGGTACACATGAATCACGGAACGGAATATTGGCAACTGGTAGCACAGTTTTGCCCCGAATATAAAACCAGCCGCAAATGGCTCAATGACAATAAAGGAGCTATCTTTGCGGATTTAAATTTGAAGTATATTGCGCAAGAAGAAAACGGGCAAGAAACCGAAAGAGAAGAAAAAGAAGAATCCGTTCCCCAAAATCAAGACCAATAATTTAAAACCCCCGCTATAAACGGGGGTTTTGTAATTTTCATTTTACCAACCTTCGGCAGACATTATTTTGCAAATAGCCGCCCCTTTTGCAGTAGTGGAAGAACAGCTCTTGCTCCATTCCCCGTTTGCAAAAGGAATTCTTCTTACGGTTAGTGTATAGTCTCCGTTCAGACGGGTAGCCGAAATATTCCACACATCGGCATATACAGCCGAATAACCAAAATGCTTGCTGGCACAGCCGTATCCTGAATTGTACGAACAATCCAAATGGTTGTAATCAATATCAAAATTTCCGTTATTAGGAGCATTGTCTCCCAAAAACGGCCCCCAAGTAATACAACCACCATCATCGCAGCTTTGTGCCAAAGCAAAGCGATCCGCCGCCTTCTGTAAGCTAGAAAGCGTTAAAACCGCTTCCGCAATGCGGGATTTTTCTACCGCTTTAGTATATTGCGGCAAAGCTACGGCAGACAAGATACCGATGATTAAAACAACAACTAATAATTCTATCAACGTAAAACCTTTTTTCATTTTTCGCTCCTTTTACACGGCTTTAAGGCTCATTAAATAGCCTTTGAGTTTTAGGTCTGACCACAACGCTGAAATTGTAGCAAAAAAAAAAAACGTGTCAAGAGATAGCAAAATTTCCGACGATAAAACGGCCATCAAAAAGATTTTAGTCTTTCTTCTTTCCCAAAAAACAAAAATAAAATTACACAAAAAATAAAAAAATGCTGCGCCCCCCGATAGAGCGCAGCATATGTTCTTTATAGGAAAGGTGCCGATCCCATGCGCTTGTGCGCCAGCACCTTTTACTTCATGACAAATTTATGCCTTTTCTTCAAACAAAAACACCCTTAAATTTTCATTTTTGCTATGCTTTACCAAGCGGCCCAAACGGAAAGTTTCCCCCGTTTTCCGATGTTGTGCTTGGGCCGAAATCAGAGCAATACTTTTGTCTTGATAATTCTTCGGCAGAACACAAGATGCATCTACCACAATGCCTTTGCCTTCTTCTATCTCGCCGGCACATTCCCGTGTTTCTTGTGTCTTTCTCCCCCAGCCTATCTTTATGGTTCCTCCGCCTAGTCCGCCAAAGCGTCTAACGCGGTATTCTTTTGTTCCTTGTACAGACCAGACCGCCCGTACCCAACTATTCTTCCGCGCTTGCGCTTCTTGATTTGCCAAAGCTGCCTGTGCTGTTTTACGCTCTATATTCGCCCAAAACTTTTGAATAGAGAAACGCTCCGTTCCCTGCGCGGCTAAGGCCCCCATTCCCCCCAGTAACACAAACAACATCACTGCTATTTTTTTCATTTCTTTTCTCCTTTATTTTTTTACATTATAGCAAAAGTTAGGCATAACTAACAAATATTTTTAGTTTTTCCTAACTTTTTATCCGTCGGAGAAAAATTTATTAATGTTTTTAATAGCAAAAAATACCAGCTAGTCCCGCCAAGCAAATCAGCGGAATCGGATGTAGTTTATAGCGTAAGACTAAAAAGAAAGAGAAAATAAAAATCAAATAGCTTTTTCCATCTATAAAGTTTTGTCCGTCACACAATAGCAAAGCCGCCGCGGCAATCAAACCTATCATGGCCGGACGAAGCCCCTTAAAAACAGCCTGCACGGATGGTTTATCCTGATACTTTAAGAAATATTTAGCAATTAAAATCATGATAATAAACGAAGGCAAGCAAACCGCCGTTGTGGCCAGCACCGCCCCCCATACGCTGTCTGCCGCGGCATAACCGGTATAAGTAGCCATATTAATCCCTACCGGACCGGGCGTCATTTGACTAATTGCCACAATATCGGTAAATTCTCCGTTACTCAACCAGCCGTGTTTGAGTACAACTTCATTTTGAATAAAAGAAATCATGGGGTATCCGCCGCCAAAATTAAACAGGCCGATTTTGAAAAAAGTCTTAAAAATTTGCCAATAGATCATAACTTTTTCCTCCGGCAAAACAAATATCCGCCCACTGCCGCTGCTATTACAATATACATAGGAGATACTTTACCCAACCATACCAACAATGCACATAACACCGGCCACCAAATATTTCTAAGCGTAATACCAGCCGCTTTGCCAAGCCGCAGTACGGGCACCGCGATCAAAGCTACTACGGCAGGACGGATCCCTGCAAAAATCTTTTCTACCCAAACATTATGTCTGAAATCCTGAAAAAATAAAGCAATGAGCAAGATGATGAAAAAAGAAGGCAATACCGCCCCCAATGCCGCTAAAACCGCCCCTCTGTAAGAGCACAATTTATAACCGGAAAAAATGGCCATATTAATAGCCAAGATACCAGGGGCAGACTGGGCCATAGCCGTCATATCCAGAAACTCTTTCTTGCTGGTCCACTTCTTTTTCCGGACCAGTTCTTCCTCCACCAGCGGCAACATGGCATAACCTCCACCCAAGGTAAAGGCACCGATTTTAAAAAATACGAAAAAAAGTTCCCAATAAAATTTCATGTCCATATTTTACTATTTTGCTATCTTGTTTTATTTCTCTTTTATGTTATACTATAGGAAGGATCTGATTAGAAAGGAGCCGTTATGAAAAAGATATTCGCCCTTTTATTTGTATTCACCATTTCTTCCGCCATTTTTGCCGGCAATTACAAAACTTGGCCGTCCGACACCGGTGCGGATACTTGGCCGGCAGAAACAAGTGCTGGCACCTGGCCGTCTGATACGGGAGCAGGCACCTGGCCCAAAGAAGTTTCCTCCGGTACTTGGCCGTCTGATACGGGAGCAGGCACTTGGCCCAAAGAGATAGCCTCTAATACTTGGCCGTCTGATGGTTATCCTCAGACAAATAACGGTTATCCGCAGGACGGATACCCTCAAGAAACAAATGGTTACCCACGGGAAGGAAGAGACTACCCTCAAGCTCAACCTCAACGCAAAAAACCAGACCTTTCCTTTTTGTTTGACTGGCTCAAAAATTCTGGTAGCAAAAAATCTATTAATTTTATATCTATAGATAATCCGGATACGAAACAATCTGAAGAAGGATTAGCCACAATGAGCATCAATAATCGCAAAATAACTCCTGATGTTAAAAAATGGGATCGTTCCGAAGTTATTCACTGTAAAAACAACAACCATGTTATTTTCTTTTTAACCTCTAAATACCAAGAAGTGTCCTGGGTAAGTACCGACGTGGACAAAACGGAACAGACAGGTGGAAAACAAACAAATTCCCGTCAAAGACACAATCCTTTTATGTTACATTTAATTACTCATAAAGGAAACTTGATTTTGAATGTTTTTAAATCTCAAAATCCGGACTTTGAAAAAGAGTTCTACATAGAACCTTTGTGCAGAGATGGAAGGAAGATTATAGAACAGGAATTGGCAAAAGTGTAAGTAATTTCGTATCATAAAAAATCGGGTTTTTCAAACCCGATTTTTTATTTTCAAAATTCTCTATTTTTTCAGCCACCCTTCCGCTTTGGCATAGGACCAAATTCCTTTTCCTATACCGATGGCCATTTTCTTTTGGGCAGATTTATTGTTCAGTCGCAGGCGGTCTTTGGGGCTACTGATATAGCCCATTTCCACCAAAATAGCCGGAGACTGTACCCCTTTTAATACATAGAAATTAGCTTGGCGAATAGAATTGTTTTGACTTACGGCAATTCCGATTCCCGGCTCTTTATATACATAGTTGCGCACGTGTCCGGCCAGCTTGGAACTTTCGTTCATGTACTCGTTCTTGGCCAAAGATTGTAGCAGCATATCCACAAAATTATAGTGCGTTTCTTCATACTGCAAAGCTTCGTTTTCAAAGGCAGCCACTTCGGCGGCTTCTTTATCGGTAGCTTTATCTGAGCGGAAATATACTTCAAAGCCATGGGCGGCCGTACGCTTGGCGGCATTGGTATGAATGGATACAAACAAATCGGCCTTGTAATCGTTGGCTATTTTACTGCGGCCGGCCAAAGTAACAAAAGAATCATCATTCCGCGTCAGTTTTACCTCAAAACCTTGCTTTTTCAAATAATCGTACAAATGCTTGGCTACAGTCAAATTCATGTCTTTTTCTTTCGCACTTTTACGGCGCACTGCCCCCGGGTCTTTGCCTCCGTGCCCCGGATCTATCACAATTCTCATTTTCCGAGGTCCTTTTAAAACAGGCGTAGCATCTGTCATGACCGTAGCGGGAGCAGGCTTCAAAACGGCAACGGGCTTGGCTGGCTCTTCCTCCGCTTCGGAAATTACAGACGGCACCAGTTTGGAGGGGTTCAGGTCCAATTCTTCCGCTTCCTCTGACGCGGGCGAAATCTGAGAATCTTTTGGCTCCGCCACCGGTAAAGACTGTCCTGCCACTTCCAATACCAGCCGTCCGCCTTTTTCCGTAAAATCCCACACTTTTCCTTGTTTAGCTAAAACAATTTTCAACTCTACATTTTTTCCGCGTTGCAACAAAGAAAAAGAGCGGATAAAATCATCTTTTAGCCGTTGGGTTACATTGCGTTTTAACACTGCATTCGGAAACAGAACTTTAATGGTATGTTTGTTCGGTTGTTCGGAAGTAAAAGAAATGTCCCCTTTTCGGGAAAAAACTAAACGGTCAAAAGATGCTTTTTGCTCTCTTTTCTCAAAAGCCAAATGATAGTTTTTTTCAACAATAAGCGTATTATTTTCAAAAAGGATTTGCCGATCCAAGGCTTTTTGAACCTGAGAAAGAGTGAAAAAGGAAACAGGAACATAAATTCTTCCGTCAGAGGCCACCACTTCCGTCTTTAATTTAACGGTATTTCCGTTAATAATCGCTTCTTTAAGCGGCGCACTTAAAATAGCATACATTCCCGGAAAAGCTATTTTAATTTGTTTAGCAGCAGAAAAAAGCTCCACACTGGCACCTAACTTTTTAGCGGTGGCACGTGCATCTACCAACACTTTTCCGTTAGCCCGAATAGAGGCCACCGTTCCTTTATTTTTTCCCAACACGGATATAGCCGTCTTTCCCTGCGCATGCAACGCCGGAGCAGCCCCTAAAAAGATACAAAGAAAAAATAAAAGAATTTTTTTCATAAAAATACCGCGCGGAACATCTGTCCGCGCGGTTACGGTGTTTTATTCTAAAACAATTTTATAATCTTCCCAAGCCAATTGCGGGTCAGACTGGATTTTGAGCGAGCGGTGGATATTGTCTTCAATATCCGCCTGTTTTTGTTTAATCGCTTCCGCCAAAACCGGATGCAAAACTACCCGCAACGTACCGCCGGGGCGGCCGTTGGTCAGGTCATACACTTCCCGTTGGATTTTAATGCGCATGCTTTCTGCAGAAAGCACACGGCCCGAGCCGTGACATTGCGGACATTCTTCGCTGATAAAGCTGCCTGTGCTTTCGCGTTTGCGTTCGCGCGTCATTTCCACCAGTCCCAAGCGGGTAATCGGCAAAATGCGGATTTTGGCTCTGTCCCCGTGTACAGCATTGGCCAAAGCTTCCACCACACGGTGACGGCTGGAGGCTTTACGCATATCAATAAAATCAATTACAATAATGCCGCCGATATTGCGCAAACGTAACTGATGGGCAATTTCCTGCGCGGCTTCAATGTTAGTCTGCGTGACGGTTTCTTCTTGAGATTTATTTCCGGTAAATTTGCCGGTATTTACGTCAATAGCACACAAAGATTCCGCCTCTTGGATAATAATGCTTCCTCCGTTAGGTAACGGCAATTTTGTTTTGCGCAAATTATCAATTTCCGGTTCAATTCCGTAAGCTTCAAAAATAGGGGTTTTCCCTTTATAAAGTTGTACTCTGTCTTCCAACTCAGGGGAGTTTTTCCGCACGAAATCACGCACCCGTTCATAATCGGCTTTATTATCCAACAAATAAATTTTGGCATTTTCGCTTAATACATCCCGTGCCACTTGCAACACAGCGTCCATGTCTTCATGGAGTAAAGCCGGGGACGGCAAATTATCAAATTTCTTCAAAATGGATTGCCATTGGCGGTATAAGTATTTCACTTCCCGTTCCAACTCTTCTTTGGTAGCTTCTTCCGCTTCGGTACGCACAATACAGCCCATTCCGTTCAAGTGCTTTTCTGCCAATTCCTGCATAATTTCATTGAGTTTGTGTCTGGCTTCGCTATCTTCAATATTCTTAGATACGCCGACAAAACTTTGATGCGGCGTCAACACCAAATAACGCCCCGGCAGAGTAACGTCCATGGTTACTTTCATACCTTTGGTACCGATGGCATCTTTCACCACTTGCACCATAATCTGCTGGCCTTTTTTAAGTACTTTTTCAATATTCTTACGGTCGGCACCCAAAATATCGGAAATATACAAATAAGCATTCTTCTCATATCCGATATTGGCAAAAGCACTGGAAATACCCGGCAACACGTTTTCAACGGTCGCTTTATAAATATTTCCCACAATATTCAAAGAACCTCTGCGTTCCCACATCAGTTCATTAATACGGTCGTTTTCTAAAATAGCGATGCGCGTCTCTTCAAAAGAGGTATTAACAATTACCTCTACTTTCGGCGCTTCTTCTAAAATATTACTCATACAAATCCTCTTAGCTATATGACGTGCAGTTTCCCTTTTCCGTCACGCCAGTACAACTCTTCTCTTGTAAATTTTAAACCTTCTATCGTAAACTCCGCTTCTGCCGGCACCGTCATATTGAGCCATGCCGCCAGTAAATGTTCCGGCTTGGCTGTTTTTTCCTGATGCCGTTGCAAAAGCAACTCCAACCTGTCCGCACGCACCTGCTTAACGGATAAAACAAACGGTTTCAAATCTTGCTGCACCGTTATCGCGTTAACGGCCTGTACGGTTAAATATATATGTGCTCCACCAAAAAACGCTTCTAGCGGTTTGTCGGGAGTATATTGGGCAAAATCTCCCTCCACCGCATATTGCATCACTTCCGCCAACTGACTCACTGAAGGCAAGGCATACGGAACCCTTTTTACATGCAACACCGTAAGTCCCGCAGATACCTTGGATAATGCGGATAAGGCGGCCTCTTCCTTGACGGGAGAAGAAAAATACAAATCCGCATATTCCCCCAAGCTAAATTGCCCATACCCTAAAGCAGGGCCATAGGCAAGCCGGGGCCAATTTTTATTTACTTTGGCCGGCTCAAAGGGTAAACCGCTGCGTAAAACCATATTGCGCAAAGCCGCAAAGATACGCTTGTGATCCCAAGCACCGGGCACAGTAAACACTACTCGCATTTTATAAATTTTTGGGGCATTGTTCATAGTCTTTTCTTATGCAGATGTAATTCGGCGGGCGTATACAGATTGTACCACACCTAAAGCCAACATACTAGACACCAAATTAGATCCTCCGTACGAAATAAACGGCAGCGGAATCCCCGCCACGGGGAAAAGCCCGATCAACATACCAAAATTAATCAGCATATACGTCAAAAACATACCGAAAATACCGCTACACACCAAATATCCATACCGATCACTGGCTAAATAAGCCACCACGGCAATACGCCACAAAATCAACAAGTACAATCCCAACACGCTCAACGTGCCCCATAAGCCCAACTCTTCCCCCACTACCGCTAAAATAAAATCCGTGTGTTTTTCCGGCACAAAACCTAAACGCGACTGCGTACCGGAAAACAACCCTTTTCCCAACACACCGCCAGACCCCATGGCAATTTGAGCTTGCAACACATTGTAAGAAGCCCCCTGCGGATCCGACTGAGGAGCCAAAAAAGCTTCTACCCTTTTTCGCTGGTAAGGCTTCATCTGATGATCTACAAATACTCCCGCAAAAAACCCTGCCATTACTACCAACGTAGCCAATACAAAATAAAATGAAGGTAAGAAAATCCGCAACTGTTTAAATACCCACCAAGCGGCATATCCACCAATAGACAGCAGTAAGCAAAAACCTCCCATAAACCATACGGAAGAGCCTAATTTATAAAAAACAGCCAACACTTTATAATCCAGCAAAGCCGGATGCAAATACAAATACGTCCAACTGATCGTAAAAAATCCGGCCACACAGGCAAACACCGCTATTAAGGCCAGATAAAACACATTGATTCCCGCACAATACAAAAGGACTAATAAAGAGGGAAAAGTAATCACAATAGAAGAAAAATCCGGTTGCATCATAATGAGCCCAAAAATCGGCCCCACCAATACACCCAATAAAATCAGAGTGCGCATATCCCGAATGCGCCGCCCTTGTCTATCCAAAAAGGCCGCCGCCACCAAAATGGTCAATACACGGCAAATTTCCGCCGGTTGCATAGAAAAGAAAGGCAATACAAACCAAGATTTACTGCCCCGCTGGTAAGTGCCAAAAAGCAACACTCCTATCAGCAAAGCCATAATTACCCCATATAGCGGCTTCCACTGCTCATCAAAAATCTGATAATTAAAACTCCATGCTACCAAAAAAGCGGTAAAAGCCAAAGGCAAAGCAATCAGATGGGTGCGTACTACCGCATTAGATAAAGACAGCGCATTCACAGCCGACATAATACACAAAGCCCCAAATAAGGCCAACCCCAGCATGGCTCCCAATAAAAGCCAATCTATTTTTCCCCTGCGGGAAGAGGACTTATACCCTATCATACACGCTCTCCTACTGTTTGCTCTGTTTGTGCAGAAACGGCAGTGGCCTTACGCCCCGAGTCTGTAATCCCAAAATATGCCTTTAACATCTCTCTGGCAATAGGGCCGGCGGCAGAAGAGCCTCCTTCCCCGTACTCCACAAATACAGCCACCGCCACTTCCGGTTCTTTCCCTTCCGGTGCGGCAAAAGCCATAAACCAACCATGGTCTGCCCCGTGCGGGTTTTGGGCCGTTCCTGTTTTGCCGTAAACGTCCAATCCTTTGAGTTTTACGCGCGCGGCGGTACCTGTGTCCACCGTGTGCTTTAAAGCCTTAAATATCAGGTCCCACGTGCTTGGCTGAATATCTACTGTTCCGAGCTGTTCACTCTTTGCGCTTTCCAACACTTTGCCTGTTTGGCTATGTACCAAACGGTCCAAATAATACGGACGCCACACCTTGCCTCTGCTGGCCACAGCGGAAGCAAACTGAGCCATTTTAATCGGCGTAACCAAAAGCTCCCCTTGCCCGATAGATAAATTTAGGGTATCTCCGATAAACCAGTAAGAGCGGTTGCGTGCCCGTTTGGTCGGACCATATAAATTGCCGGCTTTCTCACCGGGCAAATCCACTCCTGTCGGTTGGCCGAACTGGAACATTCGTTGCACTTTTTCTATCGCTGCAGAGCCCATTTGAGCGGCAATCGTATAAAAATAAACATCGCAAGAACCAGCCATACCGCCAAAAAAGTCCACCGGCCCATGCGTGCTCCAACAGCGGAACAAACGGGACCCCGCATCATAATGACCGGGACAACCGATGGTTTTATGCGGGTCAAATCCACCCTTTTCAATAGCAGCAATCGCTGTGATGATTTTGAAAGTTGAAGCTGGAGGATAAATACCTTGTACGGCCAAATTGTATTCGCTAATTCTTTTGGATTTTACTTCCGGCTCGTCCGAATACGGGATAAACATTCCCGGATCAAAAGCAGGCGCCGTCGCCAAGGCCAAGATAGCTCCTGTTCGGGGGTCCATGGCCACAGCGGCACCGCGGCCTGTTTTGGAGTTTTTCAGTCCTTCTTCTGCAGCCCGCTGCAACGGATAATGCAAGGTTAAATATACATCATGTCCGGCGCGCCATTTCCGGTCCTCAATCACTCTTTTTACCCGTCCGCGGTAGTCCACTTCCAAATAAATACCACCGTCGCGACCTTTTAGTTCTCTTTCAAATTTTTTTTCTAAACCGTTTTTCCCTATTTTGGCATTTAAACGGTAATCCAACGATAAATCCCTATTTTTCCACTCCTTGCCTTCCATACTTCCCAAATATCCCAGCAAGTGACTGGCAAAAGAGCCGTACGGATAGACACGTTTGTTTTCTTCCACCAAATACAAACCGGGGTAATAAAGCAATAATTCTTTGAAAGAAATAGCCGTTTGGGGGGAAAGATTTTCCGCTAAAGCCAAGGCTTTTCCGCTGCGTACGCCCTTGTTCAATTTCTCCAATAAAACAGCCGGCTTTACCGCCAGTAACGGGGCAAAATCTTGCGCCAGACGTTCCAAATACTCTTTGTCTTTGGGACCCGCGGAAAGATAATACAGATTGAAAGCAGGGGCATTCGTAGCAATGGCAGCCCCGTCTGCCGTAAAAATCCGACCGCGTGGAGCTGTTTGGTACAAAACTTGGGTACGGTTTTGTTCGGCCAATTGCAAGTAATGAGTATGGCGTATCAGCTGAATATCCGCCAGCCGCAAAGCCACCACCCCACCGGCCAAAAAAGCCGCTATAAGCAAAGATTTTAAGCGATTATTAAAACAAATTTTTGTTGCTGCCATTAGGACATTTTTCTTTCTATTGCAAAAACGTGGCGAAGCACCCTAAAAACAAACGGAGCCAAAGCCGCATTCAAAGTGATTCCGCCTATGAAAGGCCAAAAACCACCCCAAGCCGAGAAGCCGGTAAAAACTTTCAGTAATAAAAAATTAAATAAGGAAGCTGCCAAACTTAAAAAGAAAATGCTGATAATCTGCGGAATAATGCCGTCCATATCCAACCGTTTTTCCATACCGTACACCGCACAAGCGCACAAGGTAAAAATGAAAGCATGACAGCCAAACAATTTAACACCAAAGAAATCCAAAAACAGCCCTCCCAAAAAAGCGGTAGGATAACCATATTCCGGCTTCAAATAAGCGCACACCACCATGGAAAAAATCAGCATAATATTAACGGTTACCCCTATTTCCCCAAACACAGTCATCAAGGCCCAATGACAAATCGTGGCACAAAGAAAAGATAAAAACAGTTTCAAAACGGTGGTCATTTCTTCATTTCCTCACGGACTAAAATAAATAATTCTCTCACCAAGGAGGAGTCTGCTGCGGCCGCTACTTTGGCAAACGGGGCGGTGGCATATTCCGGCTCTTTTTCTACACTTTCCACTTCTCCCACCAAAATTCCTGCCGGAAAAATACTGCTGGAAGCTGACGTATAAACTTTCTCTCCTTCTTGCAACTCGGATAAAACGGACAAATATTGCATTTTTAGTAAACTGCCGTTGCTTCCCCCCACCAGCAAACCTTCTTCTTCCGAAGGAAGCGCATAAACAGCGGCTGAAAAATCTTCATCTTGCAAGAGTAATACCTTGGCCGTGTTTTCAGCACATTCAATTACCACGCCCATCAGAACAGGGGTCTGACCTTTTAAGGCAACGGCGGCGGCCCTTTCTTCTATCCCGTCGGAACAGCCTTTGTCTATAATAACACTGTTCCATTGAGTCGGCTCCCGATAGGCTGTCTTAGCCCAAATTCCTTGCCAGCCCTTAGGAGCTTTTAACTGTAAAGAATGGGTTAAGCGTTCATTCTCGGAAAAAATTTCTTTAGCTTGTGCATTTTCCAGCCGCAAACGTTCCATTTCTTCCTTCAAACGCTCATTCTCTTGATGTACATTTAACAAGCTCCGAACAGTTTGGCTTACCTCTCCGCCGTATTCTACCGTTGTATGTGCTGCGCGAATTTGAGGAATAAAAATATAGGACAACATTGCTTTAACGGACGCTACCGGACTCTCCAACGGCAAAACCATTAATAACAAGGAAAACAACAAAAAAACCACCGGCAAGATCTTACGTCTGCGGCTTCCGTGAGAAAAATTATTTTTTCGTTTATTTTTGCGTTGCATGTCAGATAAAAATGTTCAAAAAAAAGCGGACAAAGTTCTCAGGCTCAAGAACCCTGTCCGCTATGAGTGGCATAAAACTTAGTAAGATTTGCCTCTGCTACCAAAGAAGCGGGAACCTTTCTCGTTTAACTGTTCCAGGAATTTACCCGTACCCAAAGCCACACAGCTTAAAGGGTCTGCTGCACGGTGTACCGGAATATCCGTTTCTTTGCGGATTAAATCGGTAATACCACGCAACAAACTGCCGCCGCCGGCTACCACTAAACCGCGGTCCACCAAGTCGGCCGCCAATTCGGGAGGGGTTTCTTCCAATGTACTCTTAATCACGTCAATAATTAAGCGCACCGGCTCCATTAAGGCCTGACGTATTTCTTCCGAAGAAACCGTCAACGTGCGGGGCAAACCTTGTGTCTGGTCCCGCCCTTTTACTTCCATGGTTTTTTCTTCTTTTAACGGATAGACAGAGCCCAAATTAATTTTCACTTCTTCGGCCGTTGTTTCTCCGATAATTAAGTTGTATTTCTTGCGGAAGTATTGCACAATGCATTCTGTTAATTCATCACCGGCTACGTCAATGGATTTAGCCACTACCATGCCGCCCAAAGAAATAACAGCCACTTCCGTCGTGCCGCCACCGATATCCACAATCATGCTGGCATGCGGTTCGGCAATAGGCAAATCGGCCCCCATGGCGGAAGCCATAGGTTCTTCAATCAAATAGACCTCTCTGGCACCGGCTTGCCGGGCCGCGTCATCCACGGCCCTGCGTTCTACACCGGTAATATCAGAGGGAATGCCAATGACAATTCTAGGGCGCAACAAGCTGCTGCGGCTATGTACTTTACGAATAAAGTAGCGAATCATTTCCTGCGTCACTTCAAAATCGGCGATAACACCGTTTTTCATCGGACGGACGGCAATGATATTCGCGGGCGTGCGGCCTAACATTTGTTTAGCCTTCGCGCCGACGGCTTTCACCTCGCCGGTTTCGCGTTCCACCGCCACGACAGAGGGCTCTCTGAGCACAATACCTTTATCCTTGACGTAAATCAAGCAGTTAGCTGTGCCGAGGTCCATACCGAGGTCAGAGGAAAACAGCCCCCCCAGATAGTCAATAACCATTTAGTCCACCAATTTGATAATAGCCACTTGGGCATTGTCGCCTTGGCGCACACCGGCACGATAAATGCGGGTGAAGCCGCCCGGGCGGTTTTGATAACGAGCCGCCAACACATCAAACAATTTTTTGTAGGCGTTCTTATCTTTCAAGGTATCTTTAACAGCCAAATGATCATTGGCTTTAGCTAAAGTAATCAAACCTTCTACCACGCGGCGTACTTCTTTGGCCTTGGGCAGAGTGGTTTTTACTTCTTCGTGCAAGATAATGCTGGTGGCCATATTTTTAAGCATGGCATTCTTGTGAGAAGAAGTTTTGCCGAGTTTACGGTATCCAGTATTCTTAATCATCTTTTACAATCCTTATAACGGGTAATACCCTAAATTTTCATGCCCAGAGACAAATTCATCTCGGCCA
>JAFUJU010000075.1 GCA_017468055.1 Elusimicrobiaceae bacterium
CGAAGGGGCTACCATCTTGGTTAAAAAGGTAATGAGCGGTGCGGGCATGACTTGGGCCAGCGTAGATGACAAAGAATACCGTGGAAAACTGGAAATTAAACACGATAAAAAACGGGCCACTTTACTGGCAATTAATATTGTCAATATAGAAGAATATTTAATGGGGGTCATGTCTTCGGAAATGCCCAAACAGTTCCCCATGAATGCCCTGCGCGCTCAGGCGGTACTGGCACGCACGTATGCCATGAAACATTTAGGCAAACACAAAGCATACGGATATGATTTGTGTGATACCCAAAATTGCCAAGTATATGGCGGTGTGACTGCAGAAAGCGAAACCGGAAATGCAGCCGTAGAATCTACTATGGGGCAAATCTTACTATACAAAAACAAACCCATAGAGAGCGTCTTTTCGGCCAATGCCGGCGGTTTTACGCAGAGCGCCAAAGAGGCCGGTTGGTTTGCCACTCCTTATTTAAACCCTGTTTCGGATTACAAAGATTTTGACTTTGAAGCATTACAACCCTATCAATTCAAAAATCTGCTCCAACATCCCCATGAAGCCTACAGTAAGTATGACAAAAATGTCAGCCGCGCCGCTTACCGTTGGACGCGCGTGGTGGACGAAGCCGAACTGCGCCAAATTATCAAACGTCAGAAAAAAGATATTGGGGCTATTACAGCGATTGTGCCGCAAAAGCGCGGCCGCTCCGGCTATGTTAGCCAAGTGCTGGTAAAGGGAACTAAAGGAAGTATTACCCTTAAAAAAGAAAATGTAATCCGTAATAATTTATCTCCCGGAATGTTGCGCAGCAGCTATTTTATTGTAGTGCCTAATTATGAAGACAGAAAGCTAAAAAATTTCCTCTTTTACGGCGGAGGTTGGGGGCATGGCGTCGGCTTTTGCCAAACAGGGGCTGCCGGACGGGCCGAAGAAGGGCAAGAATATATCCAAATCCTACAACATTATTTTCCGGATACAGACTTAACAGATACCCGAAAAGAATAAAAAACTCCCCGATTTTTAACATCGGGGAGTTTTTATATTTTACATGATTTAACGATATTCTTTTTTATAACGGATCCACGATTTAGAGTCTTGATCTTCCTTGGATACTCTGCGTATAAACATATCCAAATTTTTAGGAAAAATAACAACTTGCAATGTATCAGAAATTTTAACAATAATATCCGTTCCATACACCACAGCAGCACCTTTGTTAAACAAATCCTTACCCGGTGGGACAAAATGACCCTGGCGATTATAATATCTATAAAAATTCCAGCCTTTTGTATCTATAGTTCCTTTCAAAAAAGCAGCCAAAGATTTTGCTTCCGTCAAGCTTAACGAAGCCAAGACTTCAAAATCACCGGTAACATAATACAGCGAAAACAGAGGATTTGTTTGAAGATATCCTTCCACTTGGCTTCTGTACATCTGAAGTTCTTTCCCATACTTTTCAACAGCCGAGTCATAAGTCTGGTATATTTCGCTTTCTTCCCCATCAAGTGTGATACCTTTTCTAAATTCGGCACCTCTTTCCGTTGTATCATCTTTTGGTTTTCCGCCAAAAGGATCTGTTCTTAAAGTACTTGAAATTTTAGTACGAGCCTTGTCAGCTCTTGCAAGCGCAGCCTTTTTTACTTCAGATCTGCGGGTAGGAAGAAACGGAATGGAATAGGATTTATGAGAGAAAAACCCGTCACTTACATGAATATAATTTTTTCTGGCCTCTTCAAATGCCTCTTCCGTTTCATCATAGATTTCTTTATAGATACCCGTGGTCCGGAAATCACCTACAAAAGGCTCTGGATCAAAAGTATCTTTTATATCTTCGTATGCATCCTGGCATATATTACGGGTGGTTCCATCCGCTTTATAAACAGGTCCCCAATATTGCGCAAAACCAGCCATGGGAAGAATTGAGATTATAAAGACAGTAAGAATAAATTTTTTCATATTTTTCTCCTATAATTACTACTTCTCTTTCCTTTATTATTTCAAAGATTTATCATAAATTCAAGGGTTTTTGGGCCTAAATCCCCCCACCCAAAAGACCTAGAAAACAAATAGGTCTGTCGGATAAGCTATTGACTTATTTCTTCATATTTTTCATACAAACCCGCTAAAAGGATGTTGATGTTCTCAGCGGTTCTATCATATATTTCATCTTGTCGGCGCTTATATTCTTCTTCTGATTCTATTTCTTCCCGACTCAATGCTACTAAGGCTTTTTCCATCTTGTTAATTTCAGGGCGAAGCATTCTTTTGAACAGATCTTGCCACCTTTTGGGATACTGAGTAACCGCTTTATCCGCCAAAATCTGCCTTTCATAACTTCGGCAGCTGTTATGGATTTTCTTTTCCGCTTCTTTCTGATATTTCTCTTTCAGTTCTGCCTGATTTCTCTCAAAAGTTTCTCTGTTGTGTTCTTGGATAATATTGGTTTGTTGCTCAAATTCTTCCGGCGTAATAAGACCTTTTTGCATTTTTAAATAAAGAGTACGAACCTGCTCTCCGGCTTCTTCTCCATACATATCTCTGATGTAAGAGAAATAGGCCTCATGATCCGCTTTCATCTCTGCCAAAGACTCACTTTGCTCTTGCGTGGGAGGGACGGAAATATTAGCCAAAGCGCCGTTGGCTTTATCACCGATCTGAATAAGCAAAGCATTATATTGCTCCACTTGATCCGGAGGAGTATTTTTACGTGCAAAAATCATTTCATCGGTCATGGTTTCTAAAATTTGTTTGGCTTCTTTTTCCCAATAAGCTCTTTGTTGCGGCGTATAGGAAGCCAACTCTTCGGAATTTAGCATATTAGTAATGAGTGTTTGGTTACTGGCTTGCATTTCAGCGCGCATATCAGCCAAATAATCTTCCGTAATCATATTCATAGCTAAATTATTTCCGCTTGCCTGTTGGGTTTCCAGTTGTACGGAAAGATTCTCTAAATTATTTTTTAGTACATTTTCACGCACGGTTTGCAAGCGTAGTTGGACATCTTCATCTTCTAAAAACTGTTCATTTACCATTTTCTCCAACTCATTTTGAAAGCCGCTTTCTATCTTCATCAAATCTTCCATCTCCAGTTCAGGATTATAGCTGGCATCAAATATATCCTGCTGATATTGTTCCAACAGCGGAGCCGCTTTCTGCGCAGTCTCTGCACCAAATTGTTCCGTCAATTCCTGTATGTATTTTTTCTTATGTTCTTCCAGAGCTTCCTTAAATATTGCTTCCATCTGCGCATTGCGGATTCGTTGCTGATAAAGCGCTTCTTCAGCGGCTAAAGCAGCACGTCTTTTCTCTTCATTTTCAATAGCCAATGCCCGATTGACGGCAGCGGCATATTGGTTGGTCGCTCGGCGCACCTGATTTCCGGCCGCTGCTCCATAATTTTTTTCCATATTTTGGGCAATTTCTTCTCCGGCAGACATAATCGCATTGGAGGCGGATTTTTCCGCAGCGTTGCTGCCGCCCCCTGCATTTGCATTCCCTCCGAAACGGCCCGATGAACCGCCCCCTCCTTTGGCATATTTAGCAATATTTTGCATACGTTTGCTTTGTTGCGGGGCAGATACGGCCTTTTGCAAGGCCTTAGATAAATTCTGTAACAGACGGTCTGTTTCTTTTATTTGTTTCTGGTGTTTAGGGTTATTGATCCCCGGGAACATAGACATTACTTCTTGGTTTAATACGGGGCCTGCAGAAGCGGCGGCCTCCTGTGGGGTAGGCTTCGGTTTCATTTCTCCGGTAGCAGATACAGCAGCCGGTGTAGCAACAGCCGCGGACGGGGATGCTACAGGCACATTCTTTGCAGCCACAGTTTCTGTCCCAGGTCGTTGGGCGGGCGCAACACCAGCGGCGGCGGCCGCCTCCTCAACAAGTGGCGCGGCAAGGGCCGTAGCGGTGGAAGGCTGTACTAAGCCACCCGCCGTCTGTGTAGACGGACGCGAATGTTTGGATTTGGAACGGTTTCTTACATAATGAAAAGGGGCTTTGCGAGATTTAAAAGATTTTTTTTCTTCTGTTGGAGTATATTGCGGGCGGTAAGGGTTTTTATCCAACATACTGGTTTCGTCATACACTGCTTTTTCCAAAGCAGGAGCCGAGGGATTATTGGAAAACAGGGAACGTACTTTACCCGCCTTTCCGGTACCGGAAGGCCATAGGTACACCACTAAGCCCGCAATGATAAAAAGCAAAGGCAGTAAACAACCATAATTAAATTTCTTTTTTTGACTCATAATTTACCCCGTTTGCGGTAATTTATTTTTTTTCCGCTGCGGCCAGTTTCAAATTCCAATTTTTTTGCAATTCCAACATCTGCTGACGGTAAGCCGCATTTAACCCTTCTAAAATTTGTTTCTTTTGGCTTAAACGTTGCTTTTCCCGCAGGGTTCTTCCCGTTTTTTCCAGCACATCATTAAATACTTTACGCATTTGCAAAACAGCCTCTTTCCCATAAAGTGGCTCTACGTAACTTTCCAAGGTTTGATGGGCAGTAATCATTTCTGCACGTAAAGAAGTTATTTTCTCTTCTTCCACCACACCCACCGGATCTGCATGCACGGCATTAATTTGGAGGATTTGTTCCTCTGCCTGACTGGCAATCTCATCAATTTTTTGCTGCAAGGCAGTTTCTTCAGCGGCACTGGCCATGGCATAAATATAATCTTGCACTGCTTTATCCAGCACAGGGGCTGCCAACTCTGCCGAACGATCCCCATAATCAAAGCGAATTTTAGCCAACAACTCTTCCGTCTGGTGGGATAACTGGAGCTTGGCATTGTCCAATAATTGCTGGTCCGGTGTTAAACGGGAGGCGTTTTTATGCAAAGCCAAAAACTCATTTAACTCTTTTTCCTGCGTTGCGAACACTTCCTCCAGCTTCTTGGCTAATTCGTCCGTTGAAGAAGCTTCTTTGGCACTTTGCTGAGCCTGCGCGGTGTGTTTGCGCATTAAAGCGCCCAGCTGATCCGACGTTTTTTGCCCATAAGCTTCCAACAAGCGTTTTTCCAAAGATTTTTTGTTTTTTTCAAAGAGTTGGGCCAAAAAATCCATTTCCATTTCTTGGGAAACATTGGTCAAAACGGTACTGTTAATCAAGTCTTCTACCGGTAAATCCTTTTTCCGGTCTTCAGCCATGCGGGAAACATCTTTAGCTTTTTGCAAATATTTTTCAATATTCGCCTGACGAGGAAATTTAGATTTGTTTTCCTCCGCCGGCCGTTGGCAGGCTGATAAAAAAACGACACAAAACAAGCTAAGCAGTAAAATTTGTTTATGCATAAAATCTCCCAAGGTATTTTTTATATTATGGCTTAAATTTTTCGTCTATGCAAGGGGTCCTTTGACCTATCTTAATCCGATAAAAAGGCCCAACCATTCTCTGGGACTAAAAACCCCCGCTTATTCTAGCGGGGGTTTTAAATTATTCTTTAGTGATTTCAATGCCCAAGTCTTTAAGCTGTTGCTCATCTACCACATTCGGAGATTCTGTCAACGGGCAGACGGCTTGGGTAGTTTTAGGGAAGGCAATCACCTCGCGGATAGAATCTTCCCCGCATAGAAGTGCGGTCACGCGGTCTAAGCCAATCCCAATGCCCCCATGCGGAGGAGCCCCGTACTGCAAGGCATTTAAAAGCATGCCAAAACGGCGGGCCGCTTCTTCTTTGGGGTGCTTCATCAGCGCCAAAATACGCTCTTGCACATCGCGGCGGCAATTACGCACCGAACCGGAGGCCAATTCATTACCGTTCAGTACCATATCAAATTGATAAGAACGTACAGAAGCGGGATCTGTTTCCAACTTATCCAAATCTTCCTCATGTGGGGCCGTAAACGGGTTGTGCGCGGCATCCCAACGGTCTTCTTCGGGAATGTATTCCAAAAGCGGAAAATCCGTAATCCAGGCAAAGGCCCAATCTGTTTCCGGCGCTTGGTTTTTCACCAGTTCTTTGCGCAAAGCACCCATAAAGTTTTGACAGGTGCGCAAATTGGCATCACTGCCCACAAAGATAATATCTCCTTCCTGCGCTCCGGTGCTTTCTTGCAGCGTTTTTAATTCTATTTCCGTAAAAAATTTAGCAGTCGGGCTTTCTACTTTACCATCTTTTACTTTAAGCCATACCAACCCTTTGGCCCCGTTCTTTTTCACTAAATCGGTCAATTTATCAATTTGACCACGGGAAAGAGAGGCTCCGCCTTTACCCAAGACCGCATAAATAGCACCTTTGGCAGCTAAGACATCGGCAAATACTTTAAAGCCCGTATTGGCAAAAAGGTCGGATACCTTTTTAATTTGCAAACTGTAGCGCAAATCCGGCTTATCCGAACCATACAAATCCATAGCGGTATGGAACGGAATTTTCGGGAAAGGAACCGCCAAATCTTTGCCGGCAGTTTTAAAAATTTCCTTCATCAGTCCTTCTACGATTTCATGAATATCTTCAATCGTTACAAAGGACATTTCCATATCAATTTGCGTATGCTCCGGTTGACGGTCGGCACGCAAGTCTTCATCGCGGAAACAGCGCGCCAATTGGAAATAACGGTCCACACCACTGGCCATCAAGGTTTGTTTGAACATTTGCGGGCTTTGCGGTAAGGCATAAAACTGTCCGTGATGCACGCGGGAAGGCACCAAATAGTCGCGTGCTCCTTCCGGAGTGGAACGGGTTAATACAGGGGTTTCCACTTCCAAAAATCCCTGCCCGTCCAAATAGCGGCGGGCCGCTTGGGCTATTTTGTGACGCATTGTCAGGTTACGCACCATAACGGGATTGCGCAAATCCAAATAGCGGTATTTCATGCGGGTTTCTTCGCTGGCTTCACGGGATTTTTCCACATCAAACGGCAAAGGAACGGAAGTATTTAAGAGTTTTAAATTTTCTACACTTACTTCCACTTCTCCCGTCGGAATATTTTTATTTTCAGCTCCCTCTATACGCCGTTTGATTTCGCCTGTTACTTCCACCACATATTCATTACGTAATGTGGAAGCCAATTCAAAAAACGGACTTTCCGGCCCGACAACGATTTGCACCAAACCGCTGCGGTCGCGCAAGTCTAAAAACAATACACCGCCGTGGTTGCGGTAGCTGTTAATCCAGCCACAAAAAGTGTGTTTCTTGCCGATATGCGCGGCATTTACTTCACCACAATAGCTTGTTCTTTTCATATAAGTTTCTTAACCTCTTGCACAATGTCAGACAAGGAGATTTGTTTTTGCTCTCCGCTGGTCAAATCTTTAAAAGTAACTTCCTTTTTAGCCAGTTCGTCTTCACCCAAAATCAGCGCATACGCGGCACCACAGCGGTTAGCCTGCTTCATTTGGCCTTTGGCATTTTTGTCAAACAAGCCCCCCTCCGTACGCACTCCGACCGAGCGTAAATCCTGCATTAAATTAAAAGCAGTTTCATTACATTCTTTCCCCAAGGAAGCAACATATACACTGGGTTCCTTGGTGTAGGGCACCTCTGCGCGAGAAGCAATCACACGCTCTACGCCCATCGCCCAACCTACAGCCGGTGTAGCGGGGCCACCCATGCTTTTGACCAAGCCATCATAACGGCCGCCGGCCGCGATGGCATTTTGGGAGGTGTCCCCCGCTTGAAATTCAAACACGGTGCGGCTATAATAATCCAACCCGCGCACCAACATCGGATCCACGATAAAGTCAATCTTTCCTTTCAAAAGGCGTTGTACTTCATCAAAATGTTCCTGACATTCACCGCAAAGTTGCATCGTCGGTACTTGCCCCGCAAAACGCGGGCCGTCCACCTTGCAATCCAACACGCGCAAGGGGTTTTTCTCCAAACGTGTCTGACAATTTTGGCACAAAGTATCTTTTTCTTTAGATAAGAAATCAATCAAAGCTTGACGATAGAGAGGACGGCATTTTTCACAACCTAAACTATTAATTTTGACTGAATAATTTTTTGCACCGAAAGTAGATACGATATCTTTAAGCATCAAAATCATTTCTGCATCGGCAGCCGGAGCGGAATTGCCGATAGATTCGGCACCGATTTGCTCAAACTCACGATAACGGCCCGCTTGAGGACGTTCGGCACGGAACATATTACCGATGTAATAAAACTTTTGCACAGGAGCAGCCTGCGTGAAATTATTCTCCAAATAAGCACGCACCACACCGGGGGTACCCTCGGGGCGAATGGCAAGCTGACGGTGTCCTGCGTCTTCAAAGGCATACATTTCCTTTTGCACGATGTCTGTCGTTTCACCGGTAGATTTTACAAAAAGTTCTTTTTGCTCCACGGTGGGCAGCCGGAGTTCTCCAAACCCGTAACGGCGCAAAACCTGACGGGCACAGTTTTCCAGCTCAGTAAATAAATTAGATTGGGGCTCAAAAATGTCCCTAAAACCTCTGACTAGTTTGCTCATATATACTTATTTTAGCATTTTGCTAAGAAGAATGGCTAAACCATAAATCCGCAGGAAAGGTTTGGTAAAAAAAGACAGATAAAAAACACATAGACGACAAAGAATTTTGAGCTAAGGGGGCAACAAAGAAATAGGGATTTTTAGTAAGAAAAATTGCGCTCGGCGGGGTCCCTTACGGTCATTTTGTTGACTCAAAATGCCTTCGGGCCGGACCTCGCGGTTTTTGCCTTTCGCCGTGCGGAACTATTATCGGCTCAAACAAAAACATCGCTCCGGTCTTCGCCTCCCGACGCGGGCAAAGCAGTTTGCCCACTCCTCACGCATAAAAAAACACGCTTTCGCGTGTATTTTTATTCCTGCGCTCGGCGGGAGTCGAACCCACATTTCCAGCTTCGGAGGCTGACGCTCTATCCATTGAACTACGAGCGCGGATATGAACTTGATATGTTTATTTTACCAAAATTAAACTCTCTTTGCCGAAAATCTGAAATTTGTTATACTAAGGGCATCCGTACATATTTTTAATGAGAGGGAGTGTATGTTGAAAAAAATAATTTTCTGTGCCGCGTTTATGGCATTTTTCCCTGTGTTATCTTTTGCACATCTACAAAGATTTTATGTGCCGGGGCTGGCCCCTACGCAAAACGTCACTTCTTTAGAGTTAACCCCTGCCACTACCGTTATTGACGAAAGTGAAAGTCTTTCGGCAGATACTTTAACCGCCAAAGCCTATTATGCTTTTAGTCCCAATTATAATATGGGTATAGAATTGCCTTTTTCCCGTTGGCAATCGGCGCAAGACTCCATAAAAGGGTTGGGAGATATTTCTCTCTCTGCACAAGCCGTACAAACGGGGAATAAAATTGATTTCGGCTTTAAAATGGAAACAATACTCCCCACCGCTACCGATGATGTATTAGGCACCGGTAAGTGGCAGATTTCCCCCTCCTTTTTTGCCGTATATCCCGTCAACAAAAGTTTCTTTGCAGCCCTGGGATACAAACATTATTATTCCTTAACAGGAGAACACAACCGAGATGATATCAATTATGGGCGCATACGCCTTTTGCTGACGTATATGGACCCTGATCTATGGTGGCTAACCATTGATCCTCAATATTATATAGACTATAAAAACACCGGAAAAGCGGAACTTTTTTTGGAAACAGAACTGGGTGTAATGGTCAATCAGGGAACTTCTCTTTATATTAAACCGGGCTTTCACTTGGGTGGAAATTGGCAAAGTAAAGATTGGAGTTTAAACATAGGATTTAAAATTTTATATTTGTAAAATATTTTATAAAAAATTTTTCTTCGTCGTAAAAAACAAATTTTTTGTAAAAGTTTTTCAAAAATGTTACAATAATTAGGTAGTAAGAAATCAGGTTGTTAAAAACTCCGATTTAAGCGCCCATAGCTCAATGGATAGAGTGTCAGCCTGCGGAGCTGAAGATACAAGTTCGATTCCTGTTGGGCGCACCATATAAACCCCTCTGAAAAGAGGGGTTTTTTAAATTAAACAAACCCAGAGGTTACGCATGGATCCACTCAGCACTTTACCCACCACCCCCACCAAACCAAATCCATGGGCTTTATTGCCCTTGTGGGTGTTTTTAGTTTCCTATGTTGTCGTATCTATATTGGCCGGTGATTTTTATAAAATGCCCATTACCGTAGCTTTTACCCTGGCTGCCATCGTATCCGTCTGGATGTCTAAAGGAAAAAATTTAACGGAAAAAATTGAGTTTTTCTGCAAAGGAGCCGCTGATGCGAACATCATGCTCATGGTACTTATTTTTATCATGGCAGGCGCTTTTGCCCAGACTACCAAAGATATGGGCGCGGTGGACAGTACTGTCAATTTAACTTTGTACCTTTTACCGCAAAGTTTATTGGTTCCCGGTTTGTTTTTGGCGGCATGTTTTGTTTCTATTTCGGTGGGAACTTCGGTAGGGACTATTGTGGCTTTAACGCCGGTAGCGGCCGGAATCGCGGCGAAAACGGGTGTTGCTCCTGCTTTAATGGCTGCAGCTGTAGTCAGCGGAGCCATGTTCGGTGACAATCTTTCTTTCATATCAGATACTACGATTGTCGCCACCCGTACACAGGGTTGCCGTATGAAAGATAAATTCCGCACTAATTTCCGCATTGTATTGCCTTTTGCCATTTTGTCAACAGTGCTGTATTTTATAATTGGAAAAAGCAATGGTGTTTCTTATACAGCGGGGCAGGTTAACTGGTTGCATGTATTGCCTTATTTGGCCGTTTTGGTGGCGGCTATTTCCGGTGTGCATGTAATGCTGGTTTTACTGGGAGGAACCATTTTTGCCGGTATGATCGGCATTATAACGGGTGGTTTTAATTTATGGGGTTGGACCGGCGCCATGGGTAGCGGAATTACCGGTATGGGAGAGCTGATTGTGGTGACCATTTTGGCCGGAGGCATGCTGGAAATGATCCGCATTAACGGTGGGTTTGATTGGATTATCCAAAAAATGACAAAAAAAACAAACTCCGTGCGCGGAGCGGAACTTTCTATTGCGGGGCTGGTCAGCTTTGCCAATCTTTGTACCGCCAACAATACGATTGCGCTTATCATGGCAGGACCGATAGCCAAAGAAATTGCCTCTCGTTTTAAAATTCCGGCTAACAGAAGTGCCAGCATTTTGGATATTTTCTCCTGTTTTGTGCAGGGAGCCATTCCGTACGGAGCCCAGTTGCTGATGGCGGCGGGTTTGGCCAAACTTTCCCCCATTGCCATCATGCAATACTTGTATTATCCGTACCTGTTAGGAGTTGGGGCATTATTCGCTATTTGGTTTGGGTACCCCAAAAAATCACATCGCAAAACTGATAGGAAAAAAGAAATTGTTTCCGTATAAAAAACCCCGCTTTATGCGGGGTTTTTATTTCTATAATTTTACAAATGTAATACCTTAAAACCAATACTCACAGTCCAGTCTGAACCGGGGGCATTTCCGCCCATTTTTCCGCCGCCGCGCAAATAAACCGAAGTCCCCGGATTAATCATCGTTCCTACTTCAAATTCTGGCGCAAAAAGGACATTGCCGGAGTTTTCATAGTCAATGGTATAACGAGGGTCTATCATTGCCCACCACTTGCTGTCAGATAAATAGCCTATTACACTGCGGATACGGCCCTTGTTAATATCCGGACGGCGGTCCGCCCCTACGGTAGACCAATATTGTTTATATCCTAAAGAAAAGAAGAAATTATTTTCCGGCATATACACCATATATACCGACGGGCTGAATTGCACTTTTCCGGTTCCAAGCACATCATCGGTCGCCGTAGGCAAGACAAACTCAAAGGTCGTACCAAAGGACCACGGCCCGCGCACAAACTGCGTAGCGGTTAAAGAAAAAGATACATCTCCTAACCCGTTTTTTGTAATGGTGGACGATTCATAGCGCGCCAAAGGCACCTCTATTCCAACATTAAAATGTTCATCAAAAGCAAAAAATGTCTTCATTGTCATTTTGCTTACAGAAGTACCGCCCGAATTATCTATTACATCTAAAGACGGATTAAATTCCAACGAAGTAACATTTTCTGTAGGCACTACATCGTGAATGATATAGTTTTTTTGCAATTGCGCAAAACCAGCCTGAGCCCCAGCAAACAACAGCAACAACAAAACAAGGTATTTTTTTGACATAACTCCCCCCTATTTTTTACTGACTATTCTAAAAATAGCAGTTAAAAAAATAATGGGAAAGCGAAAAAAAAGGTTAGATTATTGGAATACTTCTTTACGGAGGTCTATGATTTGTCTTTCCAAGTGATTATGGGCTTCTTGGCTCAAATCCGTATTTTTTCCCGATACGATATCCGCCGATAGGGCCTGCTCATAACAGCTCAATGCACGTTTGGCATCACGCAAGGTGCCATGTCCGGCACAGTATAAATCACCCATCAAAAGCCAAACGGCCGGATCTTTTTTCTGGGCTGCCAAAATGCTGACCCATTTAAAAATCATAGGGAAAAAGCGTTCATCATGCTCTGTGTAATAAAGCTCGGCAAAGCGGTACATCGCCTCTACATCTCCCTCTTTGGCCCGCATTTCCAAATCTTTATATTTTTGTTTTCTAAGTTCCACAGAAAAAGGACGGCGGCGAAGCCACAAGCCCCACCCTAAACAACAGACAATCACTAAAAAAAAGATAAAAATAATACTGGACATAAAATTAGTATAGATTATTTTGAGGTAAAAAGGGAAGTTTTTTTCTTAGACGGAGAGATACAAAAAACCCGCCCTTTCGGGCGGGTTTTTATTTCTCAAAAAAACTATTTTACGTTTTTGGAAATATATTTGCTCATGTCAAACATGCTGATTTGTTTTTTGCCTTCAAAAATAGCGGCCAATTTGTCATCAGAGTTGATCATGCGTTTATTTTTTTGATCCTGCAAACCGTTCTTTTTAATGTATTCCCACATTTTTTTCACGATTTCAGTTCTCGGAAGCGGGGTAGCACCTACCACAGCGGCCAACTCGGCGCTGGGAGTTAACGGGGCCATAAATTTAGCATTTGCTTTAGCCATGTTTAAATTCTCCTGTAATAAAGGTATATATTTATTCTAGTAAATTAGACGTCTAATTGTAAGAGGGATTTCTCCCTCTTACAATAAAAACATTTATTTACCGCAGCAGCAGCCACATTCTTCGGCTACTTTCGGAGCAGCGGCCAATACTTCTTTGGATACGCCGTCTGCATATTTTTTGAAGTTTTCCACGAAGGATTTAGCCAATTCTTGGTATTTCTTCATGTAAGCTTCTTTGTCGGACCACAAGTTCATCGGGTTCAAAATTTCAGCCGGAACACCTTCACATTCCGTCGGAATTTGGAAACCGAACACCGGATCGGTAATAAAGTTCACTTTGGCCAATTTGCCATCTAAGGCAGCATTGAGCAAGGTGCGGGTATATTTGATGCTGATGCGGTTACCTACGCCGTAAGGACCACCGATCCAGCCGGTGTTTACAAGCCAGCAATCCACATTGTGTTCTTGAATTTTCTTTTTCAAGAGTTGAGCATACGTATCCGGATGCAAGGGCATGAACGGACCTCCGAAGCAGGTGCTGAACGTGCTTTGGGGTTCTTTAATGCCTTTTTCGGTACCGGCTACTTTGGCGGTGTAACCGCTGATGAAGTGGTACAAGGCTTGGTCAGCGCTGAGTTTGGAAATCGGCGGCATAACACCGAAAGCATCACAGGTCAAGAAGATAATGTTTTTCGGATGATCGGCACGTTCGCTTTCCACAGCGTTGCTGATGAAGTTAAGCGGATAACAGGCGCGAGTATTTTCGGTCAAGGAACCATCATCCAAGTCCAATTTGCCGGTTTCGGCATCAAATACTACGTTTTCCAATACCGTACCAAAGCGGTGGGTGGTGGAATAGATTTGCGGTTCTGCTTCGGCATTGAGTTTGATTACTTTAGCATAGCAGCCGCCTTCAAAGTTGAAGATACCGGTTTCGTCCCAACCATGTTCATCGTCACCGATAAGGCCGCGGGAAACGTCCGCAG
Organism: Elusimicrobiaceae bacterium; assembly: GCA_017468055.1. Classification (GTDB taxonomy): domain Bacteria; phylum Elusimicrobiota; class Elusimicrobia; order Elusimicrobiales; family Elusimicrobiaceae; genus Avelusimicrobium. The sequence continues at coordinate 13,963 of JAFUJU010000075.1, forward strand.
ACAAGGTGGTTTTGCCCGTACCGGACAAGCCGAAAAATACGGCGCTGTCACCTTTGGGACCCACGTTGGCGGAGCAGTGCATGGTCATAATGCCTTTTTGGGGCAAGAGATAGTTCATGACGGTGAACAAAGCTTTTTTGTTTTCGCCGCCGTATTCACTACCGATGACCAATACCATTTTCTTTTCAAAGTTGATCAAGATGGCGGTTTCGGAGTTGGTACCGTCGGTAGCCGGATCGGCTTTCATGAGGGGCAAGCAGATCAAGGTAAATTCGGGAACGAAGTCTTTGAGTTCTTCTTTCTTGGGTTCAATGAACATGTTTTTGACAAACAAGTTCGTCCAAGCACATTCCGTAATAGCGCGCACTTTCAAGCGGGAAGCCTCGCTGGAACCTACATAGGCATCACGGGCGAATAAGTCTTTGTCTTCTACGTATTTTTGAGCTTTGGCGAACAAAATATCCCAGTATTTCGGCTCAATACCTACATTGCCTTTGCTGAACCAAAGTTTTCCTTCCACATCAGCAGTTTTGACAAAGAAACGGTCATTGGGGCTGCGGCCGGTATGTTTGCCGGTGCTCACACACAAAGGACCGCCGTATACGACGTTGCCTTCTTCACGTTTGATGGCTTCTTCGTACAAGGCCGGAGTGGAATAGTTCCAATACACGGTCTTGCTGGTTTTCAGGCCGGCATTTTCCAGCCCGTATTCCGGTTTAAAAAAATCCGGTTTAGCGTTTTTTGTATTCATAATGTTTAGTCTTCCTTTAACGACAGATTTTCAAGTGCCTTTTTGATCCTTCTTACCCCCTCCACAATACTGTCTTGGGAGGCGCAGAAACTAATGCGCAAGTGTCCGTCTATACCGAAGGCGACCCCAGGCACTACAGCCACCAAAGCCTTTTCCAACAGATACTGAGCCAGTGCCTGTGAATCAGGATTATAGTAGCTAAAATCGGCAAACGAATAGAAAGTGCCCTGCGGCTGATAGATTTTCAAATGAGGAATTTGCTTCAGCTCTGCCAGCAGCACATCTCTATTGTGTTGCAATAAAGAACACAGGTCCTTAATGCAGCCTTGATCGCCTAATAACGCGGCCGTGGCTGCGGCCTCGGATAAATCACTGTTGCAGGAGGTACTTTGGGCTTGCATACGACCCATGGCACTAATTAAGGACCTGTTTTCCGACACAGCCCACCCGATACGCAGCCCCGTCAGACCATACAGCTTGGAAACTCCGTTTGCGATCACCAAGTTTTGGCCTTTGGTACTATAATCGTATGGATTGGGACAGATTTTTCCGTCAAAAACGAGTTTATGATAAATATCGTCCA